>NZ_NHSK01000149.1 GCF_016653355.1 Rhodoplanes elegans | reverse complement strand
CCCGCCACCCCCGACGACCTGTTCGCCTGCCTCGACCGGCTCGGCGTCGCGCACCGCACCGTGTCGCATCCGCCGCTGTTCACGGTCGAGGAATCGCAGGCGCTGCGCGGCACGATCCCGGGCGGGCACACGAAAAACTTGTTTCTCAAGGACAAGCGGGGCACGCTGTACTTGGTGGTGGCGCTCGAAGACGCCGTGATCGACCTCAAGGGCCTGCACCGGCGGCTGGATGCCGGCCGGTTCTCGTTCGGCTCGGCCGAGCTCATGCAGGAGGTCCTCGGGGTGACGCCCGGCTCGGTGACCCCGTTCGCCGTCATCAACGACACCGCCCTGCGGGTCACCGTCGTGCTGGACGAGCCCATGCTGGCGCACGACCCGCTCAACTATCATCCGCTGGTCAACACCATGACGACGGCGATCGCGCCCGCCGACCTCCTGCGCTTCCTGCGCCACACGGGTCACGAGCCACGCCTCCTCACGGTCTCGGGCGGCGCCTCGCCGGATTGACGACGCGCCCGGTTGACGACGCGATTGCAATGAGTTCCGTGCTTCCCCATCTAGTCGCTCGATGGGGGCGGCGGCACCCGGATACAAGGACACTCCAGATGCTTCAGGACGGCGGGGCGGCGGTGGCCGCGGACGGGCTCATCAAGGACACGACCACGCAAGAGTTCGCCAAGGACGTGATCGAGGAGTCGCGCCGGCAGCCCGTGCTCCTCGACCTCTGGGCCGACTGGTGCCAGCCCTGCAAGCAGCTCACGCCGGTGCTGGAGAAGCTGGTCAAGGCGGCCCGCGGCAAGGTGAAGCTGGTCAAGCTGAACATCGAGCAGCATCGCGCCGTGTTCCAGCAGCTCCAGCAGCAGCTCGGCATCCAGTCGATCCCGGCCGTGCTGGCCTTCGCCGACGGCCGCATCGCCGACGGCTTCATGGGCGCGCTCCCCGAGAGCCAGATCGTCGCCTTCCTGGACCGGCTGACCCGCGGCCGCGCGGCGCCCGAGGGCGACCCGGTCGCCGAGGCCCTGGAGGCGGCTGACGCCGCCCTGGTCGACGGCGACGCCGGCTCGGCCGCGCAGATCTACGCCCAGGTGCTCCAGCACGATCCGGAGAACCTGCACGCCATGGCGGGCCTGGTGCGCTGCTATGTCGAGACCGGCGCGCTCGACCAGGCCCGGCAGACGCTCGCCATGGTGCCGGAAGCCAAGCGCGCCCAGCAGCCGGTCGCCGCCGCCGCGGCCGCCCTCGAGGTCGCCGAGCAGGCCGCCGCCCTCGGGCCGCTGGTCGAGCTGGAGAAGAAGGTCGCGGCCGACCCGCTCGACCACCAGGCGCGCTACGACCTCGCCCTCGCGCTCGCCGCCAAGGGCCGCAAGGCCGAGACGGTCGACCATCTCCTGGAGATCGTCCGGCGCGACCGCAAGTGGAACGACGACGGCGCCCGCAAGCAGCTCGTCCAGCTGTTCGAGGCCTGGGGTCCGACCGACGAGTCGACGGTCTCGGGCCGCCGCCGCCTGTCCTCGATCCTGTTCGCCTGAGTGTTCACGCCCGGTCCGCCGCCGGTCGATCCGGCGCGCCGGACCGGACCCGGAGATCGGCCATGCCCATGAACGCATCGTATCGGGGCCCGGCGGACCTGCCCTCGACCCTTCCGGTGTTTCCGCTGCCGGGCGCGCTGCTGCTGCCGCGCGGCCAGATGCCGCTCAACATCTTCGAGCCGCGCTATCTCGCGATGGTCGACGACGCGCTCAAGAGCGGCCACCGGCTGATCGGCATGATCCAGCCGGACAGCGCCCATCCGGGTCCGGAGGACAAGCCGACCCTGTTCCGGGTCGGCTGCGTCGGCCGCATCACCCAGTTCGCCGAGAGCGGCGACGGGCGCTACCTGCTACAGCTCACCGGGGTGTCGCGGTTCCGGCTGGAGCATGAGCTCGCCGTCGATACGCCCTACCGCCAGTGCCTGGTCTCCTACGCGCCGTTCGCCGACGACTTCGTCGCCCGCAAGGGCGAGAAGGCAGTCGACCGCGCGTCGTTGCTCCGGGCGCTGCGCGACTTCCTCGAGGCCAACAAGCTGAAGGCCGACTGGGACGGCATCGAGAGCGCCCCCAACGAGGCGCTGGTCAACGCGCTGGCGATGATGTCGCCTTACGGCCCGGCCGAGAAGCAGGCCCTCCTGGAGGCGCCCGACCTGAAGACGCGGGCCGAGATCCTCGTCGCCGTCACCGAGATCGAGCTGGCCAAGGGCCGCAACTCCGGCGATGCGCCGCTGCAGTGAGGGCGCACGGTGACGGGCGCGGGAACCCGGCACCTCCCGAGGCGTTGGCGCTCCGCGAGCCCGAGCGTATGGTGCCTTCCCGCCTGTCCGGCTGGGCCGAACCGACTCCGTCGACGAAGGACGTTCACGAACGGATTGACCGCATGACCTCGACGACTTCCGACCGAGCCGCCGGCGCCGTCGACCCGAAGCTCCTCGATATCCTCGTCTGCCCGCTGACCAAGGGGCCGCTCGAATACGACGCCGAGCGCCAGGAGCTGGTGTCGCGGGCGGCCCGCCTCGCCTATCCGATCCGCGACGGCATCCCGATCATGCTGGTCGACGAGGCCCGCCGCCTCGACTGAGGCGCGGCCCTACTCCGTCGTTCCGGGGCGCGCGACGAGCGCGAACCCGGACTCCAGCGCAGATCACAGGCGTTGCCTCTGAAGTCCGAGTTCGCGGGCCATCGCCCGCGCACCGGAGGACCGGAGCGGAACGCGGAAGCCGGGGGGACACGAATGCTGACGATCTGGGGCCGCACGACTTCGTCCAACGTGCAGAAGGTGATGTGGGCGATCGGCGAGCTCGGGCTGCCGCACGAGCGCATCGATCTCGGCGGGCCGTTCGGCGGCAACCGGGATCCCGAATATCTGACGCTGAACCCCAACGGCCTGATCCCGACCATGCGCGACGACGACGGCTTCGTGCTGTGGGAGTCGAACGCGATCGTCCGGCATCTCGCCGCGACCCACGGGCCGGAGCCGCTGGAGCCGGCCGATGCGCGCGGCCGCGCCCGCGCCGGCCAGTGGATGGACTGGCAGCTCACCGTGGCGGCGCCGGCCATCATCCCGGTGTTCTGGCAGCTCGTGCGCACGCCGCCGGAGAAGCGCGACGCGGCGGCGATCGCGACCGGCAAGGAGAAGAGCATCGCGGCCTTCGGCATCGCCGACGCGGCGCTGGGGCAGTCCGCCTATCTGGCCGGCGACAGCTTCTCCTACGGCGACATCCCGCTCGCCATCATGGCGCGGCGCTTCCTGGAGCTGGTGCCGGAGCGGCCGGCGATGCCGAATCTCGAGCGCTGGTACGGCGCCATCGACCTGCGTCCCGCCTTCCAGCAGCACGTCGCGTCCATTCCGATGGTGTGAGGCCGGGAACCGACCGATCAGCACGGGTCATTCCGGGGCGGCGCGCCGCGCCGAACCCGGAATCCAGCCCAGACTGTCGAGTTCGCCGCTGGATTCCGGGTTCGCGCCTTCGGCGCGCCCCGGAATGACGGTGCCCCTCTAAAGCGCCTCGCCCTTCAGGAGCTTCGGCACCTCGCCGGAGAGGCCGGCGGCCTCGCGGACGAAGACGCGCTTGAGCACGGGGGCGCGGTCGACCAGGCCGAGGCCGAGGTCGCGCACCAGGCGCAGCACGTCGGAGCGGTTCGAGAACAGCCGGTTGAGGCCGTCGGTGGCGATGCCCATCGTCATGGTGTCGAAGCGCCGCCAGCGCTGATAGCGCTCCAGCACGTCCGGGGCGCCGATGTCGAGGCCGAGCCGCGCCGCGTCGGCCACCGCCTCGGCGAGCGCCGCCGAATCGCGAAGCCCGAGATTGAGCCCCTGTCCGGCGATCGGATGGACGCGATGCGCGGCGTCCCCGATCAGGGCGAGGCGATCGGCCACGAAGGCGCGGGCGACGCCGAGGCCGAGCGGATAGTGCTTACGCGGCCCGACCGCTTCGAGCGCACCGAGATGCAGGCCGAAGCGCTTCTCCAGCTCGTCGTGGAAGTCGGCGTCCGGCAGCGCGACGATCCGCTTCGCCTCCTCGGTCGTCTCCACCCAGACGAGCGACGCGCGGTTCTGGGTGAGCGGAAGGATCGCGAACGGCCCGGCCGGCAAAAAGTGCTCGGTGGCGCGGCCGCCGTGATCGCGCTCGTGCTTGACCGTGGTGACGATCGCCGACTGACCGTACTCCCAGCCGACCACCGTGATGCCGGCGAGGTCGCGCAGCCGCGAGCGCACGCCGTCGGCGGCGACCAGCAGGCTCGCCTGAACGACGGCGCCGTCGCCGAGCGTGACGGTCACGCCCTGGGGGGTCGTCTCGTAGCCGGTGACGGTCGTGGCGCGCAGATCGAGCTGGTCGACCTCGGCGCGGTCGAGCAGCGCCTTGAGGAGCACGCCGTTCTCGACCATCTGGGCGAAGGGCTCGCCGGGCGCCACCTCGCCCGCAAAGGTGAGAAACACCGGCCGCACGGCGTCGTCGAGCCGGCTGTCGGTGATCACCATGTCGAGGATGTCCTGGGCGCTCGCCGCCACGGCGGGCCACACACCGAGCGTCTCCAGCATGCGCCGGGTCGCCGCCGCGATCGCCGAGGCGCGCGCGTCGACGGCCGGCCGCGCCACCGCCGGATCGGCGACCACGACGCCGAAGCGCGGCCCGAGCGACTGGCGCAGCGCCAGCGCCAGCGCCAGCCCGGCGAAGCCGCCACCCGCGATCACCACATTGGTTCGTTCGACCGTCATCTCGTCACCGCATGCTTCGGCCGCGCCGGCACCCCGGCGCGATCCCGCCGCGAGCTATAGCATCGCCGGTGCGGCGGCGGCCATGCGACCTGTGCCCCGCCCGGTTTCTCGTGAGCCACCGCCACCGGGCGTATGGATTCCGGGCTCGCGAACCTGCGGTTCGCGCCCCGGGACGACGAGAGAATGAGTGTTCGCGCCGGCCGGCGATCACGAGCGGGCACGACACCGGCGCCTTGACTTTGTGCGGTGCGCCGGCGTCACTGCGACATCCCAGCGAAACGACAGGTCGTGAACTCATGGCGTCCGCCGTCCAGCACCTTCTGTCCGTCATCGATCTCGAGCCGCTCGAGGTGAATCTCTTTCGCGGACGCTCGCCGCAGTCGGGCTGGCAGCGCGTCTTCGGCGGCCAGGTGATCGGCCAGGCGCTGGTCGCCGCCTGCCGCACCGTCGACGAGATCGCCGAGCGGCCGCCGCATTCGCTGCACGCCTACTTCCTGCTCGCCGGCGACCCCAAGGTGCCGATCATCTACGAAGTCGAGCGGCTGCGCGACGGCAAGAGCTACACGACCCGGCGCGTCACCGCGATCCAGCACGGCCGGCCGATCTACTCGGCCATGGTGTCGTTCCATCGCCCCGAGGAGGGCTTCGAGCATCAGTTCAAGATGCCCGACGTGGCCGGCCCCGAGAACCTGCCGAGCGAGCTCGAGCTGAAGGAGCGCATCCTGCCGCTGATGCCCGACCCGGTGCGCGGCTATTACGAGCGCGAGCGGCCGATCGAGCTGCGCCCGGTCGAGTTCGAGCGCTATCTCGGCAAGGCGCACCCGGAGGGGCGCTTCCATGTGTGGATCCGCACCACCGGGCGGCTGCCCGACGAGCCGGCGATCCACCGCTGCGTGCTCGCCTACGCATCCGACATGCTGCTGCTCGACGCCTCGATGATCCCGCACGGCCGCACCCTGTTCGAGAAGGACATCATGGCGGCGAGCCTCGACCACGCGATGTGGTTCCACCGGCCGTTCCGGGCCGACGAGTGGCTGCTCTACTGCCAGGACAGCCCCAACGCGCACGGCGCGCGCGGGCTCGGTCGCGGCCTGATCTTCGCGCGCGACGGCACGTTGGTCGCCTCGGTGGCGCAGGAGGGCGTGGTGCGGCCGCGCCACGGCTGAGCCGGCACCGGGCGGCCCACAGGGCGGCTGACGGCGGCGTTTCCTTGGCGTAGTGTGAGGGCTCGCTCTTCCGGCGTCGGCGCGGTTTTTTCGGCGCACGGACGCCTTTTTCACGCTTCGTCCATCGCGGTGCCGTCGGCCGAGCCGGGCACGGCACCGCCCGGCGGCCGCGGGTCGCCGAACACGACAGAGGGGGCCGCCATGAAGCTCGTGATCGCGGTGATCAAGCCGTTCAAGCTCGACGACGTGCACCAGGCGCTGACCCGCATCGGGGTCACCGGCATGACGGTCGCCGAGGTGAAAGGCTACGGCCGCCAGAAAGGCCACACCGAGATCTACCGGGGCGCCGAATACGCCGTCAGCTTCCTGCCCAAGGTGCGCATCGACGTCGTCGTGCCGGCCGACCGGGTCGACGCCGTGATCGACGCGATCAGCGCCGCCGCCCGCACGGGCCAGATCGGCGACGGCAAGATCTTCGTCACCAAGGTCGACCGGGCGATGCGCATCCGCACCGGCGAGTCCGACGCCGACGCGCTGTAGCCGTCGCCGCGCCCGCGCGGAGCTTTGCAGAAGCGCGCCGTCGTCCCGGGGCGGCCCGCAAGGGCCGAGCCCGGGACCCATACACCCTGCCTGTCGTGAGCCACCGATACCGGGAGTATGGATCCCGGGCTCGCGGACCTGTGGTCCGCGCCCCGGGATGACGGGTCCGTAGGCGGCTCCGCATCCGCGCACCCTGAGCCGGCGGCGGCTCGCCGGCGCCCCGCCCCGGGTCTCATACTTTCGTAGCCCGCCGTTTATGTCCCGGTAAGATCCGAGACCTCCCTGACCACGAATTAGGCAGATAACGCCTGCCGATTGCGCAGCGACGCGCCGTCGCGCCGCGACTGCCCGCCTTTTCACCCGCTCCGCCGCACCCGGCGCCGCCCGGCTTCGACGGCCACGCGACAAAGCACCGCGGAATCATGGGGCCGCCGAAAGGAACCCGGGTTGGCACGCGGTTTGATTCGGGTCCCGTCGGCTAAGCCTGCGGGGGGCGATCTCGCGCGCCGAGCCGTTATTTCAGCCCGCCTCGGCCAGAGGGGGCTCCAGCGGGGATCGATTCTATGAAAATCGTCATGGCCATCATCAAGCCATTCAAGCTCGACGAGGTCCGCGATGCGCTCACCTCCATCGGCGTCTACGGCATGACCGTGACCGAGGTGAAGGGCTACGGGCGTCAGAAGGGCCATACCGAAATCTATCGTGGCACCGAATACGCGGTGAGCTTCCTGCCGAAGGTGAAGGTGGAGATCGCGGTGCCGAGCAATCAGGTCGAGAAGGTGATCGAGACGATCTCGGGCGCCGCCAAGACCGGCCAGATCGGCGACGGCAAGATCTTCGTCGTCGGCATCGATCAGGCGGTCCGCATCCGGACCGGCGAAACCGACAATGCGGCGCTGTGATCCGCACCCAACGGACAGGAGTGACATGATGACAACAAAGAATCCGTATCGTGCGGGCATCGCGGCCTTCGCGGTCGCGATGCTGGCGGCGAGCACGGCCTTCGCGGCCGAGCCGACCGTCAACAAGGGCGACAACGCCTGGATGATGACGTCGGCCGTGCTCGTTCTGCTGATGACGATCCCGGGCCTCGCGCTGTTCTACGGCGGCCTGGTGCGCTCCAAGAACATGCTGTCGGTGCTGGCGCACGTCTTCTACACGGTCTGCATCTGCGTCGTGCTGTGGGCCATCTACGGCTACAGCGTCACCTTCACGGGCGGCTCGCCCTTCATCGGCGGCTTCTCCAAGCTGTTCCTGGCCGGCGTGACGCCGGAGACGAAGGCCGCGACCTTCTCGGTCGGCGCCAACATCTCCGAGCTGATCTACGTCTGCTTCCAGATGACCTTCGCGGCGATCACGCCCGCCCTGATCGTCGGCGCCTTCGCCGAGCGCATGAAGTTCTCGGCGCTCGCCCTGTTCATCCCGCTGTGGGTCACGCTGATCTACTTCCCGATCGCCCACATGGTCTGGTACTGGGCCGGCCCGGACGCGATCGCCGACGCCGCCGCCGCCGTCGCCGCGGCCACTGACGCCGCCGCCAAGGCGGCCGCCCAGGCCAAGCTCGACGAGGTGATGGCCGACGCCGGCCAGATCTTCTCGTGGGGCGCGCTCGACTTCGCCGGCGGCACCGTGGTGCACATCAATGCGGGCATCGCCGGCATCGTCGGCGCCCTGATCGTCGGCCGTCGCATCGGCTTCGGCAAGGAGCTGATGCCTCCCCACTCGCTGACCCAGACGATGATCGGCGCCGCCCTGCTGTGGGTGGGCTGGTTCGGCTTCAACGCCGGCTCGGCGCTGGAGGCTTCGGGCTCGGCCGCGCTCGCGATGGTCAACACCTTCGTCGCCACCGCCGCCGCCGCGCTGTCGTGGATGTTTGCGGAGTGGATCGTGAAGGGCAAGCCGTCGCTCCTCGGCGCGCTGTCGGGCTGCATCGCCGGTCTCGTCGCCGTCACCCCGGCGGCCGGCTTCGCGGGCCCGATGGGCGCCATCGTGCTCGGCCTGATCGTCGGCATCGTCTGCCTGTTCTTCTGCTCGGTCGTGAAGAATGCCTTCGGCTACGACGACGCGCTCGACGTGTTCGGCATCCACTGCGTCGGCGGCATCATCGGCGCCATCGGCACCGGCATCCTGGTCAACCCGGCGCTCGGCGGCACCGGCGTCTACGACTACGTCGCCGCCAAGGTCGCCGACTTCGACCAGATGGCGCAGCTCATCTCGCAGCTCAAGGCCGTCGGCCTGACCATCGTGTGGTCGGGTGTCGGCTCGGCGATCCTCTACAAGATCGTCGACCTCGTCGTCGGCCTGCGGCCGACCGCCGAGCAGGAGCGCGAGGGCCTCGACCTCGCCGACCACGGCGAGCGCGCCTACAACATGTGAGACCCGTCTCACCCGCGATGCGCACCCTGCGGGGCGCGCCTCGCGGCCCGATACGGGAGGAGCGGAGACCCGGCACCGCTCCTTCCGCTGGGAGGCCCCGACCTTGTGTCGGGGCCTCTTTTTTTGGCCGGCCGCAAGCACGCCACCACGACCGGCCCGCGCGCGACGCCTCGTTGGACCTGCACCAGAGCTGACGCCGACAGGATCGAGCCGCGGCGACACTCAGACGGAGCGATGCGGGGCGAGACGCGAGGCGATCAGCCGCACGCAGGTCTCGAAGGCGGCGAGATCGTGCCACGGATCGGCCGGGGCGGCCTTCGGCACCACGATCGGAGCGCCGAAGCGATCCAGCGCGTGGGCGATCATCAGATTGTCGGCGAGGCCGAAGTCCTCGATCAGGTGGCCGTCCTCGGGCACCCGGCCCGCATAGGGACGCGGGTCGTTGGAGTAGCCGACGCAGAGCTTGCCGCGCCCCGCCATGTAGCCGAGCTCGAACACGGTGCCGGCATCGGCGCTCGGACCGCGGAACGGCGTCAGGTTGGCGATCACGGCGGCAGCCCGGTCCATCATGGCGAGATTGCCGGCGAAGATCGCGTCCGACGCGGGGTCAGGCCCCAGCGCATTGTCGAGCGGATACAGGGCCGGCAGGCCATAGCGGGCGCATAGCGCGACCTTGCGCCGCCCGATCGCCGCGGCGTCGGGCAGGAAGACGTCGGGACCGGCGAGATAGATCATCTAGTCGGCGCTGCGCACCGTCTCCAGCGAGACGTCGCGTTGCGCCGTGCGCAGCGACACCGTGAAGCCGGCGATCACGTCGACGAAGGCGATGACGAGGAGGAGGAAGAAGGTCGCCGTCGCGGTCTCCGGCACCACCAGGAACTCGATCAGCATGGCGATGAAGAGGAGCAGCGACAGCACGTGGTCGACCACGCTGCGGCGCGACATCCGGGTCGCCTTGGCGATCTCCAGGAACAGGAACACCAGCCCCACCACGACCAGAGCGTCGCCCCAGCTCAAGGCGAACTCGGCCTGCGAGATCATCCGGACCTGGAACACCGGGTCGGTCCACACGAAGCCGCGCAGCAGGAAGGCGACGATGTTGTAGATCGCGAACGGGACGAGCAGCAGCGGAAAGCCGAGCATGAACATGGAGAAGGTCCTCGAAACGGCCGGCGGCGGAATGGCCCGCCTCTTAGACGCGCCGACCGTGGCCGTCCAGTGACGCCGCGATTGCCCGGCGCCAAACGCCGAAAACGCCCGGGCGCAGGGCGCACGGACGTCGTCCGCGACCTTTCGGTCGCGGCGGGCGGGCGACGACGAGGTCCGGCGAACCGGACCGGGCCGCTCAGTCCTCGGACTTCTTGGTGAAGATCTGCCGGCCGCGATACATGCCGGTCTTCAGATCGACGTGGTGCGGACGACGCAGCTCGCCCGAGTCCTTGTCCTCCACATAGGTCGGCGCCTTGATGGCGTCGGCCGAGCGGCGCATGCCGCGGCGGGAGGGCGAGGTCTTTCGTTTCGGCACGGCCATGGGTGCGGTCTCCTCGACAGGGGCCGGCAGCGAGGACGCGCCGATGCCCGGTTTTCCGGAAAGTGGGGCTTATAGAGCAAGCGCCACGGGCTGGCTAGAGCGGTTTTTGGGACGCAATCCTGCCGCTCGTCCCCGCGTATGGTTGCGTGTCCCGGCTCTGCGGCGCGTCCGGCCGCAGGCCTGACGCGCCGCAGAGCCGGGACCCAGGGGCGGCACGGGAAGACCACCGCGGACGGCCTCGTCCTGCGGCCCTGGGTCCCGGGTCACGGCGCGATGCGCCGCGCCCGGGACACGAGCCGGCATCACGCGGGCCCGCGCGGCAACCCCAGGATGTGGCGCGCCTCGGCCGGGGTCGCCGGCTCGGTGTCGAGCGCGCGGAGAATCCGCACCGCCTTCTCGACCAGAGCGGCGTTGCTCGGGGCGAGAACGCCCTTCTCGATGTGGAGGCTGTCCTCCAGCCCGACCCGGACATGGCCGCCGAGCAGGATCGCCTGGGCGACCATCGGGAACTGGGCCGGACCGATGCCGAAGCCGGTCCAGAACGTGCCCTTCGGCAGCATGTCGCGCATGAACATCATCGCCTCCGGGGTCGCCGGCGCCCCCCACGGCACGCCGAGGCAGAGCTGGAACATGGCGGGCTCGCGCAGCACGCCCTCCTCGATCAGCCGCAAGGCGAGCCGGACATTGCCGCTGTCGAAGCATTCGAGCTCGGGCAGCACGCCGGCCGCCGCCACGGCGCGGCCCATCACCCGGAGATGCGCCGGCGTGTTGACGAAGACGAACTCGCCGAAGTTCATCGTGGTGATGTCGAGCGTGCAGATCTCGGGGCGCAGTGCCTCGACGTGGCGCACCCGCGCCTCCGGCGGCGCCAGCGTCGAGCCCGGCGCGCCGACCCGCGGGTCGGCGTCGGACGGGATGAAGCGGGCGCCGGCGCCGGTCGTCAGGTTGATGATCACGTCGGTGTCGACGGCCCGGATGCGCTCGACCGTCTCGCGATAGAGCGCGAGATCGGTCGACGGCTTCCCGGTCGCCGGATCGCGCACGTGGATGTGGACGACCGCGGCGCCGGCCTTGGCGGCGTCGAGCGCCGAGGTCGCGATCTGTTCGGGCGTCACCGGGACGGCCGGGTTCTTGCCGACCGTGTCGCCGCCGCCGGTCAGCGCGCAGGTGACGATCACGGGCCGCTTGCCCGAGGTCGCGCCGGCGGCCGCGCCGCCGGACGTCTTGCTGTCAGCCATCGCTCACTTGTCCTCGAGGCCGAGCCGGCGGATCAGCTCGCCCTTCAGCTTGTAGTCGTCGAGAATGCGGGCCCGGAACGCCGCGCTGTCGAGATAGGCCGCGACCTGGCCGGTGTTCTTCAGCGCCGCCGCGACCGGCTCGGACTTCACCGCCGCCGCGCAGGCCTTCTCCAGCGACTCCTTGACGGGCGCCGGGATGCCCTTCGGGGCGAACAGGCCGTTGAGCCCCTGCGACAGCGAGCGGGCGACGCCGAGCTCCTTGGCAGTCGGCACGTCGGGCAGGCTCGGATGGCGCTCCTCCGAGAACACCGCGAGCACCCGGACGTTCTGGCCGCGCACCGAGGAGATCGCCGGCACCAGGAAGTCGATGTCGCCCTTGAGCAGCACCGGCAGGCCGGCGGCGTCGCCGCGGAACGGCACGTGCTGCACCTTCATGGCGAGGGCCGCCGCGGCGTTCTCGGCCGACAGATGGCCGATCGAGCCGACGCCCGGGCTGCCATAGGTGAGCGGGGCCGGCGCGCTCTTGGCCGCCGCGATCAGGTCCTTGGCGGTGGCGTAGGGCGAGTCGGCCCGCACCACCAGCGCGAAGACGTTCTCGAAGTACTGGCAGATGTACTCGAACGACTCCGGATCGTAGCTGACGCCCTTCACCAGATAGGGCGCGTTGGTGACCGGCGTCGCCGGCCCGCCGGCCAGCACGTGCCCGTCCGGCGTCGCGGCGAGCAGCGCCCGGAAGCCGAGCGTGCCGCCGGCGCCCTCGCGATTGGTGACGAAGACGTTCTGGCCGAGGTCGCCGGACATCGCCTGCGCCATGGCGCGGGCGACGATGTCGACGCCGCCGCCGGCCGTCCACGGCACGATCAGCTCGATCGGGCGGTTGGCCCATTTTTCGCCCGCCGTCTGGGCCTGGGCCGGCACAGAAGCGGCGGCGAGCCCGAGCGCGAGGGCGGCGAGGGAGCCGGAGAGGAGGGTGGCGTGCGTTCGTCCCATGATGGTCCTTCTTGTCTTTGAGGAGCGATGCGGTCGTGGAGCGATCGTCGTCCGGCGCGCGGGCGACCCCGCGACCCGGGCGCCGTCAGTCGTCGAGGATCGCGACGGCGCGGGTCCAGCCGGCCGAGGCGGCGCGGATCTTCACCGGGAAGCAGGCGACCGTGAACCCGGTCGCCGGCAGGAGCTCGAGATTGTGCAGCTTCTCCAGATGGCAGTAGCCGATCTCGCGGCCCGCCTTGTGGCCCTCCCAGATCAGCGACGCGTCGTCGGTCTCGGCAAAGCGTTTCGCGGTCGCCCCGAACGGCGCGTCCCACGACCAGGCGTCGGTGCCGACCACGCGGACGCCGCGCGAGGTGAGCCACAGGGTCGCCTCGCGGCCCATGCCGCAGCCGGCGTCGAGATAGTCGGACGTGCCGTAGCGGTCGCCGGCCGCGGTGTTGACCAGCACGATGTCGAGCGGCTTCAAGACGTGGCCGATGCGGGCGAGCTCGGCCTCGACCTCGGCCGCCGTCGCCACGTGGCCGTCGGGAAGATGGCGGAAGTCGAGCTTCACGCCCGGCTTGAAGCACCAGTCCAGCGGGATCTCGTCGATGGTCGCGGCGCGCTCGCCGCCGGCGACCAGCGCGTGGTTCATGGTCGGGTGGTAATGCCAGGGCGCGTCGAGATGGGTGCCGTTGTGGGTGGTCAGCTCGACCTTCTCGATCGCCCAGGTGGCACCGTCCGGCAGCCGGTCCGGCGTCAGGCCCGGGAAGAAGGTCTGGAGGCGCCCGAAGGTCTGCCGGTGGTCCAGATAGGTGACCTTCGGGCGGGCCATCGGCGGATCGCTCGGCACGTCGGTGTCGATGCTGATGGAGAGATCGATGATGCGCTGAGGCATGGAGCGAACGCCGGGGCGGGGATCGGCAGAGGCCGGCGCGCAAGCGCCGGACGGCGGGGTGACGGCACGACACCACGGCCTTCTCCGGCAGTCAAGCGGTTGCTTCAAGCGACTGCTTGAGTTTTAATCCAACATCCTGAAGAACCGAGACAAGCCTTGACCAGCCCTGCCCCCCGCCGCCGCCGCGCCACCGTCCCGGGCGACGAGACCCGCGAGCGTCTGCTCGACGCCGCCGAGGCCCTGTTCGCCGCGCACGGCTACAGCAACGTCTCGACCCGCGACATCGCCGAGGCGGCGCGCGCCAACCCGGCGGCGGCGCATTATCACTTCGGCTCCAAGGAAGCGCTGCTGGAGGCGGTGTTCCGGCGCCGGCTCGATGCCGTCAACGCCGAGCGCACGCGCCTGCTCGACGTCTGCCTGGCCGAGGCCGCCGCGGCCGGGCGGCCGCCTGCGGTCGCCGCGGTGCTCGAGGCCTTCGTCGCGCCGACCCTGCGGATGGGTGCGACCGAGGAAGGCCATCGCTTCAACCTGCTGGCCGGGCGCTCGTCGACCGATCCGAGCCCGGAGGTCCGGCGCCTCGTCTTCGCCGTCTACGACGAGGTCGGCCGCCGCTTCGTCGACGCCGCCACGGCCGCCTGCCCGGATCTCTCGAAGGAGGAGCTGTTCTGGCGGATCGCCTGCGTGTACGGCGCCATGATGTACATCCGGGCCGACAACGGCCGCCTGGAGCACCTGTTCGGCCCCGGCTTCAGCCTCTCCGACGGCGAGGGCGCGCTGCGCTACGCGATGCCGTTCCTGGTCGCTGGGATGGCGGCGCCGCCGGCGGACGGGGAGGGGTGAACGTCGGCCCGCGCGTTGCGCTGCCGCGGTGGAGGTCTCGTGTCCCGGGCGCGGCGCCGTGCGCCGCGAACCGGGACCCAGGGGCGTTCAAGCGAGGCGCCCGTCGTGCGGCCCCGGCTCTGCGGCGCATCAGGCCTTCGGCCTGACGCGCCTTGTCCGGGGCACGCGCCCGAGCATCGGGAGAGCTGTCGCATCCCTCGCGTTGCTCCACTGGAGAAGGCGATTCACCTCCGCGCCACCACGCAAGCCGCCAGCGCCTTGGCGGCGCGGCGCTCGTGGATGCCGGCGAGGCGGCGCAGGCCGGGGCCGGGTTTGGCGGCGTTGCGCCGGTGCGGGTCGGGCAGCATCGCGGCCATCAGGGCGGCCTGGCCGGCCGACAGGTCGCGGGCCGAGCGCCCAAAAGCCCGCCGCGCGCCGGCCTCGGCGCCGAACTCGCCGTCCGGCCCCCATTCGGCGACGTTGAGATAGAGCTCCATCACGCGGCGCTTGCCGAGCACGAGGTCCATCCAGACGGCCAGCGGCGCCTCCAAAGCCTTTCGCACGAAGCTGCGGCCCGGCCACAGGAAGACGTTCTTGGCGAGCTGCTGCGAGATGGTCGAGGCGCCGCGCGCCCCCAGGAGTCCGTCGTCCTCGATGGCGTCGCGGATCTCGGCGAGGTCGACGCCGCGATGGCCGCAGAAGCGCGCGTCCTCGGCGACGATCACGGTCCGGGGCAGGACGGGAGCGATGTCGGCGAGCGGCACCCACACCCGCTCGACCCGCTGGCCGGTGAGCCAACGGCCGAGCATCAGGGTCGACACCGGCCGGCCGAAATGCAGGAACGGCGTCAGCACATAGGGCAGCAGGAGAAGAACGAGCACGACCACGACGGCGAGCATCAGCCAGCCGCGCCAGCCGGCGGGACGGGCGAGCCAGCGCCTCGGTGCGATCGTAGGGCTCATGCGGGCATCTTAGCCGGCCGCGCCGGCCGCGTCCTTGCACGGGCGGAAAAACTCGACCAGTTTCCCGCGCCATGACCGCGATCATCCAGACCTTCCTGCTCCTCCTCGCCGTCCTCGTCGCGGTCGCCGTGCTGGCCCGCCGGCTGAACGTCGCGCCCTCGATCATCCTGGTGATCGCCGGCGTCGCGCTCGCCTTCGTGCCGGGTCTGCCGGCCATCGAGCTCGCCCCCGAATTCGTGCTGCTCGTCGTGCTGCCGCCGCTGATCTATCTGGCCGGCGTCGCCATGAGCTGGCGCGAGTTCCGCTTCAACCTGCGCTCGATCTCGCTGCTCGCCTTCGGCTGCGTGGTCTTCACCACGATCGCGGTGGCGGCCGGCGCCCATTACCTGATCGGCCTGCCCTGGCCGGTCGCCTTCGTGCTCGGCGCCATCGTGTCGCCGCCCGACGTGGTGGCGCCGCTCGCCGTCGCCCGCCGGCTCGGCCTGCCGCGCCGCGTCCTCGTCGTGCTGGAGGGCGAGGGGCTGGCCAACGACGCGACCGCCCTGATCCTCTACCGCTTCGCCGTCGCGGCGGTGAGCACCGGCGTGTTCTCGTTTCCGCAGGCCGCCGGAACCTTCGGCGCCATCGTGGTCGGCGAGGTTTTCTGGGGCATCGCGGTCGGCTGGATCAGCCTGCGGCTGCGCCACTGGGCGCGCGACCCGCGGGTCGAGATCACCCTGTCGATCATGACGCCGTATCTCTGCTACTGGGTGCCCGAGCATCTCGGCGGCTCCGGCGTGCTCGCGACCGTCGCGGCCGGCCTCTATGTGAGCTGGAACGGGCCGCTGCTGATCTCCTCGGCGACCCGCCTGCAGGGCGTGTTCTTCTGGGACCTGTTCGTCTATCTGCTGGAAGGCTTCATCTTCCTGATCACCGGCATGCAGGCGCGCGCCCTGATCGAGCGCATCCAGTCGCATTCGCTCTCCGAGATTGTCGCCGGCATTCTCGTCACCACGGCGATCTGCATCGTCGCCCGCTTCGTCTGGGTGTTCCCGGCCGTCTATCTGCCGCGCTGGCTGATCCCGTCGTTGCGCGCCCGCGACCCCTCGCCGGAATGGCAGCGCCCGTTCATGATCGCCTTCGTGGGCGTGCGCGGCGTCGTCTCGCTCGCCGCCGCGCTGGCGCTGCCCTTCGCCCTGCAGTCGGGCGCGCCGTTTCCGTATCGCGACTTCATCGTCGTGGTGACGTTCGGCGTCATCGTCATCACGCTGGTCGGCCAGGGCCTGATGATGCCGCTGGTCATGCGCTGGCTCGGCCTCGCCGCGGTCGGCACGGCCGAGGCCCGTGTCATCCGCGAGCAGGAGCTGCGCGCCCGCCACTCCGCCGCTGCCGCCGCCCACGCACGGCTCGAGGCGATCGCCGGACGCGACGGCCTGACGATCGACGACGATGTCTCGGCCCTGCTCGAGGCGCGCAACGACCAGCGCACCCGGGTGGTGCCGCGCAGCCTCGACGACGAGGACTTCGCCACGGCCAAGCTCGGCGCCAGGCTGCGGCTGGAGCTGATCGAGGCGGAGCGCGTACATCTCCACAAGCTGGAGCGCGAGGGCGAGATCACCGACGAATCGCGCCGTCGCATCGAGCGCGAGCTCGACCTCGAGGAGGCGAGCATCGCCTGCAAGTCGGAGGCCTACGACCCGCCGCTGTGACCCGTCATTCCGGGGCGCGCTGAAAGCGCGAACCCGGAATCCAGCGACACGTGCGGAAGCCCGGGCTGGATTCCGGGTCCGCGCGCCTCCGGCACGCGGACCGGAATGACGGCGCTGGGTCATCCTCGAATGCCGCCGGACCTGGTGCATTCGTCGGCGGGATCGGCCACACTGGCGCACCGCCGGCCCTGCCGGTCGACCCCCGGAGCCCCCGATGCGCCGTTTCGCCGTGCTGTCGCTGCCGCTCGTCGCCGTCACGGCGGCCGGGCTCGCCTTCGCCCAGTCCGCCGCCCCGTCCGCACCTCCAGCCGGGCCGGACCGCATCCTGACCGCCCCCGAGATCGGCGCCCTGCCCGACGATCCGCCGGCCCGCCTGGTGCGCCGCGGCCGCGACCTGTTCACCGCGACCTACGCCCATATCGGGCCGGAGGTGGCCGACCCGGCCAAGCGCTTCGCCGGCAACAACCTCGCCTGCAGCAACTGCCACCTGCACGCCGGTACCAAGAAGTTCGGCCTGCCGATCTACGGCCTGTTCGAGAAATTCCCGCAATACAGCGCCCGGGCCGGCGCCGAGGTGACGATCGAGGACCGCATCGAGAGCTGCATGACGCGCAGCATGAACGGCCGGTCGCTGCCGAAGGATTCGCCCGAGATGGCGGCCTTCGTCGCCTATGTGAAGTTCCTGTCCGAAGGCTACCGGCCCGGCCAGCCGGTGACGGGGCTCGGCGCCGGCGCCATGCCGGAGCTCGACCGCGCCGCCGACCCGGTGCGCGGCAAGGCGCTCTACGCCAAGACCTGCCTCGACTGCCACAACACCGACGGCCAGGGCATCCGCCGCAGCCTGCCGACCACGGATCTCGGCTACATGATCCCGCCGCTGTGGGGCCCGGACAGCTTCAACGACGGCGCCGGCATGGCGCGCCTGATCACGGCGGCCAACTTCCTGCACTTCAACATGCCGCACGGCACCGACTATCTCGACCCGCAACTCTCGGTCGCCGACGCCTGGGACATCGCCGCCTACATGATCTCGCAGCCCCGGCCGCAGCGGGCCGGGCTCGACAAGGATTTTCCCGATCTCCTGTCGAAGCCGGTCGACACGCCCTACGGCCCCTATGCGGACGGCTTCACGACCGAGCAGCACAAGTACGGCCCGTTCGCCCCGATCCGCGCCGCGATCGACAAGCTGAAGGCCGAGAAGGCGGCGCCGACGGCCCGGTAGAGGGGGTCGGCCGCCCGCCGACGAGAACGATTCCAGTCCGATTACAACCCGATACAACCCGAAATCGAGCAGAAAGAACATTTACGGAACAGATCGAGCACATTATGGTGACGGGCATCGCATCTCCCGGAGCCCGGACATGGTGGACATCGGCACGCTTCGACTCGAACTGCAGCAGGCCCGCAAGGCGCGGCTGGAGGCGCAGGCCTCGGCCTGCGACATCGAAACTTTGCTCGACAGCGTGAAGGGATCGGACCGCGCCTGGTACCGCCTCCCCTACGGCCGCGACGCCGCCAAGCCGGACCTGTTCTCGCTGGGGTGAGGGACAGCTCAGCGCGGGAACGGGTCCACGATCGCGTCGCACGGACCGACCGGGACGGCGAGGCGCCCGGGCGTCGCGGTGACGGCCGGCAGCTCGCAGACCGCATCGCGGGCGGCCGTCAGAGTGTCCCGGTCGGCTGCCGAGACAGCCGGCACGTCGGCAAAATAGCCGATCGCCCGCAGCACCGTCGCCGGCTCTCCGGCGAACAGGGCGCGGAAGGCCGCGACGCCGCTCGCCAGTGACCCGCCGGCACGGAGCAGTGCCGCGATGTCCTGGTAGTCGCGGGCCTGGGCCCGGTCGAGAATCGCCTTCAACTTGGTGGCCAGAAGATCGAGCGGTGAGGCCGCGAGCAAGACGCCATCAGCCGTCTGGAGCGGCTCGGCGACCCTGCCGATGTCGAGACCGCCGAAGAACGACAGCTTCACGGCGCCGTCCGGTGTCGGGACGGACGCGACCAGGGTGTCGACGCGGTCCTGCAGGATCGCCCCGTCGGCGACGCGCGGGAAGGCTCGGTGAATCTCGTCCTTGTCGAGCGGCTCGGCCCGGAAGAAGTCGAAGTCGACCGAGGTGCGGTGGCCGAGATAGAGCGCCACGGCCGTGCCGCCGTAAAGCACGAAGCCGAGTCCGGGCGCCGGCGCGAGCGACGGCCACAGCCGGCGCTGGGCCGGCGGCAGCACCTCGAGCCGCGGCTCAAAGCAGGTCGGCATGGAACGCCCGTTTCGGCGGCGCGTCGGGGATGTCGGCGCAGCCCTGCGCCAGCAGGCGGCCGCGCCAGAACGCCCACGACCGGGCGTCGATCCAGCCGGCGCGCGCCCGCAGCATCACGGCGCGCAGCTCCTGCGGCGCCATCACGGCCTCCAGCCGGCGAATGTCGTCATAGGTCCCCAGATTCATCACCTGGGAGACGATCACGTCGTCGCCCGTCCCGGCGTCCTTCGACCACCAGACGTAGCGGTGCGCGAGATCGTCGAGAGTCTCGCGGCGGCGATCGACGGCAGGGGCTGTGCGCATGACGACGAGACGGGTTCGAGAAACGCCGGACCCATCATAGCCGATTTCGGAACGATCGCAGCGGCGTGGTGATCGGCCGCCCCGGGCGCCCCTACCCGCCCCGCTTCTTTCCGATCGTGTCCCAGATCAGCGCCGCGATGTCGGGGCCGCCCAAATTCTTGATGGCGCGGATGCCGGTCGGCGAGGTGACGTTGATCTCGGTGAGGTAGCCGTCGATCACGTCGATGCCGACGAACAGGAGGCCGCGCGCCCGCAGCGCCGGCCCGATGCGCTCGCAGATTTCCCGCTCGCGCGGTGTCTGCTCGGTCGCCTGCGCGGCGCCGCCCCGCACCATGTTGGAGCGCAGGTCGTCGGCCGCCGGCACGCGGTTGACGGCGCCGGCGAACACCCCGTCGACCAGGATGACGCGCTTGTCGCCCTTGGCGACCGCCGGCAGGAACTTCTGGATCACCCACGGCTCGCGGTACGTCACCGAGAACATGTCGTAGAGCGAGCCGAAATTGAGGTCGTCGGTGGTCACCCGGAACACCGCGCCGCCGCCGTGGCCGTAGAGCGGCTTCATCACGATGTCGCCGTGCTCGGCCCGGAACGCCTGGATCTCGGCGCGGTCGCGGGTGACCAGCGTCGGCGGCATCAGGTCCGGGAACTCGGTGACGAACACCTTCTCCGGGGCGTTGCGCACATGCGCCGGGTCGTTGACCACGAAGGTCTTGGGGTGCAGCCGCTCGAGCAGATGGGTCGCCGTGATGTAGCCGAGGTCGAAGGGCGGGTCCTGCCGCATCAGGATCACGTCGTAGGACGACAGCGCCTCGCGTCGCTCCTCGCCCAGCGTGAAGTGGTTCCCGGGCTCGTCCCTTACGGACAATGGATTAGTCCGAGCGAAAATATCACCATCTCGGAGTATAAGTCTTTCTGGTGTGTAGTAGGCCAGATCGTGGCCGCGGGCCTGAGCTTCGAGCAGCAGGGCGAAGGTCGAGTCCCCCCGAATATTGATCCGATCGATCGGATCCATCTGCACGGCCACGCGATATTTCATGTCGAGGCACCAATTCTGGAGGTGGCACAACGGTTACTTAACGGCCCGTCGCGAGGATGGCGACAGTTCGCCTAAATCTTCCCGGAGGCCATGTCCGTGTTGCACGCGTTTTCACGAGTGTCCATTGCGGCGAAGCTCTACACCATCTTCGCCATTCTCGGCGTCACGCTCCTGGCGCTCGCCATCGTGGGTAACCGTAGCGCCTCGCTGCAGGCCGAGCTCGCCGCCGAGATGGACGCCGCGGCGCGCGGCGCCCGCAACATCGAGCGGGTCAACAGCCTCGTCTACGCCGTGGTGATGGAGTCGCGCGGCATCTACATGTCGACCGATCCGAAGGTGGTGAAGCGCTACGGCGACGGGCTGATGCGCTTCAACGACCGTATCGACGGCGTGATGAAGGAGTGGCGCGACATCGTCCGGGCGGACGATCGCGCCCAGTTCGAGACGCTCGCCAAGCGGGTCCAGCAGTTCCGCGAGTTCCGCGCCGAACTGGTGCGGCGGGCCAACGAGATCTCACCCGCCGCCGGCCGCGAATGGGGTGACAACGACGCCAACCGGGCGGTCCGCCAGGCGCTCAACAAGGACCTCGAGGAGATCGCCAAGGTCTATGCGGCGCGCGCCGACAAGGCCCGCGACCTGGAGGCGAGCACCAAGGCGAGCCAGCTCCTGCAGGATGCCATCGCGGTGCTCGGCCTCGGCTTCGCGGTCGTCGGCATGCTGGTGATCTGGCGTGCCGTCGCGCAGCCGCTCTCGGCGATGACCCGGACCATCGAGGCGGTGGCCGAGGACCGCCATGCCGGAGACCTCCCCCACCTGAACCGTGGCGACGAGATCGGCGCGCTCGCGCGCGCCGTCGCCGTGTTCCAGAAGGCGATGGCCCGCAACAAGGAGCTCGGCATCGCGGTCAAGGCGCAGGGCGAGGCGGTGGCCGGCCGCAACCGGCGCATCCAGGAGGCGATCGAGGCGTTCCGCGGGTCGGTCGAGCACATCCTGAGGTCGGTGACCAACGACGCCGCACAGATGCGCACCGCCGCCGAGACCATCACGGGCATGGCGGGCGACGCCGCCCGCGAGGCCGCCGCGGCGTCGCAGGCGACCGAGCAGGCGTCGGGCAGCATCCAGACCGTCGCGGCCGCCGCCGAGGAGCTGTCCAGCTCGGTCGGCGAGATCGGCCGCCAGGTCGGCCAGGCGACCGCCATCGTGGCCGATGCGTCGGAGCGGACCGAGCGGTCGGTCGGCGAGATCCAGGGGCTCGCCACGGCGAGCGTGCGGATCGGCGACGTCGTCCAGCTGATCCAGGCGATCGCCGCCCAGACCAACCTTCTGGCGCTGAACGCCACCATCGAGGCGGCGCGCGCCGGCGAGGCCGGCAAGGGCTTCGCCGTCGTCGCCCAGGAGGTGAAGACGCTCGCCGGCCAGACCGCCAAGGCGACGACCGAGATCTCCGAGCAGGTCGGCGCCATCCAGGCCTCGACTCGCAGCGCCGCGACCGCTGTCGCCGAGATCGGCACCGCCATGCGCCGGATCTCCGAGGTGACCAGCACCATCGCCACCGCGGTCGAGCAGCAGGACCTCGCCTCGCGCGAGATCTCGCAGAGCGCCCAGCTGGCGGCGCACGGCAACTCGAGCCTGGTCGGCAACATCGCCGGCGTCACCGGGGCGATCGACGAGACCAGCCGTTCCGCCGCCGGCGTGCTCGACAAGATCGGGGGCCTCACCCGCGACACCGAATCGCTCGCCGGGTCGATCCAGGACTTCTTCGAGCGCCTCGGACAGGAGCAGCTGTCGGGTCAGCCGTCGTCCGGCGGCCAGTCGCGCGCGGCGTGAGGCGGAGCGACGCCCACAGCCGTCGTCGCCGGGCTCGACCCGGCGACCCATCTCTCTGCGATAGAACGCTATCTGGTTAAGGTGATGGATGCGCGGGTCGAGCCTGCGCATGACGCTCTCATGCGTGGCCCGCGATGTATGCATCGCGGGGCGTCTTCGCGGGGACGACCGGAGATTGGAACCGCCGGCGTCACTCGCTCGCGTCGAAGGCGCCCTGCAGGTGCTGCGGCAGGTGGCCCGGTGCGATCAGGATCACGTCGAAGCGCAGCGGCAGGCCGCTCACCTGCGGGTGGCCGGCGAGCCAATGCTTCGCCGCATCGAGGATGCGGCCGCGCTGGCGCATCGACACCGACTCGGCGGCGGCGTCGAGCGAGGCGCGCGCCTTCACCTCGACGAACACGATGGTGCCCTTGCGCTGCGCCACGATGTCGATCTCGCCGACCGGCGTCTTGTAGCGCCGATCGACGATCCGGTAGCCCTTGGCCCACAGGAACGCGGCCGCCTTGCTCTCCGCCGACAGCCCGAGCTTCTGGGCCGCCTGACGCTTCGGCGCCGGACCTTGCTTCGCGACGTCGGGCGGCTCGTCGAACGACCCGGTCTTGAACACGGCGACGGGTCGCATCGTCGCCGCCCCGGGGGCGAGCGGCGAGGGCGCTCCGGCCCGCACCGGCGATTTGGCCGGGCCGATCTCGCCGGCGCGCTTCAGGGTGCGGCCGGGCGCGCCGGCGGGGCCGACGCTGCTGGGCACCGCGCGGACCGGCTTGCGCTTCGGCGGAGCGTCGGGCGGACCATCGTCGTCACGGCTCATCGGAAGTCTCCCGGCCGAGCGCCAGCGCGCGCTGATAGACGGTGCGGCGCGGCTCGCCGGTCGCCGCCGCGACGGCCGCGACCGCGTCCTTGAGCGACGCGGTGCGCATCGCCGCGGCCAGCTTCTGGTCGATCTCCTCGCCCGAGACGGGCGCGTCGGCGGCAGGCCCGCCGATCACCAGCACCACCTCGCCGCGCGTCTCGGCGCCCTCGGCATAGGCCTTCGCGAGCCCGGCGAGATCGCCGCGCCGCACCTCCTCGTGCAGCTTGGTCAGCTCGCGGCACACCGCCGCCTCGCGGGGGCCGAGCCCTTCGGCGAGATCGGCGAGCGCCTCGGCGAGCCGCGGGCCGGTCTCGAACAACACCAGGGTCGCGGGAATCGCGGCGATCTCCGCGATCCGGCTTTTTCGCGCCCCGCCGCGCGCCGGCAAAAATCCCTCGAAGAAGAACCGGTCGGTCGGCAGGCCGGCGATGGCGAGCGCGGTGAGAACGGCGGAGGGACCCGGCACGGCGGTGACCGGGAATCCCGCCTCGCGCGCCTCGCGCACCAGCCGGAAGCCCGGGTCCGAGACCAGCGGCGTGCCGGCGTCCGACACCAGCGCGACCGACTCGCCGGCGGCGAGCCTGGCAAAAATCTTCGGCCGCGCCTGGGCGGCATTGTGCTCGTGATAGGCGGTCAGCGGCCGGGCGATGCCGTAACGGGCGAGCAGCTTGCGGGTCACCCGCGTGTCCTCGCAGGCGATCAGGTCGGCGGCCGCCAGCGTGAACAGGGCGCGCAGCGACACGTCCTCCAGATGGCCGATCGGGGTCGCCACCACGAACAGCCCGCCGGCGAGCGGCGGCGCCCGGCGCGGCGCGCCGAACAGCACGACGCTGCGCTCGCCCTCGGCCGCCGCCGCCGGATCGAGGTGCTCCGGCCCATCCGGCCCCGCGTCGTCCCGACGGTCGTCGCCCTGCTGATCGTGATCCTGTGCGGCGCTCATGCGGCGGTTCTATCGCCCCGCGCCCGGCGCCGGAAGCCCCGCCGGAGACGCGGCGTCGCGTGCGCGAGGATTGACCGGGCGGTTGCGCTGTGGCGCTGTTGCCGCCATGTCGTCGTCGCGCCGGGCGGTCTCGCCCGCGCCGGGATTTTCGGGCCCGCGACGGGCGCGGGGGAGTTGGGCGGATGGCAGTCTCGAAGGCTCCGACACGGCGCGGCGTGGTGCGGGTGCTCGGGCTCGGCGGCACGGCGCTGGTCGCCGGCTGCGCCGGGCTCGATCTCGGCGGCGGCGGTGGCGGCCGTTCGCCCGATGCGCCGCCACCGGCGCCCTCCCCCACACCGGGCGTCTCGGCCGAACCGCTGCCGCCACCCGGCGCCGGTCCCGGCGGCGCACCCGGTGCGCCGGGCCAGGCCCGCGTCACGCTGATCCTGCCACTCTCGGCCGGCGGCAATGCCGGCGCTGCCGCGCAGTCGATGAAGAACGCCGCCGAGCTGGCGCTCGCCGAGTTCAACAATCCCGACGTGATACTCGACGTGAAGGACGACGCCGGCACGGCGCAGGGCGCCCAGGCCGCCGCCCGTCAGGCGCTGGAGGAAGGCGCCGTCGTGATCCTCGGGCCGCTGTTCGCCCATGCGGTCGGGGCGACCGCGCAGGTGGCGCGCGGAAAAGTGCCGGTGATCGCCTTCTCGACCGACGCCAATGTCGCGTCGCGCGGCATTTATCTTCTGAGCTTCCTGCCCGAGTCCGACGTCGACCGGATCGTCGAATACGCGGTCTCGCAGGGGAAGCGCTCGATGGCGGCCTTCCTGCCCGACAACCCTTATGGCGGCGTGGTCGAGGCGGCCTTCAAGCAGGCGGTGTCGCGAAAGGGCGGGCGGGTCACGGCGGTCGAGCGCTACAAGCCGGGCGAGGCGGCGCAGGGGCCAGTCCGCCAGGTCGCCGACGTCGCGAACCGCTCCGACGCCCTGTTCCTCGCCGACTCGGGGGACGCGCTGCCGCGCGTCGTGCAGGCTCTGCAGGGCGCCGGCGTCGACCCCAAGCGCCTGCAGCTCCTCGGCACCGGCCTGTGGGACGACCAGCGGGTGTTTTCCGACCCGGCGCTCGACGGCGGCTGGTTCGCGGCGCCCGACTCGGCCGGCTTCCGCGGCTTCGCCGGCCGCTACCGCATCCGCTACGGCCAAGACCCGGTGCGCACCGCGACGCTCGCCTACGACGCCGTGGCGCTCGTCGCCGCTTTGTTGAAGGCGCAAGGGGGCGGCCGCATCACCGACGAGATGCTGCTCAACCCGTCCGGCTTCGCCGGCATCGACGGCGTCTTCCGGTTCCGCCAGGACGGCACCAACCAGCGCGGGCTGGCCGTCCTCAAGGTCACCACGGCCGGCGGCGAGGTCCTCTCCGCCGCGCCGCGGACGTTCGGGTGAGGCCGACGGCCTCGGCGATCGACTGTTCGAAATTTCGCACGGCCCGTCCAAATTGATCCCGGTTCTCGAACGCTCTCGCGCGGCGTAGCTATGGGGCGTCCCGAACAGGAGATCGACCATGGCTGACCTCACCCCCGCCGGCACCTATCGGCTCGGCGACCGCACCGTCGGGCGCCTCGGCTACGGCGCCATGCAGCTCGCCGGGCCCGGCGTCTTCGGGCCGCCCAAGGACCCCGACACGGCCCGCGCCGTGCTGCGCGAGGCGGTGGCGAGCGGCGTGACCCACATCGACACGTCCGACTTCTACGGCCCGCACGTCACCAACATCCTGATCCGCGAGGCCCTGCATCCCTATCCGGACGATCTCGTCATCGTCACCAAGGTGAGCGCCCGGCGCGGCGCCGATGCCTCGTGGATCCCGGCGATGTCGCCGGCGGAGCTGACCCAGGCCGTGCACGACAACCTGAAGAACCTCGGCCTCGACGTGCTGGAGGTGGTCAACTTCCGCAGCATGCTCGATGTCCACGGCCCGGCCGAGGGCTCGCTGGAGCCGCAACTCACGGTGCTGGCCGAGCTGCGCGAGAAGGGGCTGATTTGCCACATCGGGCTGAGCAACGTCACGGCGAAGCAGATCGCCGACGCGCAGAAGATGGTGCCGATCGTCTGCGTGCAGAACATGTACAACGTGGCGCAGCGCGCCGACGACGCCCTGATCGACGCGCTCGCCCGCGACGGCATTCCCTATGTGCCGTTCTTCCCGCTCGGCGGCTTCACGCCGCTGCAGTCCTCGACGCTCGACACCGTGGCGAAGCAGCTCGGGGCGACGCCCATGCAGGTCGCGCTCGCCTGGCTCTTGCGCCGCGCGCCCAACATTCTCCTCATCCCCGGCACCTCGTCGCTCGCCCATCTGCGCGAAAACCTCGCCGCGGCGGCGCTGCACCTGCCGGACGACGCGATGGCCGCGCTGAACGGGCTATCGGGATCCGCACACTGACGTCCGGGAGGGGTGGGGCCGTGGTCCGGCCCCGCCTCCGCAGGAGAGCCGTGCAGGCTGCGGTTTGGACATCTCGCGCGCGAACGCCTACATAACGGGGCGTTCCGGGCGGTCGCGCCCGGACGGACCTCCGAAAAATCCGGGCGACGCCCGTAAAGAACCGCCCGACGAGACCATGACAATTTCGCTCGACCCGACCCCCGCCCCGTCCTCCGCCGCGACCACCATGCCTCTGGAGGCGCTGGAGAAAACCGCGCTCGAGACCTATGTGGCGCCGGCCCGGCCGTCGCTGGTCGGGATGTCGCGGACGGCGCTTCGCGACGCGCTCGTCGGCATCGGGGTGCCGGCCGGCCAGGCCAAGATGCGGGTCCAGCAGCTCTGGCAATGGATCTACGTGCACGGCGCCCGCGACTTCGACGCGATGACCAACGTGTCGAAGGATCTGCGCACGCGGCTGGCGACGCATTTCACCCTGGCGCGGCCCGAGGTGGTGGCCGAGCAGGTGTCGACCGACGGCACCCGCAAGTGGCTCCTGCGCCTGCCCGGCGACGGCGCCACCGGCGCGGAGAGCCGGCCGCACGAGGTCGAGTGCGTCTACATCCCGGAGACCGACCGCGGCACGCTGTGCGTCTCCAGCCAGGTCGGCTGCACGCTGACCTGCGCATTCTGCCACACCGGCACGCAGCGCCTGGTGCGCAACCTCACGGCCGGCGAGATCGTCGGCCAGGTGCTGGTGGCGAAGGACCGGCTCGGCGACTGGCCGGAGGGAACGCCGCCGGCCGACGGCCTCGTGCCGACCGACGGCGGCCGCTTCATCAGCAACATCGTGATGATGGGGATGGGCGAGCCGCTCTACAATTTCGAGGCGGTGCGCGACGCGCTGCTCGTCGTCGCCGACGGCGAGGGCATCGGCATCTCCAAGCGCCGCATCACGCTCTCCACCTCGGGCGTCGTGCCGAACATCGTGCGGGCCGGCGACGAGATCGGCGTGATGCTCGCGGTGTCGCTGCACGCGGTGCGCGACGACATCCGCGACGAGCTGGTGCCGCTGAACCGCAAGTACCCGATCGCCGAGCTGATGGAGGCCTGCCGCAACTATCCGGGCCTCAACAATGCGCGCCGCATCACCTTCGAATACGTGATGCTGAAGGGCGTCAACGACTCGCTCGCCGACGCCCGCGCCCTGGTGAAGCTCCTCAAGGGCGTCCCGGCCAAGATCAACCTGATCCCGTTCAACCCGTGGCCCGGCACCAAATACGAGTGCTCGGACTGGGATCAGATCGAGAAGTTCTCCGAGTTCGTGTTCGACGCCGGCTACTCTTCGCCGGTGCGCACGCCGCGCGGCCGCGACATCTTCGCCGCCTGCGGCCAGCTCAAGAGCGCGACCGAAAAACTCTCGGCGCGCGAGCGCATGGCGCTGCGCGCCATGGCGATGACGGAGTAAGGCGGGCCACGTCTCCTCGACCGTCACCCTGAGGTGGCCGCGCGATGCGCGGCCCTCGAAGGGCGACGGCCCGAGAGCGATCCGAGCGCCCGGGCCACATCCTTCGAGGCCCGGCTGCGCCGGGCACCTCAGGATGAGGACCTGGGTCTCTGCCAGGCGTCGCGCTATAGGATTGCCCCATGGACGATGTCGGCCGCCTGGTCCTGCGCTTTCTCCTGGTCCCGCTCGGCGCCCTGGTCGCGCTCCTGGTCGCGATCGCCGTGGTGGTCGCGGCGAACTGGAACGCCGTGCAGACACTCGCCGCCGCAGCACCCGAGCAGCAGGGCGACTTCTTCGTCGCCTTCGTGAGCGCCGCCCCCGAACTGATGATGATGCTGGCCGCGACCGCGACCTATGCGCTCGCCGTCGCCACGGTCGGCGTGCTGATCGCCGAGGTGTTCGCGGTGCGCTCGTTCGTCTTCCATGCCGCGAACGGCGGGCTCGCGGCCGCGGTCGGCTGGTCGCTGGCGGCGACCGAGGGCGGCATGCGCATGCTCTCCACACCGATCAGTCTGGTCGCCGCCGGAATCGCGGCCGGCCTCGCCTACTGGCTGGTCGCCGGCACGACATCGGGCTTCTTCAAGCCGTGGCGCAGCCGCCCGGCCGATCCGCCGACCGCCGAGACGGCGCCGCGCTGAACGGCAGAACGCGCCGCCGTGCGCGCGCCGCTGCGCGAGGTCTTGGCCAGCCCGTGCTCGGTCTTGTCCCAGCGATACGGATCGCGAAACACCTTGATCAGCGCCAGCCAGGCCGCGACCGACAGCAGGATCCAGTGCACCGGCACCAGGGCCAGCACCCAGGCGAAACGGAGCAGGCCGCGGCGCATCAGGCCGACGAGACCGAGCAGTAGCGAGGCGGCCCAGCCGGCCACCGCGGTGAGGCCGAACAGCCCGGCGAGCGCGAGCGCGGCCGGATCGTCGAGCACGAGCCCGCGCTCGCGCACCAGCTTCACGACGAGCGTGGTCGTGAACACCGGATGGACGAGCGCCGCCAGCACGGTGCCGCCGACCACGAGATGCAGCGTCGCGAAGCCAGACGCTCCGAGATCGCGCAGCGCGCTACGCGGCGCACGCATGTGCACGACGAAGGTCTGGATCCAGCCCTGGAACCAGCGCCGGCGCTGCCTCAGCCAGGGGCCGAGCCTCGCCGGCGCCTCCTCCAGCGTGGTCGACGTGATCACGTCGGTCGCGAAGCCGAAGCGGGCGAGCCGCACGCCGAGATCCGCGTCCTCGGTCAGATTGAACGCATCCCAGCCGCCGACCGCGCGCAGCGCCGCGGTGCGGAAGTGATTCGACGATCCGCCGAGCGGCAGCGGCAGCCGCAGCTTCGCCAGCACGGGCAGGAACACGTCGAACAGTCCGGCATACTCGGCCGTGAACAGCGCGGTGAGCAGGCTGTCCCGCGTGTTGTCGATGGCGAGGCGCGCCTGCACGCAGGCGAGCCGCTCGGGGCCGCGCGCGAAGGCCGCGGCGGCGCGGCGGAGCTGGTCGGGCTCGGGCCGGTCCTCGGCGTCGAACACCGCGAGAAATTCACCGCGGGCGAACGGCAGGGCGGCGTTAAGCGCCTTCGGCTTTGTACGCGGACCAGTGAGCGGAACGGTCAGCAGCTCCCAATGGGGTTTTAGGCGCTCGGCTGCGAAGGCCTGCCGTGTCGCGGCATCGTCGGCCTCCAGCGCGACGATGATCTGCAGCTTCTCGGGCGGCCAGTCGAGCGCGTCGAGGGCGGCGACGAGCTGCGGCACGGTCGCCGCCTCGCGATAGAGCGCGACCACGATCGTGGTGACGGGCAGCGTCTCGTCCGCGTCGCGCGACGGGGGAAACGGCGGGCGCTGGGGCGGGGTCGCGACGGCGAGGAGCCGCAAGGCCGTCCAGGCGAGGAACAGCACGGCCAGGACGACGCCGAGCGCGATGGCGCTCGCCCCGGGCCACGTCACGCCGACCAGGATCGCGGCCGCCATCGCGGTGATGGCGCGGGCCGGTGCCAGCCGGCGCGGCGCCGCCGAGAGGTCCGGATGCGCGGCCGCGAGCCCGAAGGCCGCTCGGCGGCCGAGCGCCGTGTCGGCCGCGCGGGCCACGAAGCGGCGCAGGCGGGCTTCGGTGGTGAGCCGGATGCCGCGCGGAGCGTCGGGCGACCCGGCGAGCTCGGCGAGGCGGCGGGCCGCCGCCCCCTGCGGCGCCACCACGGTCTCGCGGCGCAGCCCGGTGTCGAGCGGCAGCATCCCGCCCGCCGCCGCGGCGATCAGGGCGTCGTCGTCGACCGGAACGGCGGCGCGCGGGATCTCGTCGAGCGGCTCGAACGGCACGCGGAGATGGCGCGCCAGCGCCCGGACATAGTCGTCGTCGCCGAGCAGGCCGGCGGCGACCAGCACCCGGTCCGCCGTGGTGCCGATCGCGCGGGCGCGCCGCTCGGCGAAGGCGAGATCGCCGGGCGACAGGCGGTCACGGACGCAGTCGAGCTCCGGGCAGGCACTCCGGGCTCGGCGCAGCGTCGGCCGCGGCACGCCGTTCGCCAGCCGGACCAGGCCGGGGTCGCCGAACCGGGACGGGTCGAGCCGGGACTCGGCGGCCGCAGGCCGCGGCACGACAGCCCCGGCCCGTCCAAGACCCCCCTCCCGCGGCCGCGGGTCCTCGCCGCGATCGAGCATCACGCCTCCGGGCCGGCCGGTCCGGCACGCCACTTAAACCGAGGCTGCACGTTCGACTTCTTCTGCGACTTCGACGCTGCTCCGGCCCGGAACTTCGTCTATAAGGGCGGCCCGCGATCCTCGCGCGCTCAATCCCCGGACGGCCGGATGCGACGACAGACTAGCCAAAGCACGTCAAGGTTGCGACAGATTGCACGAACGCTCGATCAAAAGCGCGTCAAGATTGCGCTGCTCGCCGGGCTCGCGGCCGGGCTGGTCGGCGCGATTGGCGGCCCCGGCCCGCTCGCACCCGCCACGGCGCACGCCCAGACGGCGTCGCCCGGCCTGCCGATCCCCGGCTTCTGGGACCCGAAGCGCCGTCCCGAGCGTCCCGACCTGCGCCTCACCCTGATCCGCTTCATGAGCGAGGTCGACTACCCGCCGTTCAACTATGCGGGGCCGGACGGCAACCCGGCGGGCTTCAACATCGATCTCGCCCGTGCCATCTGCGACGAGCTGAAGATCGCCTGCACGATCCAGATGCGCCGCTTCGACACCCTGGTCGAGTCGCTCACCGAGAACCGCGGCGACGCCGCCATCGCGTCGATCGCGGTGATGCCGGAGACCCGCAAGAAGATCGACTTTTCCGATCCCTATTACCGGCCGGTGGCGCGCTTCGCGGCGCGGCGCGGCGCGGGGCTCGACACGGTCCTGCCCGAGCGGGTGGAGGGCAAGAAGATCGCGGTCGTCGCCGGCACGGCGCACGAGGCGTATCTGAAGGCCTTGTTCACCGAGGCCGAGCTGAAGCCCTACCCGACCGCGGAGGACGCCCGGGCGGCTTTGCAGAAGGGCGAGGTCGACCTCCTGTTCGGCGACGGCTACGGCCTCGCCTTCTGGCTCAACGGCGCCGACGCGGGCGGCTGCTGCACGTTCGTCGGCGGCCCGTTCGTCGAGAGCCGCTATTTCGGCGAGGGCGTCGGCATCGCGGTGAAGAAGGGCAACGACCAGCTCCGCATGGCGATGAACTGGGCGCTGTTCCGGCTGTGGGAGAAGGGCAAGTTCGCCGACCTCTGGCTGAAATACTTCCCGATCAATCCGTTTTGAGGCACCGCGCCGCCGCGCCTCGGCGGGCGCCCCTGCCGGGCAAAGAAATTGACCCCGGGCGCCCCGGTCCTTAGACGAGGCGGGCCGGGCTTTCCGCTGCGCCGCCCCGACGCGGCTTGCGCGCCCCGGCCCTGCCGGAGACCACGCATGTCCGATCCCGCCGCCGCCCTCGATCCCGCCGCCCTGCGGGCGCTCGCCGAAACCTCCACGGCCTGGCCGTTCGAGGAGGCGAGAAAGATCGTCGCGCGGCTGAAGCAGCATCCGAAGGACGAGGTGCTGTTCGAGACCGGCTACGGCCCCTCCGGCCTGCCGCATATCGGCACCTTCGGCGAGGTGGCGCGCACCACGATGGTGCGCCACGCCTTCCGGGTGCTGACCGACGACAGGATCAAGACCCGCCTGATCGCCTTCTCGGACGACATGGACGGGCTGCGCAAGGTGCCCGACAACATCCCCAACAAGGAGCTGGTGGCGGCCCATCTCGGCAAGCCGCTGACCCGGGTGCCCGACCCGTTCGGCACGCATCCGAGCTTCGGCGAGCACAACAATGCGCGGCTGCGCGCGTTTCTCGACGCCTTCGGCTTCGACTACGAGTTCGCCTCGTCGACCGAGTACTACAAGTCGGGCCGCTTCGACGCGACGCTGCTCGCGATGCTCGAGCACTACGACGCCGTGATGGAGATCATCCTGCCGACGCTCGGGCCGGAGCGGCGCGCCACCTACTCGCCGTTCCTGCCCGTCGACATCCGCACCGGCGTCGTCCTCCAGGTGCCGATGGTCGCCCGCGACGCCAAGCGCGGCACCGTCACGTACGAGCATCCGGAGACCGGCGAGCGCGTCACCACCGCGGTCACCAAGGGCATGGTCAAGTGCCAGTGGAAGGCCGACTGGGCGATGCGCTGGACGGCGCTCGGCATCGACTACGAGATGGCCGGCAAGGATCTGATCGACTCGGTCAAGCTCTCCGGCGAGATCTGCCGGGTGCTCGGCGGCCGCCCGCCCGAGGGCTTCACCTACGAATTGTTCCTCGACGACAAGGGCCAGAAGATCTCGAAGTCGAAGGGCAACGGGCTCACCATCGACGAATGGCTGCGCTATGCGAGCCCGGAGAGCCTGTCGCTGTTCATGTATCGCGAGCCGAAGGCGGCGAAGCGGCTGTACTTCGACGTGATCCCGCGCAACGTCGACGAGTACGCCCAGTTCCTCGACGGCTACAAGCGGCAGGACGGCAAGCAGCGCCTGACCAATCCGGTGTGGCACATCCATGCGGGCACGCCGCCCGACACGAGCGTGCCGATCTCGTTCACGATGCTGCTCAACCTCGTCTCGGCGTCGAACGCCGAGAACGCCGAGACGCTGTGGGGCTTCATCGGCCGCTACTGGCCGGGCGTGACGCCGCAGTCGCACCCGCGGCTGCAGCGCGAGGTCGAATACGCGATCCATTATTTCCGCGACTTCGTGCTGCCCGCGAAGCGCTTCCGCGAGCCGACCGACGGTGAGCGCGCGGCCCTGATGGATCTGCGCGACGCGCTCTCGCAGCTCGCCGACGACGCGACCGCCGAGGCGATCCAGGAGGTCGTCTACGAGGTCGGCCGCCGGCCGCCCTTCCTGGACGAGAAGAAGAAGGGCAAGGACGGCAAGCCGGGCGTCTCGCTCGACTGGTTCAACCTGCTCTATCAGGTGCTGCTCGGCCAGGAGAAGGGCCCGCGCTTCGGCTCGTTCGTCGCCATCTACGGACTGAAGAACACGGTCGACATGATCGACGGCGCGCTGGCGCGCTCGGCCTGACGACGACCGGGTTCGTGTCACCGCGGGGCGAGTCTCTCGTTCCGCCCTCACCCTGAGGAGCGGCCGAAGGCCGCGTCTCGAAGGGCGAGGGCGGCCACAGACTGCGCCGCCGCCGCGTCGACCCGGGGCCGCATGGTTCGAGACGCGATCCGGGCGCGAGCGCCCGGATCGCTCCTCACCATGAGGGGCGAGTCACTGCGATCCGTCGCGGCATGACTCGGAACAGCGGGGCGGCCGATGACGGCGCCGGCCCGCTCGTTATATAAGCCCCCTCGCATGACTCTCGCCGCCTACGCCCTGATCGGCGTCACCATCGTCGGCTCGTCCTTCGTCTCCGGCATCTTCGGGATGGCGGGCGGGATGATCCTGCTCGGCGTGCTGCTGACGCTCTACGACGTCGCCACCGCCATGGTGCTGTTCTCGATCATCCAGTTCGCGGCGAACGGCTGGCGCGCCGTGATGTGGCGGGCGCATGTGCGCTGGCCGATCTTCTGGTGGTACGCTCTCGGCGCGCTCGCCGCCTTCGGCGCGATGCGGCTCGTCGCCTTCATCCCCGACAAGGCGACCGTCTATCTGGCGCTCGGCGCCATGCCGTTCCTGGTCGAGCTGCTGCCGAAGTCCGCGCGGCCCAATATCGAGTGGCGCGGCATGCCGTTCCTGGCCGGCCTGATCACGACCGTGGTGCAGCTCTTGTCCGGCGTCGGCGGGCTGTTCCTCGACATGTTCTTCCAGAAGAGCATGATCGACCGCAAGACCACGGTCGCCACCAAGGCGGTGAGCCAGACCTTCAGCCACGTGCTGCGGGCGACCTATTTCGCCTCCTTCGCGGGCGCCGCCCAGATCGATCCGTGGTGGGCGCTGGCGCCGGCCTTCCTGCTCAGCATCGCCGGCACGTCGCTCGCCGTGCTGGTGCTCGAGCGGATGACCGACCACGGGTTCCGCGCCTGGACGCGCTGGATCATTCTCGCCATCGGCGTGGTCTACCTGGCCCGCGGCAGCGCGCTGGTGCTCGGCGGCTGATTTTTCGCACGCATCTCACGAAGCCTTTTGCGCCTCGCTCCGTCATGCCCGCGCTCGTCGCGGGCATCCACGACCTTCGAGACAATGCCAGCACAAGACCGTGGATGGCCGGGACGAGCCCGGCCAAGACGGACCGTGAGAGCTGCGGAGCAAGAATGCTAGTCGCAGGCCGCCGACGCGATGAGCGGTACCGGCGCGCGGTGCGGCGCCGCGGCCACACTCCTTCGACGGATTGTAAACGGAGCGTAAAGACCTCTGGCGCAGCGGACTAGGCCCCGCCTAGTCTTCGGCGGGGGACACGGATCGGGTTCGCAGGGGTTTGCGAGGCTATGCGTACCGTGGCGATTCTGTTGGTGGTCGGCCTGGGTCTCGGGCTCGCCGGCTGCTCGAAATGCGATATTCCGACCTGGGGCTACGCCGCCTGCCGCGGCGGCCCGCCGGTGCGATGAGCCTCGTCATTCCGGGGCGCGGCGAAGCCGCGAACCCGGAATGACCCGCGACGTGATTTATTCGAATTTCGCCTCACCCGGCGCGAAGAATGAACCTTCGGTTCAGATTCTGCACGGGCCGGGCATTCATGGCGTAGAGCTTGGCGAAGGCGGCGACGTCGGCGGCCGCAACCTCGACCGGCTCGGCCATCAGCAGCCACTCGACCGTCTCGCTGCACGGCGGCGTGGTCAGCGAGCCAGTGTAGCGATAGTAGCTGCGACCCTTCGGCAGAAAGGCGTTGGGATCCATCCCGGGCGCGGTCGCGGTCTTCCACGGCCAGGAGCCTGACACCGGGACGGGCGGCCCCTCGTGCTGCGGCATGCCGGCGACCACGTGCGAGAACGCCGAATTGGCGGCCCCTTCGGCCATCAGCACGCCGACCACGGCGAGGCCGCCGGCGTCGTTCTGATGGACGAAGTGCACCTCCATCGGGAAGCTCTTGCCGCCCACCGTGTGCTCGCTCGGCCGGTGGAAGTGATACTGCAGGAGCTTGTAGGGCTTGCCGTCGAGCGTCAGGATCGAGCCCGGCGCCACGTTGACCTGGATGGTGTGGCCGTTGTTGACGATCGCGGCGACGTCGCGTCCCCACTGGATGTCGAGCGGCGACAGCTCGGCCCGGATCGTGTGGTCGACGTCGATCGGCGACTGCTGCGCCCCGACCGAGCAGACCTTGCTGGCGGCATCGAGATCGCCCCAGTGCGACGGGCCGCCGGCGCCCTCGTAGCCCCAGTGGGGATGCCCGGTCTCGGCCGCGAAGCCCGAGGGGGCGCAGAGCGGGCAGAGCGCGAGGCCCGCGAGGGCCTTGAGGGTGTTACGCCGATCGAGCTTCATGACGCCTCCGTGCAATGCGGCAAGGGGCGGGCGCGACCCGTGCCGCGGCGCGCGAATCCCTCGCTCCAGATTGACGGTTCGCTCTTACCGGGAGGCCGGCGACGGTCGCAAGACACCACGCCGTGAGCCACGAAGCACGGTCGAGAAATCGTTTCCGGCGACCCGGAGGCTTTTATCCGGAACGGCCTACTGGCTCGCCCAGACGATGCGGGCGACCCACAGCACCTCCTCGGCGGCGAGCACGCGGTCCTGGTGCTCGGGGTTGAGCGAGCGCAGCTCGAGCGTCTTCGCCGTCTTGCGGCGCAGCTCCTTGGCCATCACCTCCCCCTCGCGGGTCTTCACCACGACACGGTCGCCGCGCCGGATCGGCGCCAGCGGCGACACGATGATCACGGTGCCGTCCCGGTAGGCCGGCTGCATCGAGTCGCCCGAGATCTCGAGCGCATAGGCGTGCTCGTCCTCGACGGCCGGGAACGGGATCTCGTCCCAGCCCTTGCCGACCGGGAAGCCGCCGTCGTCGAAATAGCCGCCCGTGCCGGCCTCGGCGAAGCCGATCAGCGGCACCGCCTGCTCGGCATTGCTGCCGTCGTCGGTGATCAGCTTGACGAAGTCGTCGATCGTCACGCCCGTCGCGGCGAGCGACTTCGCCACCGACTCGGTCGACGGCCAGCGGGCACGCCCGTCCGGGGTGATGCGCTTCGACTTGTTGAAGGTGGTCGGATCGAGGCCGGCGCGCTTGGCGAGCCCGGACGCGGACAGGCCGGCGCGCGCCGCCAGCCGGTCGATCGCCGTCCAGATCTGGGCATGGGTCAGCATGGGACCTCCTGCGGAACGCCGGGGCCACGGTGGATTCGGAGCAGTATAGGAATTTTAGCCTGGGTCTGCCAAGCGGAATGCGCACGGGGCGCCGCGGGGCCGACCGGCGACGCCGGGTCGCGGCCCGGGAGCGGCCTCAGCGGCCGCCCTTGCCGAGCCGGATGATCAGCCAGATCGGGATCACCAGCACGGCGCCGAGCAGGAAGTAGCGCCACAGCCAGACGATCGCGTCGAAGCCCATGTCCCAGACGCTGCGCAGGAGCCGCTCGATCGAGTGGATGATGTTGAGCGGATCGAGGCCGACCGCGGAGAGGACGACGCCGACCAGGATCGACAGGAGGACGAGCCGCACGGCGACCGCACCGGGCGAGCCGCCGAGAAACCGTTCGAGGTTGCCGGAAGAGCGTTGCTGCATGCCGTTCCCGTCGGTACCGTTCGCGTAATGGATCGGCCGCCGTTCCGGATCCCGCATCGTCATGCCGTGCCCTCGGATGTGCCGCCCTTCGGCCGGCACCATAGCACAGACGATGGCGGCAGCGGGGCGGGCTCGCCCGCGCCCCGCTGCCGGGGGCGCCGCCACCGCCGGGCGCCGCGGCTCGGCACTGCATGCTCGATACTTTTTCGTGGAGCCGTGCCCCACGTCGGGAGCTTGCGGTTCCAGCGTTCCCTCCCCCCTTGTGGGGGAGAGAGCAGGCCGTGCCGTGCTGACGGTTCGTCGCTCAGATCAACGCGTCCCGGTTCAGCTCGTCGCCCACGGATCGTAGGTGCCGACGTTCCACAGATGCCCTTCGGGATCGCGGAACGAGACGCCGCGGCCGCCGTGGCTCTCGTCGCGCAGCGGCATCACGATCTCGGCCCCGTGCGCGACCGCGCGGGCATGCACCGCGTCGGCGTCGGCCACCACCACATAGGGACTCTGGCTGCAGCCGCCGAGCACCGCGGGCGTCGCCTGCAGGCGGCCGAAGTCGTCGTCGCGGGCGGAGCCGAGCATCACCATGCCGCCGCCGAGCGTGAGCTGGGCATGGGCGATGCCGCCCGCCCCGTCCTCGTAGACGGCGTGCCGCGTGAAGCCGAGGACGGCGCACAGCCAGTCGATCATGGCGGGCGCGTCGCGATAGCGCAGCGTCGGGACGACGGTGCTCGGGGTGGTCGGGCGGGTCATCGCGTCTCTCCGGTCAGCCGAACCGCACCGCGTAGACGGGCGGCAGCGTGTGACTGATGCAGGTCCAGCGGTCGCCCTGGTCTTCGCTCACCCACAGGCCGCCCGTGGTCGAGCCGAAGGCGAGGCGCTCGCCTGTGTCGTCGAGCGCCAGCGCGTGGCGGTAGACGACGTCGTAGGCGTGCTTTTGGGGCAGCCCTTCGGTCAGCACGTCGAACGAGCGGCCGCCGTCGCGGGTGCGGGTGACGACCAGGCGGCCGTCGCAGGGGATGCGCTTCTCGTCCTTGATCTCCGGCACGAACCACGCGGTGTCGGGCTCCTTCGGATGCACCGCCACGGCGAACCCGAAGGTCGACGGGCCGGCCTTCTCGATCTCGGCGAAGCGGCGGCCGCCGTCGGAGGAGACGAAAATGCCGTTGTGATGCTGCACCCACATGCGCTCCGGCGCGCCGCGGCACTGCACCAGGCAATGGACGTCCTGGCCGAGCGGCTCGTGCGCCTGCTCGGGCGGGGCGTACTCGGCCCGCATGCCCTCGCCGCGCAGCGTCCAGGTGTCGCCGCCGTCCTCGGTGGCCCACACGCCGCCGGTCGACACCGCGATCGAGACGTGGCGGGAGTTGCGCGGATCGACGCAGATCGAATGCAGGCCGGGAAGATCCGCGCCGCCGCCCATCCATTTCTGCCGCAGCGGGTGATCCCACAGCGACCGCACCAGCGACCAGCTCGCGCCGTGGTCGGTCGACTTGAACAGGCCGCCCGGCAGGGTGCCGCACCACAGCGTGCCCGGCTCGTCGGCGCCGCCCGGCGCCAGCGCCCAGATCCGCACCGTGCTCCACGGCAGCGGCCGGCCCCACATGTCGAGCTCCTCGTGGCCCTCCGGCTTCTCCGGATAGGTCGGCGTCGCGATCTCGGTGTAGGCACCGCCCGGGAGCGCGGCGTGCAGCTTGACGCCGAAGTGGCCGTGATCGAGCGCCGCGTAGCGGCGACCGTCGCGCGGGTCCGTCATCGCGAGCGTCACGTTGTCGCCGAGGAAGGCCACGTCGGCGATTTCCCAGCCGCCACCGTTGCGGGCGACCGTGAACAGACCTTTTCGCGTGGACACGAGAATCACGTCGCTCATCTGATCAGCCTCCGGAGAGTGCTTGGAAGACATGGATGGTGCTCGCCGGGCCGACCGGCTCGGCGAGCCGCGTGCGGTCGCGCACCAAGGTGCCGTCGACGAACACGCTCATGTGGCGACGCAGCGCGCCCTGATCGTCGAGCACGTAGCCGCGCGCCTGCGGGTTCTCCGCGAACACCGCGTCCAGCGCCTCGCGCACGGTGGAGCCGGAGACCTCGATCTCCGGGCAGGCGACGTGGCGCTGGATGTTCTGGGTGAAGACGACGCGGGGCATGACCTAGGCGGCCGCACCCGCTTCGGCCGGCGCCGTCTGCACATGCGCCGGATCCATCCACATGATCTCCCAGGTGTGGCCGTCGAGATCGTCGAACGCCCGGTAGTACATGAAGCCGTAGTCGCTCGCCGGACGCGGCTCGGCGGCGCCGGCCTTGACGGCGGTGTCGACCAGCGCGTCGACCTTTTCGCGGCTCTCCGCCGACAGGCAGGTCATCACCTCCACCGTGGTGCGGCTGTCGGCGATCGCCTTGTCGGTGAACTGCCGGAATTTCTCGTGGGTCAGCAGCATCGCGTAAATGGTGTCGGAGATGACGAGGCAGGCCGCCGTGTCGTCGGTGAACTGCGGGTTGAACGTCCAGCCGAGCGTCTCGAAGAACCGCATCGATCGCGGCAGATCGGCGACCGGCAGGTTGAGGAAGACCATGGTGCTCATCGGGGGTTCCTTTGCGAGATTATGATCAGGTCCGGCGTGTTGCTTCGCTCGTGCCCCGGCTCTGCGGCGCGTCGGGCCAACGGCCCGATGCGCCGCAGAGCCGGGGCCCAGGAGCCGCACGACGAGCGGCTCGACGAGCGCATCGTCCCGTCGCCCCTGGGTCCCGGGTCACGGCGCGGCGCGCCGCGCCCGGGACACGGACGCCGTCCGCTGCGGAGCCTGTCGTCACCCGCCGGTCTTCTCGCGGATGCGCTCCTGCATGCGCGCCTCGCGGTCACGCAGCTCGGGCGTGAAGGCCTCGCCGAAATCCTCCATCTCGAAGACCTGGCGGATCTCGACCTCGCCGGCCTCCTCGTGCGGGTTGGGGCAGCGCTTCAGCCACTCGACCGCCTCCTCCATCGAGGCGACGTTCCACAGCCAGTAGCCGGCGACCAGCTCCTTGGTCTCGGCGAAGGGGCCGTCGATGACGGTGCGGCTCGCGCCGTCGAAGCGCACGCGCTTGCCCTTCGAGGTCGGATGCAGGCCCTCGCCGGCCAGCATGATGCCGGCCTCGACCAGCGCCTCGTTGTACTTGCCCATCGCCTCGAACAGCGCGGTGGACGGCATCTCGCCGGCTTCCGACGCCTGGCTCGCCTTGACCAGAACCATGACCTTCATGATGATCTTCCCTCTTTGTTTGGATGTCGGATCAGGCTTCGACCAGAACGTCGAAGCCGCCCCAGAACATCCGCTTGCCGTCGAACACCGGCTCGCGCTCGTGCCACTGCTTGATGCGCTCGTCCTCCATCACGGCGGCGTTGATACGGTCGCGCTCGGCCCGCGAGGCGAAGACGATCCACGAGAAGATCACGGTCTCGTCCGGCTCGAGCTTGACGGCCTGCGGGAACGACGTGTGGGTGCCGGGCTTCACGTCCTCGGCGACGCATTCGACGAAGGCGAGCGCGCCGTGATCGCGCCACACCCGGCCGGCCTCCCGGGCCATCGCGCGATAGGCATCGAGCTTCGCGGTCGGCACCGGCAGCACATAGCCGTCGACATACTTGCCCAGCATCTCCATCGGGGGTCCTCCTCTCCTGTCTCGTCTCCCGTCACGCCCTGAAGACGGACGGCGCGGCGGGACCCCGACAGTGACGCGAATCTTTTTTTGCGGGAGGTAATTTCAGGAGGACGTCGCAGTCGTCACGGGCGCCGTGGCGAGGCGATCGAGCTGACGGCGGATATGCGCGGCCTCGGCCGGCGAGTGGGCGAGCGCGATGGCGCGGTCGAAGGCGGTGCGCGCCTCGCCGGTGCGCCCGAGCGCGTCGAGCAGCGCACCCTTCAGGCCGAAGAAGTAGAAGTAGCCGGCGAGATCCGCCTCCAGCGGCCCGATCACGGCGAGCGCCGCCTCGGCGCCGCGCAGCTTCCAGGTCGCCACGGCGCGGTTCAAGGACACCACCGGCGAGGGCGTCAGCCGCTCGAGCACGCCGTAGAGAATCTCGATCTGGGCCCAGTCGGTATCCTGCGGCCGGGCGGCGCGCGCGTGCAGGGCCGCGATCGCCGCCTGGACCTGATATGGTCCCGGGGCTCGATGCCGCATCGCCTTGTCGAGCAGCGCGAGCCCCTCGTCGATCAGCCGCCGGTCCCAGCGGCTGCGGTCCTGATCGTCGAGCAGCACGATGTCACCATCGGCGTCGAGCCGTGCCGCGGCGCGCGAATGCTGGAGCAGCATCAGCGCCGTCAGGCCCATGATCTCGGGCTCGGTCGGGAACAGGCGGAGCAGCAGGCGCGCCAGCCGGATCGCCTCGTCGCACAGGCCGTGGCGCACATGCGCCTCGCCGCCGCTCGCCGCATAGCCCTCGTTGAACAGGAGATAGATGGTCGCCGCCACGGTGGCGACGCGGGCGGCGCGCTCCGGCGGGCTCGGCGCCTCGAACGGCACGTTCGCGCTCGCCACCCGTCGCTTGGCGCGGGTGATGCGCTGCTCCATGGCGGCCTCGCTGACGAGGAACGCCCGCGCGATCTCGCCGACCGACAGGCCCGAGACGATGCGCAGCGCCAGCGCGATCTGCTGGGTCGCCGGCAGGTCGGGATGGCAGCAGACGAACAGCAGTCTCAGAATGTCGTCGCGATAGTGGCTCTCGTCGAGCTCCTCGGCCAGCGCCGCCTCGGCGTCGTCGCGCTCGGACAAGACCTCCTCGTCGGGCAGCGGCGCCTCGCGGCGCTTGCGCCGCACCGCGTCGATCGCGGCGTTGCGGCCGACCATGACCAGCCACGCCGCGGCGTCGCGCGGCGGGCCGTTCTTCGGCCAGGTCTTGAGCGCGCGCAGCGACGCCTCCTGCAGCGCCTCCTCGGCGAGGTCGAGATCCCGGAACGCACGGGTCAGCGCGGCGAGCACCTGCGGCCGCGCCGCATGAAGGGTCGCGCCAATCCAGTCGACATCCATCAGGCCGTGACCTTCGCGGGAGGAGACGTGGCGGGCGGAGACGCGCTCGGCGGAGACGTGGCGGGATGAAACAGCGCGACTGGCCGCAGCTCGTAGGCGCCGCCCGGATTGGCCGCGCCCAGCTCGCGGGCGATCTCCAGGGCCTCGTCGAGCGACGCGCAATCGACGATGTAGAAGCCGAGAAGCTGCTCTTTCGTCTCGGCGAACGGTCCGTCGATGACGAGCGGCGGATCGCGATCCTTGCGCAGCGTCGTCGCCGCCGTGGTCGGCATCAGCCGCGCGACCGGGCCGAGCTTGCCCTGGCGCGCCAGCCGCTCCTGGATCGGCGCGAGGCGCGCCATCACGGCGTCGTCCTCCTCCTTGCTCCAGGAGCAGACGACGTCTTCCTGATGGTAGCAGAGAATGGCGTACAGCATCCGGGGGCTCCCTCCGTGATCCGAGGACGGCCGAGCCTAGCCGATCCCGACACGGGGGCGGAAATTTCGGGGAGGCATGCCCGCTCGCGCCGGTGCCGTGCTCGGGGCGCCCCCTCCCCGACCCTCCCCCGCAAGCGGGGGAGGGAGCCGCCCGCGGCACGGCTAGGCCCGAAACAATCGGAACTTTCCGCATCGCCACGGCGTAGCGGCTCCAGCGTCCCCTCTCCCGCTTGCGGGGGAGGGACAGGGAGGGGGCAGCCGCGGGCTCGGCGTTGGCACCCCGCTTGCATTTTTCTCGTCGAGACGACCGTGCCCCGCAACCGGAGTGCCCTTCGCGTGAAAATCCGTGCCGGCTACGACATCGCCTTCGACTGTCCGCAGCCCACCCCGATGATCCTGCTGGTGTCGGTGCACGCCTCGCGCATCGGCGACCTCTTGAGCCCGCAGCACATCACCTTCGACCCGCCGCTGCCGACCCGCACCTACGAGGACCCGTTCGGCAATGCCTGCACCCGCATCGTCGCGCCCGCCGGCCGGGTGCGGTTCGCGGCGGACTTCCTGGTGAGCGACACCGGCCGGCCCGACGAGGTCGTCCCCGACGCGCCGCAGGTCGCCGTCCAGGACCTGCCCGACGACACGCTCGTCTACCTGCTCGGCAGCCGCTACTGCGACACCGAGCATCTCGCCGAGCAGGCGTGGTCGCTGTTCGCCGGGACGCCGCCGGGCTGGGCCCGGGTGCAGGCGATCTGCGACTACGTCCACGACCACCTGACCTTCGACTACATGCAGGCGCGCTCGACCCGCACGGCCGCCGAAGGCCATTCCGAGCGGCTCGGCGTGTGCCGCGACTTCGCCCATCTCGCCATCACGTTCTGCCGCTGCATGAACATCCCGGCGCGCTACTGCACCGGCTATCTGGGCGACATCGGGGTGCCGAAGGACCCGCAGCCGATGGATTTTTCCGCCTGGTTCGAGGCCTATCTGGGCGGCCGCTGGTACACGTTCGACGCCCGCCACAACGTGCCGCGCATCGGCCGGATTCTCGTCGCCCGGGGTCGCGATGCGACCGACGTCGCGATCTCGACCTCGTTCGGCCGGGCCGATCTCGCCAACTTCACGGTGATCACCGACGAGGTGGAGTGAGGACACCGAGGATCACCTCTCCCCGCGTGCGGGGAGAGGTCGACATTCGTGCGTTCAGCGCGGATGTCGGGTGAGGGGGCGTATCCGCGAGTCTGAGCTTTACGGAGGCGCCCCCTCACCCGACTCGCCGCTTCGCGGCGAGCCACCCTCTCCCCGCGCAGCGGGGAGAGGGAACAGGCGGCGCGGTCAGCTCCGCCTCGCCTCGACCAGCGCGATCGCGGCGGCCACGGCGGCTTCCACGTCGAGTTCGGTCGTGTCGAGGACATGCGCGTCGGCGGCGGCGACCAGCGGGGCGACGGCGCGGCCCGAGTCGCGCTCGTCGCGACGGCGGATGTCGGCCAGCACCTCGGCCTCCGCGATGGCCTGCCCCCGCGCGGAAAACTCCAGCCAGCGGCGACGCGCGCGCGCTTCGGGTGAGGCGGTGACGAAGATCTTCACGTCGGCATGCGGGCAGATCACCGTGCCGATGTCGCGGCCGTCGAGCACGGCGCCGGGCGGCGTCGCCGCGAACTCCTGCTGGAAGTTGAACAGGGCCGCCCGCACCTCCGGGATCGCCGAGACGATCGACGACGCCTCGCCGACCGCCTGGCTCTTCAGCACCGTCTCGTCGAAGCCGGTCGGGTCGAGCGCCTGCGCGGCCGCCGCCGCCGTCGCCCGGTCGTCCGGGGCGTGGCCGGCGGCCAGCACCGCGTGGGCGACGGCCCTGTAGAGGAGCCCGGTGTCGAGATGGCGCAGCCCGTAGTGGCGGGCGAGGCGCTTGCCGAGCGTCCCCTTGCCGGACGCCGCCGGCCCGTCGATGGCGATGATCATGTCTTGTTCGTCAACCCGTTGCACGAGCCTCGGGGCGCCGGGGGCCGCCGTCGGGCCGGCAGGCTATTCCATGGCGGCCGCGGTTCTGCAATATCCCCCCGCCCGGAGCCGCCGGGCGATGGCGTGGGAGTAGGGTTCATGGACGCGGCCGCACGGCGCCTCGACAGCTTCGGAAAGCTCCTCGCCCATGCGCGCGAGCGGCTTGCGCTCGACATCGGCTTCGTGCTCTGGGACGGCGTCCGGGTGCCGGCCGAGCTCGCCCCCGAGGCGCTGGCGGTCAGGATCGCCGACGAGGGCGTCGTCGCCGCGCTGGTGCGCCGGCCGAACCTGGAGACGCTCGCCAACCTGTGGGCGGCGGGGCGCATCGCGCTCGTCAACGGGACGATCTTCGATCTCGTCAAGCAGCGCCCCAAGGTGCGCACCAAGGACTTCCTGAAGACCCTCGACAAGACGCTGACGCTGACGACCGCGGCGCGCTTCTTCACCGTGTCGCGCGGCGGCCCGTGGCCGCTCGAGGAGACGCCCGACGAGGCGCCGAGCAGCGGCGCGCCATCCGAGAACAAGAAGAACATCGCCTATCACTACGACGTCTCGAACGCCTTCTACGCGCTCTGGCTCGACCGCGAGATGGTCTACACCTGCGGCTACTGCACCGACTGGGACAACGACGTCGACACCATCCAGCGCGACAAGCTGGAGCACATCTGCCGCAAGCTGCGGCTGAAGCCGGGCGAGCGGCTCCTGGACGTCGGCTGCGGCTGGGGCGCGCTCTCCTGCTACGCGGCGCAGCACTACGGCGTGATCGCGCACGGCGTCACGCTGTCCGAGCAGCAGGTCGCCTGGGGCCAGGAGAAGGTCCGCCGCCTCGGGCTCGAGGACCGGGTCAAGATCGAGCTGCGCGACTATTCGACGGTCGACGGCCAGTACGACAAGGTCGCGGCGATCGGCATCCAGGAGCATATCGGGATCGACAACTACCCGACCTATTACGACACCGTGAACCGGGTGCTGGTCCCGGGCGGGCTGTTCCTGCACCACGCCATCACCCGTCCGGCCAAGCGCGACGACAAGACGTTCCGCAAGAAGCGCGCCGAGTTCGCGCTGCTGACCAAGTACATCTTCCCGGGCGGCGAGCTCGACCACATCGGCAACACGGTGACGATGCTGGAGCGGCACGGCTTCGAGGTGCACGACGTCGAGCAGCTGCGCGAGCACTACTGGAAGACCTGCAAGCTCTGGCACGACCGCCTGGTCGCCAACGAGGCGGCCGCGGTCGCCGAGGTCGGCGAGGTCAAGACCCGGATGTGGATCGCCTATCTGGCGGCCTGCGCGATCGCCTTCGAGCGCAACACGGTCGGCCTCTATCAGACGCTCGCCTCAAAACGCCGCCGCGGCCCCTCCGGCCTGCCGCCGACCCGGGCGGATCTGTATCGCGACACGCCGGCCGGCGCGGCGGCGAAGGGCGACGGCCGCGCCGTGCCGACGCCGGTACGCTCGGCCGTAAGGCCGCGGTAGGCAGCGCCACTCCGCAACGGCCGTCGTCCCGGGGCGGCGCGCAAGCGCCGAGCCCGGGACCCATATGTGGACGGCCCCCGTGCAGCAAGAGATTTTCAGAACGGATCGGATCGCTTGCGTCCATATGTTCGGCCTGTCGGTGCGGCCACTCGCGGCCGCTGGCCAAGATGGTTTCCGCG
>NZ_NHSK01000148.1 GCF_016653355.1 Rhodoplanes elegans | reverse complement strand
TGGATCAGCGCTTCCTTGTCGAGCGACTCAAGAGCCTCGCGAGTCATCCCATCCTTGAATCAGGACCCGCAGGCTCTGTCAAAGATCGTCTCCGGACGCGCCCGCAGCGATACCCGTGAGCAATTGCAGTCGATGAAGGTCAGGAGACCCGCAGGTGTGGTCGGCAGCACTGTCAGAAGGCCCCACGCCGCCCTGCCCGCAGCGGCTTCCAACGGCAGGCAGGGAAGCTCCGCCACACCGGCATCCTCGAATGCGGCTTGAGCATGCCGATGCGCTTCGATCGCGGCGAAGATCGGATCAATCTCGACGGTCATGCATCATGCATTAAAGAAGTTGTAATGCCGTGAAATACGGAGGACTATGTATATACAATTCATTTTAAGAAACAACGACTTATCTGAGTTTTCTTTTTAAATGTAGGTTCACTTTCGTACACAATTTAACCCGATCTGCCTTTCATGTCCTTTCCGCACCGAAACGCCCGTAGATTACGAACCTTCAATTTCGTGTGCTTGGGGAAGGTGGAGCCTCAGGCAAGCCGCGATCTGCAGACGCTTTCACGGACTGATTCTTCTTGCGCGTGAATTCGCAAGGGTTAGCGTTTGCAGAAGATATGTCTGAATCTCACACGCCAGTCGCCTACGGTTACGCCCGCGTCAGCACGGTCGGGCAGACGCTCGACGCCCAGCTCGACCAGCTGCGTGCGGCGGGGTGCAGCAAGGTGTTCCGGGAGAAGGTCAGCGGCGCCCGACCTGACCGCAAGGAGCTGGGACACCTGCTCGCCGTGCTCCGGCCGGGTGACGGGGTGGTGGTGACCCGCATAGACCGCCTCGCCCGCTCCACCTTCGACCTGTTCGGCATCGTGAAGAGGATCGTGGACACCGGGGCGCAGTTCCGCTCGCTGGCCGAACCGTGGGCCGACACCGCCACCAGCACGGGGCGGCTGATGATCGCCGTGCTGGGGGGACTCGCCGACGTCGAGCGTGACCTCATCCGCACCCGCACGGCCGAGGGCCGCGAGCGCGCCAAGGCGCGCGGCCAGCATATGGGACGCCGCCCTTCCCTCACCCCTCAACAGCGTGAGGAAGTCCGCCAGCGCCTGGTCGAGGGCGCCACCCTTGCCGATCTGGCCCGCACCTACAATGTCAGCCGGGCTACCATATCGAGGTTGCGGCCATGAGCGCTCCCGTCGTTCTCCACCGCGTGGACCCGAGCCGGAACATGGCCCGGTTCTATCTGATGGACGTGCAGCCCGACCTGTTCGGCGGCTGGAGCTTCATCCGTGAGTGGGGGCGCATCGGCCGGGGCGGCACCCTGCGCGCCCTCCCCTGCCCGACCCAAGAAGCGGCGCAGGCCGCGCTGGAGCAGCAGCGGCAGGCGAAAGAACGGCGGGGATATGCTCCGCCCATCCGGGAGTGATCCAAAGCAAGGCTGGGATACCAGGAACCTTCCGGTTGGGGTGCCCGTTCACCTCCCGCACGGCCGTTTGGCCGGTGGAGAGGTTCCATGTATCACCACGTCAAAAAGCTGATGTACACGGTCCGGGTCGACGAGCCCGATCCCCGCTTCGGCAACATGCTGCTGGAGCAATTCGGCGGAGCCAACGGCGAGCTTGCAGCCGCCATGCAGTACTCGATCCAGGGGCTCAACTGCGAAGACCCCGCCCGCAAAGACCTTCTGATGGACATCGGAACGGAAGAGTTGAGCCACCTCGAAGTGGTCGGCACTCTGGCGCGGCTCCATCTCAAACCCCTGAAATTCGGGCGGGAAGCTGCGGAGGCCGATCCGCTGATCGCCATTGCCGGTGGTGGAGGTGTCAACCTCTTCAATTCCCAGGGCAATCCCTGGACCGCAGACTATCTGAAGATCACCGGCGAACTCGACGTCGATTTGCGCAGCAACATCGCCGCCGAGGCGCGGGCCAAGATCGTCTATGAGCGCCTGATCGATTTTTGCGACGACGCTGGCACCAAGGATGCCCTCCAGTTCCTGATGACCCGCGAAATCACCCACATGAAGTCCTTCGCGGCGGCGCTGGACAGCATGGGCAAGCCGCGTTTCTCCATCGGCCGGATCGCGCCGACCGAGAAACTCGTCGACCAGTACTTCAACGACTCGACAGGCAAAGGGGACCACGGCGAGATCGACACCCGTGGTCCCTGGAACGAAGGAGACGCCTGGGAGGTCGTGGAGGCTCCTGCCTTCCAGGACATGAGGCAGGATCTGTCCGGGGCCGAATCCCCGGCTATCCATCCGGAGAGTTCCTACGGAACTGATCCGGAGGGCCTGCAGGAGGTTCTGCTCGATCAGCTCCACGATCTCCTCCACGCCGAAAAGCAGCTCCTCAAGGCCTTGCCCAAGATGGTGAAGGCCGCCCGGACGACGCGCCTTCAGGAGCTGTTCCAGCTGCACCTGCAGGAAACCGAGCTGCAGGTGGACCGCCTGACGGAGTGCTTCCGGCTCCTCGAAGCGCCTGCGCGGGCAAAGCCCTGCAAGGGGATGATGGGGCTCCTCGAAGAGGGCCAGGAAGTCATCAAGGAGGGCGCGAAGAAGGAGGATGTGCCCTCGGACCTCGCGCTCATCGGCGCCGCCCAGAAGGTGGAGCACTACGAGATCTCGGGTTACATCTGTGCGCGCAATCTCGCCCAGCAGCTCCACATGTCGGCGATCTCCCAGCTTCTCGGGCTTTCGCTGGCGGAGGAGCAGAACGCCGACCAGTTGCTGGATCAGGTGAGCCGCACCCTGATGTCCGTCCCGGCCATGCCCGCTCCGATCGAATAGCCAGTCCGCAAGGGCAGCACGACAGGGCGGCATCTCTCGCGGGAACCCTCATGCAAGCAGATGCCGCCCCTTCTCCGAAGTTCACCTGTCCGCGCTGCCGGTCCCAGTACCGGGTGAGTGTTCACTTCCAGGCAGAAGGAACACCGGGTGCGGCCACATGCGAGGTGTGTGGCGCCATCATGAGCACCTGGTGCGCGTCCGTCCTGCCCGTCTACACGCTGGTCGAATCCTCCGGGAGCAATGAAGACCCGTCTGCGAACGGTCCGCCTCAAGGCCGGTAAGAACGAAGGCAGCAGCAGGGCGGCCTTCGGAACCGGTGCCCCCGCCAACCATTGGCTGTAAGCAACATCCCGCACTCTCTGGAGATCGCTATGACCAATGCAGACATGGATAATCCCGCCCCTTCCCGCGATTATCACAACTACATTCTGCTTGCCGCAGGCCTGCTGTTCGCTCTCTTCGTCTTGTGGGACCGTACCGGCCCGGAGGATGCCTCTCAGGCGGCCCCCCTCAGCTCGTATGTCGGAACGGCGTCGCAGCGGGTGGAGGCACCCGCTCCCTCACAGGCCGCGTCCGCTCCCGTCTCCACCCCGGAGTTCATCCGTAAGGTCGCGCTGAGCGATATGTTCGAGATCCAGTCGAGCCGGCTTGCTCGCGGCAAGACCGATCCCGGCGCGCTGGACTACGCCGACCAGATGATCCTGGCTCATCAGAAGACCTCGGCCGAGTTGAAAGGCCTGATCGAAGGCGGCAAGGTGCGCGGCGAGATTCCGCAGGCGCTCGACGACGCACACAAGCAGAAGCTCGCGCGGCTCACCTCACTGGACGGCCAAGCATTCAGGGACGCCTACATCACGATGCAGCGGGAGGCTCACCAGGACGCCGTCTCCCTGTTTTCGGCTTACGCCCGGAACGGCGACAACGCCGACCTCAAGAACTGGGCCACCACCACTCTGGGCGAGCTGAACCACCACCTGGAGATGGCGAGGTCCCTGAAATAAGAGCTACTCCAGAGCCAGGGGAAGCCGTCCTGCCACGCTTCGGCAGACCGGCCCCTCGGTCGAGGAGTGCGCTTGTCGTTGCCCCGGAAACCATGGTGTCGGGGCAGAAAAAGAGAAGGCGGGCGCCGCTTGGTCCACGGCTGCCCGCCCCGGGCACTCCTCGCAAGCCGATCTGTCCCTCACATCGGCGTACTTGGAGTGCCGCCCTCCTTTAACCGGATATTGCGAGATGCCGCACTGTTCTCGCGGCCACGGCCCGCAACTGCTCGCGGTCTGCATGACCCAAGGCAGCGAACTTCAAAAGCGCCGAAGCCAGCACGATTTTCTGATGCGGCGAGGCCAACCGGGATGGCAGCCCGGCGGCGGCCTCCTCGAAAACTTCCCGTGCCAGACGGCAGGATTCACGATCCAGTGCGCACATCGCCACCCCACGATTCTTGGGAAAGCAGGCCACCTGTCAGCCGGACACAAGCACTCATCGCAGCGCACCATCAATACGGACAATTACAGTAATTGATGCTTCAAATACTACGTCAGCACGCGATCTCAGCAAGATTTACAATGAAAGTATTATAGCACCCAAGCATTCTGCCTCCCCCCTCCCGGAGCGGCAACCTGCCGGCGATGCCGAACGCTTTGTCTGCTCTGTCGTTATCAACGCAGGGTGGCACTTGCACCATCCCGGATTGCTGCATCGAAGACCTGACCCCTTTATCAACGGAGATCAGTATGGGTATTGCCCATAATGGAAACGAGCGTCCCGAACGGGACTATCACAACTACATTCTCATCGCAGCAGGGCTCGCGTTCCTGCTGTTCGCCCTGTGGGACCGGGGGCCCGAGCATGAAACCACTGGCTCGGCGAGTTCTCTCGGCTCGGTAATCGGTACGGCATCGCAGCGGGCGCCGGCACAGCCGACCGCTGCTCCCTCTCCGGCCAGGTGACCTCCTGAAACGCCTGGCTGAGTGACGCGCGTTGCAGGCACACCGTTCGCTCCGCACATCAACCAGCCATTAACTCTTTCGGAAGCATCATCAGATCGTCAGGGTGACCTGGCTTTGGGGTGAGCAGGCATTTCAGCGCGTACATGCCCCGCCGGGCGATGACGACGTCCGGCGGGGTTTTTTGCGTTCGCAGCAATGCTGGACGTCGCGTACCGGCAGACGAGTGTCGTAGCAAAAAGGCCGCCGGCAATGCCGACGGCCCGAGTTTAGGGAGGAAGAGCCCAGGAAGGGCCTCGCGGGCCATCGGCCAGCGATGTTCCATTTTACCGTTGCTGCACCGCAGCACAATTACGGGCCACTCCCTAGACTAGTCCAGAAGCCGACTTGCAACTTATGCAATTTTAAATTGATCTGTCCGATCCCTGCCAGACCTGCTAAACCGCAGGAGTGGTGCATGAACTACGCCGATTGCCGCAATGCAGCGCCCGGATCATCGACGAAGATGGAGTTCTTCGCTTTGAGAACGTGGATCGCTGCGCCGACCTGAAGGGGACGAAGTACCTGGACTCTCAGAATGTCCAGGATTTCGGAATCCGCTATTGCCCGAGCCTGTCCGATTCAGCCGCCCAGAACTGGAGTCTCCTTCCGTCCGGCAGCCGCCGGGCGCGGTTGCCCTGGTAGGGCGTGCGCTTCGCCAGGCCGAAGGCCGTGTTGTCGCCGGGCAGCAGCCCCGGCTTGCCGACCTTCTCGGCCCACCAGCGCAGCCAGCCGAGCCGGTTGCGGATGGTGGCGTCGCCGATGCCGCCGGCGCGCCAGTGCGCCACCAGCGCGTCCAGATGCTTGGGCGCCAGGTTCTTCGCCCCCTTCAGCTTGAAGCCGAGCGCGTGCAGCTCGTCGGCCAGCTGCTGGAGCCCCCGCGCGCGGCAGGCACGCGTGGCAAACGACCCGTCCCCGTTGTGGCGGGTCAGGTTCAGCAGCGCATAGTTCAGTTCCTTCATCTCCGTTCGTTTCATCGGTCAATGTTGATGGCCAAACGGTTCCCGCTGTGCGCGGGGTTGCCGCTGGAGCCCGAGGGCTCCCGAGGGCCGGTTACTCATCACCCGTCGGTCATTTTCTCCGGTTCAAGTGCCTCCAATCGGTTGGTGGATTCCTCGACCGGCCGTCTGTCGTTCGGCCGGGCGCGTGTTCCGCCGGTTTGGCCGCCTCTAGAGCGGAATCCGATCAGGCTGCATCGTAACCCGCGTTGGCGAAGTAGTTTGCGCATTCATTGGGTGTGAAGGTGCGGACGAGGCCGCCGATTGCGGTCCAGAGGCCGTCGACGGTTCGCTCGGCGGCCTTGCGGAGATGGGCCTTCAATTTGGAGAAGGCGTTTTCGATCGGATTGAAGTCGGGGCTGTAGGGCGGCAGGTAGAGAAGGCTCGCACCGACCGCCTCGATCATGGCGCGGACCGCGGCGCCCTTGTGGCTCGAGAGATTGTCCATGATGACGACGTCACCGGGCCTGAGCGCCGGAACGAGAACGCACGCGACATAGGTGTCGAAGGCATCGCGGTTGATCGCGCCGTCGAGGACGAACGGAGCGATCATGCCTCGGCAGGTGAGCCCGGCCACGAACGTGGTCGTCTTCCAGTGTCCATGCGGAATACCGACCCGCAGGCGCTCGCCTCGCGGCGCCCGGCCGTAGCGCCGGGCCATGTTGGTCGAGGCCCACGTCTCGTCGATGAACACCAGCCGCTCGGGGTCGAGGTCGAGCTGGCCGTCGAACCAGGCCTGCCGGCGCCTCACGATATCGGGACGATCCTGCTCGCTGGCATGCCCGGTCTTTTTTTGCGCGTGATCCGGTGACGATCGAAGAATCTTTGGATCGTGCCGAAGCCGAACGTGTGCCCCTGGCTCGCGAGGCTCCGACGAAGCTCCTCGATGGTGATGTCGGGCGTCTCGGCGAGCGCGCCCAGGATCAGGTTCTTGCAGGCCTCGATCCGGCCAGACCGGCGATCGCCCCCGAGCGCCTTGGGTCGGGCGTCTCCTTGGATTTCGACTCGCCGTCTCCACCTGCTGACGCTCGCCGCACTGACGCCGAACCGCTCACCGGCCTGCCGGTGTGACATCCCATCGGCCACCGCCTTCAGAACCCGCGTTCGCAGATCGAGAGAAAGGGCTCGTGACATGCCTGCCGGCCTCCGTTCCCGGCAGACAGCTTGAATCATCTTCGAGCCGATTTGGGAATCCCGCGGGATTCACTCAGATCGGGAACCGCTCTAGCTGCCGGCGATGGCGAACGCTTTGTCTGCTCCGTAGTTGTTAATGCAGGGTGGCGCCTGTCATGAGACCTGTGCGCGGATAGCTCTGGACGACGCACCGAATCTCTGACTCGCTGATCGGCAGAGCGGGTCGGGAGTGGGCGATGTCACGGCGGCGGATCGGTCAGGAGACGCTTCAACTCGGTTCTGGACCAAGTCGCGGCCGGTCGTCACTCGACGCGCTGGCGGCGCTTATCGACTGGGTTCCAATCGCGCGAGACCTCGACGTGATCTCGTGCGCAGCAAAGGGAGAGCCGGCGTGGCCGCCGCTGGCCCTGTTCAAGGCGCTGCTGATCGCGGTCTGGTACGACTTGTCCGACATCAAGCTCGCCGAGGCCCTGGACGATCGCGCCTCGTTCCGGCGCTTCTGTGGGTTTTCGGCCAGTGAGCCCACACCGGAGCGAACCGCCTTCGTCCGGTTCCGCAAGGCGCTCGCGACACATGGTCTGGAGCGAACGCTGTTCGCGACGATCACGGATCAACTCGCCGCGAAGACGATCACGGTGAAGACCGGGACGCTGGTCGATGCGACCATCATCGAGTCGGCGAGCAAACAAGACGGCGAGGCGCGATGGGTCGGGCGCCGCGGCAAGCCGGCCGTGCACGGGTTCAAGGCGCATGTCGGGGCCGATGCGGACACCAGTCTCGTCGAACAGATCGCCGTGACCTCGGCCAATGTCGCCGACAGCAAAGCCGGTCCCGCGGCCGTGCCGGACGATCCAGGTGAGGTCTTCGCCGACAGTGCCTACAGAGGACGCCACTTCGGTGACGCCGTTCGCGCCAAGGGCGGCACGCCACGGATCGCTGCGACCAGCATGTGGGGTCGCGACGAGGCCGAGACTCTCGCCCGGCTCGACGCCTGGAACCGGCCGATCCACCGGATCAGGCAAAGGATCGAGAAGATCTTCGGGACGTGGAAGCGCAGCTATGGACTGCGTCGCATGCGATGGCGCGGAATGGCCAAGGCGACGCTCCAAATCCACCTCACCGCCATCGCCTACAATCTGAAACGGGCGATGGCCATCACGACCGCCGCCTGACCCAATCGGGCGGACGTGACACCGCCACGGCGGCGATGTCGATGTGGATCGTAATGGCCATCCGAGCCGAACCAGCGAGCTTGAACGCCACCACGCCCGCCGATCCGCCTCATCTCTGCGGTCGATAGCGAAAACCGCGAAAATCAGTCGATTTCGCAACCCGCGCACAGGTCTCGTCATACCAACGGCCCTCATGATTGACCGATGTGCGCCCATGCGCGGCGTCCGATCGAGGTGATCGTGTTCGGCTGTGCGACGAGGCGTCGCCAAGCGTCGCAGGCGGCGTCGACGATGTCGTCGTAGGT
>NZ_NHSK01000147.1 GCF_016653355.1 Rhodoplanes elegans | reverse complement strand
CGCGGCGGCGGCGGGGGACAACAGGATCGCGAGCATCAGCAGGGCGGCCGGCAGGCGCCGCGGCGAGGGGCGTGTCGCCCGCGTCGGCGCGCTCACCACGGGGCGAAGACGCGGCGGATGTAGCGGCGGGTGCCGATCGTGCCGATCAGGAACACCAGCGTGTTGCCGGTCCACGAGGTGTCGCCGGTCAGCATGCTCCAGCCGATCATCGCGGCGAGGCCGCCGATCAGGGCGCCGGGGTGGACCCGCCGATACAGCCCGACGAGCAGATGGGTGAGGATCGAATCCGCCGACACGCCGCGCAGCTCGGGCCGCGGTGCGTCGCGCCGGGCATCCGCCAGCCGGGTGTGGACGCGCTGCAGGGCGGCCTCGGCGGCGATTCGCTCGCCCGGCGTCTTGGCGCCTGCGAACAGCGCTTCGATCTTCTGCAGCTTCTCGCGAAGATCGCTCTCCGTGGACATCGCGGCCCCTGAACTCGAGTCGTGCCACAACCGAAGCGACCACCGGACGTGCCCAGCGTCAAGCCGCACGCGCGAGAGCCCGGGACATGGGCACATCTGCATCGCTCGGCTCCGTCGCTCGGCCGACGGTCGGCCCTCGTCTCCCGGACCCCGGCAGCGATGATTCGCGTCGGACGACGTTGCGGTATGCTGCGACCGCCTGCCGCAGCCTCTGGGCGGTGATCCGGTCCGGACGCAACCCCGTAAACCGATCATCAATCACCGAGAGGAGAAGCCGATGCGCTACTTCAGCCAAGCCAGCCTGCTCGACCGGGCCGCCCTCGCACTGCTCGGTGCCATGACGCTGCTGCCGCTCGTCCCCTACATCAACAGCTGATGGTCGGCACCTGACCTGATGTCCGGCCTACGAGATCGCGGGCGGCTCCGCTTGTCGGAGTCGCCCGCATCCGATTCGGCCCGGCCGCGCCGGATGGCCGAGCGCACGCGGCGTTTTGCGAATTCACGAGCGACCTCGAAATCGAGTCCGGTCCGGCCGGCCGCACGCGCTGGTGGGCGGGCAGCCGCGATCTCTCACGCGCCGGCGCGCGAGAGCGCGAAAATCACGATTTGCTAATCAGTAGAAAAGCGAGGAACGCCGCGCGTTCGGGCGGGTCCGCCATACCGAAAAGGTCATACTTACGGATATTCATGCCGCACCGGCCGGCGTAGCTTTCCGCCGGGTCACGAATGAAGGGCACTCGAGGCGGGCGAGCACGCCCCCGCCACCGCCTCGTCATCGAATCAAATCATCAGCTCGTCGAACGCGCCGCCCGTCGCGGCGCGCCGCTTGCGCCTGCGCGTGATCCGACGACCCCCGTGCCGCCGGGCGACGTCCGCCGTCCCGGCCCATCGCGACATCGTCTCGGAGCTGGTCATGAAGATTCTGAAAGCCATCAACAAGGTCCCGGGTGGGCTGATGGTCGTGCCGCTGTTCCTCGGCATGGCGATCAACACCTTCACGCCGAATCTCCTGAAGATCGGCGGCTTCACCGAGGCGCTCAGCGGCGTCGGCTATCCCACCGTGCTCGGCATGTTCCTGTTCACGGCCGGCACCAAGATGACGCTGAGGACCGCGCCGCGCATGCTCAAGCGCGGCTTCGGCATCCTGGTCGCCAAGGTCGGCATCGCCACCACGATCGCGCTGTCGGTCGCCTATTTCCTCGGCGGCGACCTGTTCGGCCTGTCGACGCTCGCGCTCCTGGTCGCGATGAGCGACACCAACGGCGGCATGTTCCTGGCGCTCACCAGCGCCATGGGCGACAAGGAGGATGCCGGGACCTACGTGCCGCAGAGCATCGAGACCGGCCCGTTCCTGACCATGATCATCCTGGTCGGGGCCGGCCTCGCCAACATCCCGTGGATGACCATGGTGTCGGTGATCGCGCCGATCATGGCCGGCGCCATCCTGGCCAATCTGGACGAGGATCTGCGCGAGTTCTTCGGCTCGCACGAGCCGATCATCGTGCCCTTCATGGCCTTCACGCTCGGCCAGAACATCAACCTGATGAACGTCGTCAACGGCGGCCTGCTCGGCGTCGTGCTCGGCCTCATGACGCTGGTGATCACCGGCCTGTGCTGCATCGCGGCCGACAAGCTGCTCGGCGGCTCGGGCATCGCCGGTGCGGCGGCGTCGAGCACGGCCGGCAACTCCGCGGCGGTGCCGAAGGCGGTCGCCATGGCGGATCCGACCTATGCGGCGATCGCTCCGATCGCCACCATCCAGGTTGCCGCCTCGGTGATCGTCACCGCGGTTTTGACTCCGATCCTCACCTCGTGGATGTACAACCGGGTGCAGAAGCAGCGCGCCGCCGCCGGGCAGGCGGCGACGCCCGGTGCGGCTCCCGCCGCGGCGCCGGCGACCGCCGGTGCGGCGCCGGCCGAGTGACGTGAACCAGAAGCCGGAGTTTCATCATGAACAGCATCAACCGCGACGCCGCCGATGCGATGATCGCCCGGGCGATCGGCCAGGCCGTCGCCGACTACAAGCGCCCGATCTGCGTCGCCGTCGTCGACGGGACCGGCCATCTCGTCGGCTTCTCGCGGATGGACGGGGCGCCGCTGCGCTCGATCCAGATCGCCATCGGAAAGGCCTACTCGGCCGCACGCCTCGGCGTGCACACCGACGCCTTCCTGGAGCGGCTGCATCGCGAGCAGGTGACGGCCCGCGACTTCTGCGACGAGAAGATCACGTCGTTGCCGGGCGGCGCCGTGCTCAAGAGCGCCGACGGCGCCGTGATCGGCGGCGTCGGCGTCAGCGGCTTGAAGTCGGAGGAGGATCAGGCGATCGTCCACGCCCTCGCCGATCTCGTCGGCCGCGACGCGCTCTGAGCCGCGGCGGCGAGATCATCCGAAGACCTTTCGGGCGGACCCTGGACCGGGGCCCGCCCGCCCGGCGCTGCGGCGCCCACCAATGTCGAACGAGCCAAGGACCGAACCCTCCATGTCCAAGCCGAAAGTCCTCGTCACGCGCATGATCCAGCAGGAGAACATCGATCGCCTGCGCGAGCGCTTCGACGTCGAGATCAACCCGGACGACCGCGCCTACACCAAGGACGAGCTGAAGCAGAAGGTCGCCGGCAAGGACGCCGTCCTGTCGATGCTGACCGACACGATCGACGGCGAGGTGTTGGACGCCGCCGGGCCGCAGTGCAAGATCGTCGCGAACTTCGCCGTCGGCTACAACAACTTCGACGTCGCCGCGGCGACGCAGCGTGGCGTCATCCTGACCAACACGCCGGGCGTTCTCGACGATGCCACCGCGACCCACACCATCACGCTGATGCTCTCCATGGCGCGCCGCATCGTCGAGGCGGACAAGTTCGTGCGCGCCGGCAAGTGGGGAAGCTGGGCGCCGCTGTTCTTCATGGGGCTCGACGTCGACGGCAGGACGCTCGGCCTCGCCGGCGCCGGCCGTATCGGCAAGAACGTCGCCCGCAAGGCGGCGGCCTTCGGCATGAAAATCCTCTACACCGACGTGAAGCCCGATCCGGATTTCGAGAAGAGCGTCGGGGCGCGCTTCGTCGACAAGGCGACCCTGCTGGCCGAATCCGACTACGTCACGCTGCACGTGCCGCTGATGCCGGAGACCCGTCACTGGATCGGCGAGAAGGAGCTCGCCGCCATGAAGCCGACCGCGGTGCTGATCAACGCGGCGCGCGGGCCGGTGGTCGACGAGAAGGCGCTGGCGCGCGCTCTGAAGGACAAGGTGATCTGGGGCGCCGCGCTCGACGTGTTCGAGAACGAGCCGGCGGTCGAGCCCGAGCTCCTCGGCCTCGACAACGTGATCCTCGTGCCGCACATCGCCTCGGCGACGCCGGAGACGCGGATGAACATGGGCCGCATCGCGGTCGCCAACATCGTCAAGGTGCTGTCGGGCGAAGCCCCCGACACCTGCGTCAATCCCGCGGTGCTGAACAAATAGCGCGGCTTTGTCACCCCGGCTCCGCCGGGACCGAGCCTCGTGTCCCGGGCGCGACGCATCGCGCCGTGACCCGGGACCCAGAGCGACCAGATTAGCGCCAGCGATGGCTCGCCGTGCCGCCCCTGGGCCCCGGCTCTGCGGTGCATCAGCCCTTCGGTCTGATGCACCTGGTCCGGGGTACGCGGCCGGGACACGGGGCAGACGCCGACGCTTACCGGGCCCGCGCCGATGCGGGCTCGGCCGTCGGCTTGTCGATCGGGACCGCGGCGACGTCGAACGGGACGAACTCCTGGTGCACGCAGCGGTCGGTGCCGATCGCGGTGCGGGAGTCCGTCACCTTCTCCTTCTGGATGAAGAACGCATAGTAGACCGCGTGGACGGCCTTGGGGTCGGAGCGCAGGCAGACGATCCAGGCCGGCCCGCCGATGCGCTCGATCCAGCGCGGCTCGGAGATCGAGAGGCCGGCCGCCTCGATCGGCGTGCTCAGCTCCTTCATGGCGACGGCGACGAGCTTGCGATAGGGCGGTACCGGTTCGGGCGACAGCACCCTGGCCTTTTCGTAGGAGTCGTCGAAGAACGGGCCGCTCAGGCTGCAGCCGCCGAGCCCGATCGCCACGGCCGCGAGTCCGATGGCGAGCAGCCCGGCGTGCCGCCGCGGCGTCGTCTGCACTGCCGATGCTGTCGATGCTGCCGATCGAGCGGCGCCCGGTCCGCCGTGTCCCGTCACTTTCGCCGCCACGCCCTCGCCCCGACGATGATCGTCCCGTCTCTCGCCTGCCGGACACTTGCGTCGAATTTGCGGTATTCGGTGTCGGCGTCCGGGTAGGCCGGCGCGGTGCGACGGCCGGCCGCGTGGCGGCACCACTCAGCCGCGCATCAGCGCCGTGACGTGCACGGCGACCGAGCGGGCGAGGCCCTGCAGGTCGTAGCCGCCTTCCAGGAGCGAGACGAGCCGGCCGCCGCAGCAGGTGTCGGCGACGTCCATCATCCGCTTGGTCACCCAGGTGTAGTCGGGCTCCAGCAGGTTGATGTTGGCGAGCGGGTCGCGCATGTGGGCGTCGAAGCCGGCGGAGAGCACCACGAGGTCGGGCCGGAAGCCGAGCAGGCGCGGGATGATCACGCTCTCGAACGCCTCCTGGAACTCGTCGCCGCCGTCGCCGGCCCGCAACGGCGCGTTGACGATGGTGCCGTGCTCGCCGCGCTCGGAGGCGGCACCGGTCCCGGGATAGAGCGGCATCTCGTGGGTCGAGCAGTACATCACGTTGCGGTCGGCCCACAGGATGTCCTGGGTGCCGTTGCCGTGATGGACGTCGAAGTCGATGACGGCGACCCGCTCGGCGCCGTGCCGGTCGCGGGCGTGGCGGGCCGCGATCGCGGCGTTGTTGAAGAAGCAGAACCCCATCGGCTGGGTGATCTCGGCGTGGTGGCCGGGCGGCCGCATCGCGCAGAAGGCATTGGCGACCCGGCCGGTCATCACCTCGTCGACGGCCAGCACGGCGCCGCCGACGGCGCGCAGCGCCGCCTCGTAGGTGCCGGGCGACATCGAGGTGTCGGAGTCGAGCTGGACCATGCCCTCGGTCGGCGCCGCCTCGCGGATCGCGTCGATGTAGTCCTGGGTGTGGCAGAGCGCGATGCGGTCGATCGCGCAGACCGGCGCCTGGTCGCGGGCGAGCGACTGGAACGCCTCCTGCTCGAGCACGCGGTCGACCACGCGAATACGGTCGGGCCGCTCGGGATGGCCGAGCGGCGGGATGTGGTCGAGGGCGGCCGGATGAGTGATGTACAGGGTCGTCATCGGATGCATCGGCGATGGAATTTCAACCATATCGCGTTGTCGGTGCCCTGGTGTCAAAAGAATCTTCGCGGCCGGCGCGTGCCGGCCGGGCGCGCCGCCCGCGGGAGGCGTGTCGCAGGGCCGCCGGACGCCGAGCGGCCGTGCGGCGGTTCGGACATCGCGCCGGCCCGGTTCGCGAAATTCCGCCGGCCGTGCAACCGCTCTGTTGATCCGGACCGGGCGTCTCAGTATGGTCGCGCCCGCGAAAGGCCGCCGCCTTGGGGCGTAGCCAAGTGGTAAGGCAGCGGATTTTGATTCCGCCATTCCCTGGTTCGAATCCAGGCGCCCCAGCCACCCTTTTTGCCGAACGCTCGCCCCGGGTCCTGTCGCGGCGGCGGCCGTGACAAGCCGGGGCCGGCGTCCTACGGTCGCGGCGGCCGGCATCCGACCGGCGGCGGACCGGCACCGGTGGCCGACAGGGGGGTGTCTCGATGCAGCGGGTCACGATCGCGATCGACGACGATCTTCTCGAAGCGCTCGACGCGCTGTGCGTGCGACGCGGCTATCAGAACCGGTCGGAGGCGATCCGCGACATGGTCCGCCAGGCCGAGGCGAGCGAGCGCACCCGGCAGTCCGGCACCGAGCCGTGCTTCGCGGCGCTCGCCTATGTCTACGAGCACGAGACTCGCGACCTCGCCCGCCGGCTGACGTCGCGGCAACACGATCACCACGACCTGTCGATCGCCACCATGCACGTGCATCTGTCGCACGACGACTGCCTGGAGGTCGCGGTGCTGCGCGGGCCGATGAGCGACGTCTCGGCCTTCGCCGACAGCGTCATCACCCAGCGCGGGGTGCGGCACGGGCATCTCTACATCGTGCCGGAGTCGCCGGGGGCGCACGACCACGCCGGCCACGGGCATCCGCACGCCCACGATCATGCGCATCCCCACACGCACGATCACGCGCATCACCACCCGCACGGCCATGACGACGCCGGCCCGTCCCGCCGTGGTGCCGCGCCCAAGCGCCGCGGCCGCGCCGGCTAGCGTTCGCGTCGCGCGAAAATCGTGAGCGTCACTCCGTCCGTGCCAGGATGAAGATGTAGCGCAGCCGGCCGGTGCCGGTGTTGATCACGTCGTGCTCGGAATGGGCCGGCGCGTAGGTGACGACGCCGGGCCGCAGCGCGAGCGCTGGACGATCGGGAAACCTCAGCTCGCCTTCGCCTTCGAGCGGCACCAGCATCTCCTCGTTGATGCCGCTGTTGTGCACGCCGATCGACTTGCCGGGGGCCAGCGTGACGAGCCCGGAGCGGAACGACTTGGTCTCCGGCGGTCCCTTCAGCAGCAGCGCGTAGGGCAGGTCGATCCCGTCGAACGCGATCGACTTGATCTCCGGGACGCCGGCCGCGTCCGCCTGATCCGTCACGTCTCGCTCCATGCTCCGCCTCCGATCGCGGCGCCGGGCGGAGCCCGCATGCGCCTCCTGGGTGGTCCGCTCCGCACCGCCTGCGCTGGACCGTGTGGGCACCATATGATAACTTCTGAAAAAGTTCATACATAGAATTCCGCACTCCGCGAGCCCGGATCGGGCCGCGGGATTCGCCGCGCCGGACATCCGCACGAGCCATGTTCGACTGTTCCACCCTCGATGGCGACATGACCCTCGGCGGGGCCGCGGCTCTCGCGTCGAACGTCGGCGTGCAGCCGCCCCTCGGCGCCCACCTCGATATCACCGACCTGAGCTGCCGCCTTTCCGGGCTCGCCGCCGTCGATCGCGCCGCGATGACGATTCATCCGGGCGAGCACGTCGCGCTGGTCGGCGCCAACGGGGCCGGCAAGTCGACGCTGCTGCGGGCGATCCTCGGGCTCCAGCCCGCCATCGGTGGGCGCGTGGCGCTCGACGGCAAGGTGGCGACGAGCCGCGTCGACTGGGACGAGCGGCGCCGGCTGGCGCCGTGGGTGCCACAGCGGCAGGCGATCGGCCGCTTCCCGCTGACCGTCGACGAGCTGCTCGCCTCCAGCGGCGATCGCGACGCGGCGGGCGCGGCGGCCGCGCGGCTCGGGATCGTCCAGCTCGGAGCCCGGCCGCTGCACGCGCTCTCGGGCGGCCAGCTCCAGCGCTGCTTCCTGGCCCGCGCCTTCGGCGCCGTCGCCCGGGGCGGGCGCCTGCTGCTCGCCGACGAGCCGACCGCGGCGCTCGACTTCGCCACCCGCGACACGGTCGCGGCGATGCTGCGCGAGCTTCCGGTCAGCGTCCTGGTCGCCACCCACGACAAGACCATCGCCGACCAGTGCGACCGGGTGGTCGAGATGGCGGACGGCCGGTTGCGCGAGTGGCGGGCGTGACCGCCGAAAGCTTGGCGGCCGTGCTGGCGCTGCCCGCCGTGCATCGCGCGGTGGCGGCCCTGCTGGTCGCCGGCGCCGCCCTGCCGGTGGTCGGCGTGTTCATCATCGGCCTCGACATCGTCACGGCCCGCTTCGCCATGATGCACGTGGCGCTGCTCGGCGTCGGCCTCGGCCTGCTCACCGGCCTCGATCCGATGGCGTGCGCGATCGTGCTGTGCGGCCTCGCCGGCGCGTCGCTCGCGCCGTTCGCGGGTCGGCGCGGCGGCCTGTCCGGGCCGATGGCGCTGTTGATGACCATGGCGATCGCCGCCGCGCTGCTGATGCTGTCGCTGTCGGGCGTCAACGCCGCCGGAGCCTTCGAGCTGCTGTGGGGATCGCTGCTCGCCGTGGGCCCGCGCGAGCTGACGATCCTGGCCGTGCTCGCGGCCGCCGTGCTCGCCGTCTATCTGCGCTTCCGCCGGCCGCTCGCCCTGATGCTGTTCGACATGGAGCTGGCGCGCTGCTCCGGCATCCGGGTCGACGGGCTCGCGATGCTGCTGCTGGTCGTCGTCGCGGTCGCCATCGCGGCGGCGCTGCCGCTGACCGGCGCGCTGCTGGTCGACGCCGTGACGCTGCTGCCGGCGCTCGCCGCCCGCAACGTGGCGAGCTCCTTCGATCGCATGGTCGCCTGGGCGATCGGCTTCGGGCTCGCCGGCAACGTCCTCGGCTTCTCGGTCGCGCTCCTGATCGACCAGCCGCCCGGGCCGGTCCTGGTCCTGTGCTCGGGCCTGATCACGCTTCTCACCTTCATGGTCGGAAAAGCCAGATGAGACGTTTCGTCCTTGCCGCCCTCGTTCTTCCCGCTCTCGTGCTTGCCGTCGCGGCGATGCTTCCGTCGCCCGCGTCGACCCAGCAGGGCGCAGCGACGCTCGCCGGTGACGGCCCAAAAGTCGTCGCCTCGACCGCCTGGGCGGCGGCCTTCGCGCGCGCGGCCGGGGCGACACGGATCACCGTGGTGGCGCCGGCGAGCGTGCCGCATCCGCCCGACTACGACCCGAAGCCGTCGGACCTCGCCGCGGTGGCGGACGCGAATTTCGTCGTGATGGCGCCGTTCGACGGCTTCGCCCGGCGGCTGCGCGAGGCGGCCGGCAGCGCCGCGACCGTGATCACGCTCGACCTCGTCAACGCGCCGGAGACGGTGCGCTCGGAGGTGACGCGGCTCGGGCAGGCGTTCGGCACGACCGCCGCCGCGACCGCCTGGCTGCGCGGCTTCGACGAGGCTTACGCGCAGCTCGTCGCGGACACGACGGCGCGGCGCGGCGATGCGCGGCCGAAAGCGGTGGTGCAGCGATTCATGCGGCCGTGGGCCGAGCTCGCCGGGCTCGAGGTGGTCGGCCTCTACGGGCCCGGCCCGCTGCAGCCGGCGCAGCTCGCCGAGCTGGTCGCGAAGGCGCCCGACGTCGTGGTGAAGAACGCCCATTCCGAGCGCGAGGGCGCGCCGTCGGCCGGCCGCACCATCGCCGAGGCGACCGGCGCCCGGCAGGTCGCGCTGATCAACTTCCCCGGCGCCGACCAGGATCTGCTCGCCGTGTTCCGCGAGAACGCGCGCCGGCTCGGCGATGCGTTGGCGAAGTGAGGTCCCGGCGCCCTGTCACGAGGCGGTTGCGGCCGGGCAGGCCGGCAGCCGCACCGTGACCCGGGCGCCGCCCGAGGTCCCGCGGCCGACGGCCAGCGAGCCGCCGTGCTCGGTGACGATCGCGTAGGAGATCCACAGGCCGAGGCCGGTGCCCTTGCCGACCGGCTTGGTGGTGAAGAACGGTTCCAACACCTTGTCGGTGATCGCCGGATCGATGCCGGGGCCGTTGTCGGCGACCGTGATCACGGCCTCGCCGCCCTCGGCCGACAGCGTCACCACGACCTCGGGCTCGGCGACCGATGCGACGGCATCCAGCGCGTTGTCGACCAGATTGACGACGACCTGGTGGATCTTGCCCTCGTCGCCGATCGCACAGACGCCGGCCGCGATGACGAGCGTCACGGCGCCGGCGCCCGGCTTGGCGCGTTGCGCCCACTGGACGGCGGTGCGCACCGTCGCCTCCAGGTCGACGGCGTGGCGCTCGCGCGGGCTCGCGAAGGACAACCGGCGGAGGTTGCGCACGATCTCGCTGATGCGCACCGCGCCTTCGAGCGTCCCGTCGACCAGCGGTTCGAGATCGGCCAGCACGGCGTCGATCTTCAGCTCGCGGCGCAGCCGCTCGATGTGCAGCGACTGCGGAGCGTCGTGCACGGCCTCGAGATAGCGCGCGATGGCGGCGCGATAGCGCACCAGGGTGTGGAGATTGCCGTAGACGAAGCTGATCGGGTTGTTCAGCTCGTGGGCGACGCCGGCGACGAGCCGGCCGATGCTCGCCATCTTCTCCTGCTCGACGAGGGTGCGCTGGGCGTCCTGAAGGTCGCGATGCGCCTTGTCGAGCGCCACATAGGCGCGCCGCAGCTCGCCGATCGGGCGGCCGGTGAGCACGGCGCCGGCGCGACGTCCGGTGCGGCCGCGCCGCACCGAGGCGGCGATCGTCATCAGGTCGGAGAGGCCGGTCGCCGTGCGGAACCGCACCTCGACCTCGCCCGTGCCGGCGCCGCGGGAGAGCGCGTCGACGAGCGCCCGGCGGTCCTGCGGATCGACGATGTCGAGCAGCGAGCGGCCGACCAGCGCGGCCTCGCCCTCGCCGACCAGCCGCTCGAAGGCGGCGTTGACCTGCACCACGGCGGCGCGCTCGTCGACCACCACCAGAATGTCGGACACCGAGGCGAGCACGCTGGCGATGAAGGCCTGCGCCTCCTCCAGCGCCGTGTTCTTGCGTTCGAGGTCGCTCTCGTAGCGGAGCAGATCCGAGTAGACCTCGTCGATCTTGTCGATCACCTCGATCCAGACGCGCTCCTGGTCGCCGTCGAGCGTGATGGTGCCGTCACGGGCCATGTGGGCGACGAGCGATTTCGGCCGCGGCGCCTCGGGAGGGCGCGGACTCTCGCGCGGTGGGGCAGGGGGCCGGCCGCGGCGGCCGTCAGTGCCCATCGCGCGCCCCATGGCTGTTGCGCCGCTGCAGGCCGAGCCGTTGCATCTTCGCCCGCAGGCCGACGCGTGAGAGCCCGAGATGGCCGGCGACCCGGCTGATGTTGCCGTCGCAGCGCTCCAGCGCCTCCTGGATCTGCGCCTTCTCCAGCGCCTCGATGCGGTCCTTCAGGTTTCCGGCGCCCGCGGCGACGTCGGACCGCACCGGATGCTGGATGCGACGCGACAGCAGATGCGGGCCGAGCGGCAGGTCGTTGTCGGAGAGCGCGACCATGCGCTGGATCTCGTTGTGCAGTTCGCGCACGTTGCCGGGCCAGTCGTAGGCCGCCATCCGCCGCAGCGTCTCGGGCAGGAAGCCGGCGACGGCGCGGTGGAACGACTGGTTGACGCCGCGCAGGATGCGGGCGGCGATCGGCGGGATGTCCATCGGCCGGTCGGCGAGTGCCGGCACGTGCAGCGGAAAGGCGGCGAGCCGGTAGTAGAGATCGCGGCGGAAGCGGCCGGCCGCCACCTCGGTCTCGAGATCGCGGTTGGTGGCGGAGACGACCCGCACGTCAACCTTGCGCGGGCGCTGGGCGCCGAGCGGCCGGATCTCGCCCTCCTGCAGGACGCGCAGGAGCTTCACCTGGAACGACGGCGATGTTTCGCCGATCTCGTCGAGGAAGATGGTGCCGCCGTCGGCGACCTCGAACAGGCCGATGCGATCCTGATAGGCGCCCGTGAAGGCGCCCTTCTTGCAGCCGAACAGCTCGCTCTCCAGGAGCTGATCGGGCAGCGCGCCGCAGTTCTCCACCACGAAGGGCTTGCCGGCGCGGCCCGAGCCGTGATGGATGGCGCGTGCCAAGAGCTCCTTGCCGGTGCCGGAGGCGCCCGTGATGAGCACCGAGATGTCGTACTCGGTGGCGCGGCGGGCGAGCTCGATCACCTCGGCGATCGGGCTCTCGGGCGCGTGCACGATGGCGTCGAAGCCCGAGCCGGCGCGCTCGGCGCCGCGGCGGGCGGCGACGACGCTGCGCAGCCGCGCCTCGCTCGGCTTCGCCTCGACCCCGACGCCGCCGGCCTCCTTCTGCAGGCGGAACAGCGCGGCCGCCTCGCGCACGCTCTCGATCAGCCGATCGGGCTGCCACGGCTTGGTAATGAACTGATAGATGCCGGCCTCGTTGATGCCGGCGATGATGTCCTCCGAGTCCATGTAGCCGGAGATCATCAGGCGCACCGGATCGGGCCACTGGTCGCGCACGCGCTTGAGGAAGGCGACGCCGGTCTCGCCCGGCATGCGCTGATCGCACAGGATCACCTGCACCATCTCGCCGGCCAGCACGGTCTCGGCCTCGGCGGCGTCGCGCGCGCCGATCACCTCGAACTCGTCGGCCAGCACGCGGCGGATCGACTCCACCGAGCGGACCTCGTCGTCGACCACCAGCACCGTGTTGGGCGAGGTCATGGCGGGCGCTTTCAGCAGATTCGCGGGAGCTGCTCGCCGGCGAGCCAGTCGACGATGCGGCCGCCGCCGAAACTGGTCGTCATCTGGACGAAGCGGTTCGGATCGTCGGTCACGTGGCCGATGATCGCCGCGTCGCGGCCGAGCGGATGCGCCTTCATAGCGCCGAGCAGCGCGTCGGCCCCCCCGGCCGCGACGACGGCGACGAGCTTGCCCTCGTTGGCGACGTTGAGCGGCTCGAGGCCGAGGAGCTCGCAGGCGGCGGCGACCTCGGGCTTCACCGGGATCGCCTCCTCGGCGATCGTGATGCCGACGCCGGACTGGTGCGCGATCTCGTTCAAGGTCGCGGCCAGCCCGCCGCGGGTCGGGTCGCGCATCAGCTTGAGATGCGGACCGGCGACGTTCACCATGTCGACGACCAGCCCGTGCAGCGCCGCCGAGTCGGAGACGATCGCCGTCTCGAACTCCAGGTTCTCGCGGCTCGACATGATGGCGACGCCGTGGTCGCCGATCGAGCCCGAGAGCAGCACGGCGTCGCCCGGCCGCGCCAGGTCGCCCGACAGCGCGAGCCCGGCCGGCACCAGGCCGACGCCGGCCGTCGTGATGAACACGCCGTCCGCCTTGCCGCGTTCCACCACCTTGGTATCGCCCGTCACCACCGGCACGCCGGCGTCACGGGCGGCAGCGCCCATGCTGCGCGCGATGCGATCGAGATCGGCGAACGGAAAGCCCTCCTCGACGATGAAGCTCGCCGACAGCCACAGCGGCGTCGCGCCGCTCATCGCGAGATCGTTGATGGTGCCGTGCACGGCGAGCGAGCCGATGTCGCCGCCCGGAAAGAACAGCGGCGACACCACGTAGCCGTCGGTCGTCATCACCAGCGTGCCGCCGGCGGCGCCGGCCGGCAGCGGCATCGCGGCCTGGTCGTTGCCCTGCGCGAGGTAGGGATTGCTCAGCGCCGGTGCGAAGATGTCGGCGATGAGCTGCGCCATGGCGCGGCCGCCGGCGCCATGGGTCATCTCGACCCGGTCGTTCTTCATGTCGAGCTTTCGCGCGCGCGGGTGCGGCGTGTGGATGGTCATGCCGGGGCCTTCTCGGGAACGACGTGATCACGTGTGCGGACGTGCTGGCGGAAGCGCCCATACGTCCAGTGCGCCGCGCAGGCGCCTTCCGACGACACCATGCAGGAGCCCATCGGCGTCTCGGGCGTACAGGCGGTGCCGAACAGCCGGCAGTCGGCCGGCCGCTTGACGCCGCGCAGGATGGCGCCGCAGTCGCAGGCCGGATTGTCCTTGGCCGGCACCGTGACGATGCCGAAGCGCGTCTCCGCGTCGAATCTCGCGTAGGCGTCGCGCAGTTTCAGCGCGCCGTGCGGAACCTCGCCGAGCCCGCGCCACTCGAAGCTCGCCCGCGGCTCGAACAGCTTCGCCACCAGCGCCTGCGCCTTGACGTTGCCGTGCGGCGTCACGGCCCGGATGTACTGGTTCTCGATCGCGGCGCGCCCCTGGTTGACCTGGCGCACCAGCATCAGGATCGCGTGCAGCACGTCGAGCGGCTCGAAGCCGGCGATCACCACGGGCTTGCCGTAGTCGTCCGCACAGAAGCCGTAGGGTGCCGTGCCGATCACGGTCGACACATGCGCCGGGCCGACGAAGCCGTCCAACGACACTTCGCCGCGCTTCGCCTCCGGGCTCTCCATGATGGCGCGGATCGCCGCCGGCGTGAGCACGTGGTTGCAGAAGATCGAAAAGTTGCGCAGCCCCTTCGCCGCCGCCGTCTCGATCGCCACCGCGGTCGGCGGCGTCGTCGTCTCGAAGCCGATGGCGAAGAACACCACCTCGCGGCCGGGCTCCTGTTCGGCGAGCTTCAGCGCGTCGAGGGTGGAGTAGACCATGCGGATGTCGGCGCCGGCGGCCTTGGCCTTCTGCAGGCTGGCGCCGTCCGAGCCCGGCACCCGCATCAGGTCGCCATAGGTGCACAGCGTGATCTCGGGCCGTTGCGCCAGCCGGATCGCGTCGTCCATGCGGCCGACGGGCAGCACGCAGACCGGGCAGCCGGGGCCGTGGATCATCCGCAAGTTGGCGGGCAGCAGGTCCTCGATGCCGTAGCGCGAGATCGCATGGGTGTGGCCGCCGCAGAACTCCATGAAGTGATAACGTCGGCCCGGCTCGACCTCGGCCGCGATCGCCGCCGCGAGCTTCTTCGCCAGCGCGCCGTCGCGATACTCGTCGACATGCTTCATCGCGGTGCCTCCGCGTCTGCCGCCGCGGCAGCGCCGGCCTGCGCGAGCAGCGCCAGCGTGCGCTCCGCTTCGGCGGCGTCGATCTTCGCCAGCGCGTACCCCACGTGAAGCACCACGTAGTCGCCCGGCGCGACGTCGTCGAGAAGCGCCACCGAGATCACCTTGCTGACGCCGTCGAGGCTCACCTTGGCCATTTGATCGGGCAATAGCGCCGTCACCCGGGCCGGAATCGCGAGGCACATCTTCTTATCTCCTTCAAGTCGCTCCGGTGCCGAAGCCTCGGGTCGCCGCCGCACGGGCCATGGAGGCCTGGCCGAGCGACAGGCCGCCGTCGTTCGCCGGCACGTTTCGGGCGAGCAGCGGCACGAGGCCGTTCGCCCGCAGCGCCACCGCGAGGCCCTCGGCCAGCACCGTGTTCATCAGGCAGCCGCCGCCGAGCGCGATGGTCCGATGCCCGCGTGCCTGCGCGGCCTCGACGATCCACGCAGTGATGCCGTCGATCAGCGTGCCGTGGAACAGCGCCGCGCCGTCGCGGCGATCCGCGATGTCGGCGAGGACAGCGAGCAGCGGCGCAAAGTCGAGCACGCTGTTCGCGAGCGTCCAGCCGTCGACGAGCGCGCGCGGTGTGCCGACCAGCGCCTCGAGCTCCATGGCGGCCTGGCCCTCGTGATCCTGATGGGTGCGCAGGCCGAGGAGGCCCGCCGCCGCGTCGAACAGACGGCCGAGGCTGGTGGTGGTCGGCGCAGTGTCGATGCGCGCCGCCAGCGCGCCTGCGATCGCGATGCCGGGGAATCGCGCAGCCGCCTCGTGGCGCCGCCCGATCGCGGCGAGCGCCGCGACCGCCATGCGCCACGGCTCTCGCGCGGCGCGGTCGCCACCGGGCAGCGCCAGCGGTGCGAGATGGCCGAGCCGCGTCCAACGGGCGCCGTCGACCGCGATCAGCTCGCCGCCCCAGTTCCCGCTGGGCGCCCCGTCGGTCTCGCCGCTCGTGGTGCCGATGCCGTGGCCGTCGAGCGCGACGCCGAGCACCGGGCCCGCGATCCCGTGCTCGGCCGCGATCGCGGCGACATGCGCGGCGTGGTGCTGCACGCGCACCACCGGCAGGCCGAGCGTCTCGGCGAGGCGGGTCGAGCGGTAGTCGGGATGCAGATCGCAGGCGACGACGTCGGGTCTCACGTCGAGGATCGACGTGAGATGATCGATCGTCTCGCGATAGAACGTCACCGTCTCGACCGTGTCGAGATTGCCGACGTGCTGGGACACGAAGGCTTCGCGACCGCGCGTGACGCACACGGTCGTCTTGAGATGGGCGCCGAGCGCCAGCACGCAGGGACCGTCGCGGCCGAGATCGACCGGCTCGGGCACGGCGCCGCGGGCGCGGCGGATGAAGGCCGGAGCGCCGTCGATCACGGCCAGCACCGAGTCGTCCGCCCGCACCACGATCGGCCGGTCGTGGGTGACGATCAGGTCGGCGATCCCGACCAATCGCCGCCGGGCGTCGGCGTCGTCGATCACCAGCGGCTCGCCGCCCGGATTGGCGCTGGTCGCGACCAGGGCGATCTCTTGTGGCGCGCTCCGCCAGCCGCTGTCCTCCGGCGAGCCGAGCAGCGCGTGGAACAGCAGGTGGTGCACGGGCGCGTAGGGCAGCACGAGGCCGACATGGGCGAGGTTCGGCGCGACCGACGCAGCGAGCCCGTCGTGATCAGGTCGCCGCGGCATCAGCACGATTGGCCGCGCCGGCCGGGTCGCGAGCGCGACATGGGCGGCGGTCGGCACGGCGAACAGATCGAGGGACGCGGCGTTCGCTACCATCACGGCGAACGGCTTGGCGTCGCGCCGCTTGCGCCGGCGCAACTCGGCCACCGCGGCCTCGTCGGTCGCGTCGCACATCAGATGGAAGCCGCCGATGCCCTTCAGCGCGACGATCTGTCCCGCCTGCAAGGCGGTGGCGATCTCCGCGATCGCGTGGCTCAACCGCGGCCCGCAGTCCGGGCACGCCACCGGCTCGGCATGGAAGCGGCGGTCGCGCGGGTTCTCGTAGGCGGCCGCGCAGGCCGGGCACATCGGGAAGCCCGCCATTGCGGTGTTCGGGCGATCGTAGGGCAGGCGCCGCGTGATGGTGTAGCGCGGCCCGCACTGCGTGCAGTTGAGGAACGGATAGAGATGGAAACGGCTCGCCGGGTCGAACAGCTCGTCGAGGCAATCGCCGCAGGTCGCCGCGTCTGCCGGCACGAGTGTCGCGGCACGCCCGGCGACGCTCGCCCCGATCACGAAGCCGGCCGCGCCGGTCGGCGTCAGCGGCATGCGCTCCACCGCCGCGATGCGGGCGAGGGGTGGCGCCTCCTCGCGCAACGCCGCGACGAAGGCGTCGAGCGACGTTCCCTCGGCCTCGATCAGCACGCCCTCGGCGTCGTTGCGCACCTCGCCGGCAAGGCCCAGACGTTCGGCGAGGCCGAACACGAAGGGCCGCATGCCGACGCCCTGCACGACCCCGCGCACCCGGATGCGCTCGCGCGCCACGGGGCTTCCGGTCGGGATCGGCGAGGCGGTCAGCATGGTGGCTCAGCCGCGCGGCGCGGCCGGCGCCGCGGCCTTGGCCACGGCGGCGCCCGCCTCGAGCCAGGTGTAGAAGGCCTGCAGGCCTTCGCCGGTGCGGGCCGAGACGACCAGCGTCTTCAGCCGCGGATTGACCCGCAGCGCATTGGCGACGCAGGCCGCGACGTCGAACTCGACATGCGGCAGCAGGTCCGACTTGTTCAGGAGCATCAGGTCGGCGGCCGCGAACATGTCGGGATACTTGAGCGGCTTGTCCTCGCCCTCGGTCACCGACAGAACGACGACCTTGTGGGCCTCGCCGAGATCGAACGCCGCCGGGCAGACGAGATTGCCGACATTCTCGACGAACAGGACGCCGCCGGCGGCGAGCGGAAGCTGCTCCAGCGCGTGGCCAACCATGTGGGCATCGAGATGACAGCCCTTGCCGGTGTTGATCTGGATCGCCGGTGCGCCGGTCGCGCGGATCCGCGCAGCGTCGTTCGAGGTCTGCTGGTCGCCCTCGATCACCACCACGGGGAGGCGGCCGGCGAGATCCTGGATGGCGCGCACCAGCAGCGTCGTCTTGCCCGAGCCGGGGCTGGACACGAGGTTGAGGGCGAACACGCCGGCCGACGCGAGCCGGGCGCGGTTGTCGCGCGCATGCGCATCGTTCTGCGCGAGGATGTCGCGCTCGATCCTGACGATCCGGGCCTGGCTCAGGCCCGGCACCGACGCGCTCCCGGCGCCCGCGCCGTAATCGAACGCGCCGTCCGGCCCGTGGACGTGATGATGGTGATGATGGTGGTCGTGATCGTGCGGGTGCTCGTGCGGAACGCCGTCGGCGTGCAGGCGCTCGTGATCATGATCATGATCGTGCGGATGCGCGTGGACATGCACATGAGCATGCGCATGGCTGTGCGAGTGGCGGTGCACGGTCCCGTCGGCATGCACGTGGTCGTGGTCGTGCTGGTGGGCATGCCCATGGTCGTGGTCATGGTCATGCGAATGCTCGTGCGCATGGTCATGCGCATGGTCGTGGCCGCGCCCGCCCGCTGCCTCGACCGACCCCGTCCCGCACCCGCACACCGTGCACATCACGAAACCTCTTGCTCGTCGACCTCGCCCCCTGCGGTGCCGGCGCGACGACGGACCGCGATCGGGATTTTCTATCGGTCGATTTACTTGGCTTATTGCTTACTCCATCTATTTAATACAACACTTCTCCGCCTTTCTTCCGCACATCTACCTATTGATTCCATACCGTATACTGTAGATGATCCGGGCGACCGAAAATGGTCGGACCTTCGGACTTGGTCATGTCGCCCGCATTGCAAGACGGCGCCGCGCTCGCCGATCCTCCCGTGGGGAGCCGTCGCATCGACGACTGCCTGCTGATCACCGAGACGGCCGCCGGGCTGCGCCGCGAGACCGTCGCGGAGGAGGTGCCGGTCGCGCTGATCTACAACGGCACCACGTTCGCCGTGATGCTGGCGACCCCCGCCGATCTCGACGACTTCGGCCGCGGCTTCTCGCTGACAGAGGGGATCGTCGGCGCGCCGTCCGACATCGGACCGATCGAGGTCGTCCCGGTCGGCCGCGGCATCGAGGTGAAGATCACGATCGACGAGGACTGGGCGCTCGCGCTCGCCACCCGCAAGCGGGCGCTCGCCGGGCGCACCGGCTGCGGCCTGTGCGGCGTCGACCAGTTCAGCGAGGCGCTGCGCCCCGTGGCCCGGGTCACGTCGGCGCTCGTCGTCGCGCCGGCCGCAGTGCGGCGCGCCATGGCCGAGCTGCCGGCTCACCAGCTTCTCAACCGCCGGGTCGGTGCCGTGCATGCGGCGGCGTTGGCCGATCGCGACGGCCACATCGTCGCCCTGCGCGAGGACGTCGGCCGCCACAACGCGCTCGACAAGCTGATCGGCGCGGTGACGGCGGACGCCATCGACGTCTCGGAGCGCTTCGTGCTGGTGTCGAGCCGCTGCTCCTACGAGATGGTGCACAAGACGGCGGCCGCCGGCATCGGCCTGATCGCCGCCGTGTCGGCACCGACCTCGCTCGCCATCGGCCTCGCCGCCAAGGCGAACGTCGCCCTGCTCGGCTTCGCCCGCGACGGCCGCTTCACCGTGTATGCGGGTGCCGGCCGGATCGCCGGCGCGGAGCTGCACGTCGCCTAGATGGCATCGACACTCCGAACCCTTCAAGGATCGTGATGGTCGCGGCCGGGCACCAGCTTCCACCGGCGCCGGCGTGATGTCCGCCGAAGTCGCCCCACACTCCGCTCAGTGTCCCGCGGACGCGGGACTCCAGAGCCCGACGTTGGGCGGCTCCTGAGTCCCCGCGTCCGCGGGCATGAGTCGAAGCCGGGGCCGGTTGATCACAGCCGAGAACCGCTCCAGCCTCACCCGCCGGTCGCGTTCATGCCGCGGACGATCGCCGGGCGGCCGAGCTGATCCAGCGCGAAGCTGTGGCTCTGCGGCTTCTGCCCGATCGCGTCGTGGATGGCGGCGACGAGCGCGTCGTCGCCCTCGCTGGCGCGCAGCGCCGCACGCAGATCGGCGGCGCCGCTGCGGCCGAGGCACAGCACCAGCCGGCCCGTGCAGGTGACGCGCACGCGATTGCAGTCGCCGCAGAAGCCGTGGCTCATCGGCGTGATGAAGCCGACGCGGCCGCCGATCTCGGCGATCCGCACGTAACGGGCCGGCCCGCCCGAGCGGTCCGGCAGGTCGGTGAGCGTGAACCGCGCGGCCAGCGCGGCCCGGATGCGGTCGAGCGGCACGTAGCCGCCGGCGCGATCGGCCGCGACGGCGCCGACCGGCATGGTCTCGATCAGCGAGAGGTCCATGCCGTGCCCGTGCGCGAAGCGGACCAGATCCGGAATCGCGCGATCGTTCACGCCGGCCTGCACGACCGTGTTGATCTTGACCGCCATCCCGGCCGCCTGCGCGGCCGCGATGCCGTCGAGCACGACGCGGAGATCGCCGCCGCGGGTGACGCGGGCGAAGACCGCCGGATCGAGCGTGTCGACCGAGACGTTGATGCGGCGCATGCCGGCGGCGGCGAGCGCGTCGGCGAAGCGGCCGAGCAGCGCCCCGTTGGTCGTCATGGTGATCTCGTCGAGCATCCCGTCGGCGAGATGGCGCGACAGCGACTCGACGAGGCCGACGACGTTGCGCCGGGTCAGCGGCTCGCCGCCGGTGAGACGCAGCCGCCGCACGCCGCAGCGCACGAAGGCGGAGCACAGCCGGTCGAGCTCGTCGAGGCTCAGCACCTCGCGCTTCGGCACGAACACCGGATGATCGCCGAGGCAATAGGTGCAGCGATAGTTGCAGCGGTCCGTGACCGAGACGCGCAGATACGAGATCCGCCGACCGAAGGCGTCGACGAGAGCGGGCCGCACCGCGGTGGAGCGATCGATGGACATCGGAGGAGCCTTCGCGTCGTCGGGGTGGTGCGGCGCCTCCCGTGGGAGACGCCAGGGCGCGGGCGAACCGGCGCGTCGGCGCCGTCGGCTCAACGCGCGGCGACGCGCGGACCGGTCGGCTCGGCGCCGGACGGCGTCTTCTGAGTCGGCAGCGGCGTGATGCCGCCGAGACCCTTGCGGTAGATGGCCCAGTAGACGAAGCCGACGAAGCCGGCGCCGCCGACGATGTTGCCCAGCGTCGCCGCGACGATGTTGTGCAGGATGCCGGGCAGCGTGATCAGCGAGGCGTCGACACCCGCGGGCACGTGGCCGGTCGCGGAGATCACCCAGGCGAGCGGCAGGAAGTACATGTTGGCAATGCAGTGCTCGAAGCCGGCGGCGACGAAGCAGGCGACCGGCAGCACCATGCCGGCCATCTTGTCGGAGACGGAGCGGCCCGCATAGGCGAGCCACACGCCGAGACAGACCAGCACGTTGCACAGGATGCCCTTGAAGAAGATCGTCACCATGTCGGGCTGGATCTTGCTCGCGGCGAGCTTGACGGCGGCGGTCGCGATGGCGCCGTTGTTCATGTCGGGGTGGTGCGCCATCACGACCAGGAAGACGAGGCCGAGGGCGCCGACGAGATTGCCGAACCAGACGATCGCCCAGTTCTTGATCACCTCGCTGGTGCGAATCTGGCCGTTCCACCAGGCCATCACGATCAGGCAGTTGCCGGTGAACAGCTCGGCGCCGCCGATCATCACCAGCGCGAGGCCGAGCGAGAACACGACGCCGCCGAGAACGCGCTGGATCGCGAAGCCGAGGGTGGGATCGGCGAGCACGATGGTGAAGAACATGCCGCCGAGCCCGATCGAGCCGCCCGCCACCATCGCCAGCATGAACTCTGGCAGGAAGGGCATGCGCGCCTTCTTGACGCCGAGCTTCTCCACCTTGTCCTGGATCTCCGCGGGCGAATAGGCATCCGAACCGAAAATCTGGTTGTCCGCCGCCATGGGTCTCTCCTGCCTCTGCATTCCGTCGTCCGGGTTGATGGTGCGCGCGCAGGCTCGCCTCGGGGAGCCCGGTGCGGTCGTCTCACGAGATCGGCGGGATGTCGCGCGGATCGCGCCCCTCCCGCAACTGCCGATGCAGGCGCTCCACGGCGGCGCGCACCGCCGGGGTCATGTCGGCGAAGAACTCGACGCGGGCCGGCTGGATGCCGACGAACGTCACCTCCGGCACCGTCTCGCCGAGCGAGGCGACGATGATGTCGAGCGGGATCGCGTGCGTCGTGATCATGAACTTGGCCGCCACCTGGGTCTCGCCGATGCGGCGGATCTCGCCGGGCGGCAGGCCCATGGCGGCGGCGTCGACCAGCAGGACGTGGTCGGGCGCGTGGCGTCGCACCACATGGGTGACGTTCTCGGGCGTGGCGCCGCCGTCGATCACGGTCCAGCCCACCGCCGCCTCGGCTTCCAGAAGCTCGGCGAGGAGCGGGCCGGCGCCGTCGTCGCCCATCAGCGGGTTGCCGACCGTCAGCACGACGCCGTTCATCATCGCCTCCGTCCCATCAGATAGATGGCAGGCTCCCGCTCGATCGCGGCAAGCGAGGCCGCGAGCGTGTCGAGCCACGCCCCCTCCTCCGCCCCGACCTCGCCGCGCACCGCCGCGATGGCGGCGCCGAGCAGCCGCGTATGGCTCTTGTCGATGGTGATCTCGCCGAACCGGCGCAGCCCGTCCAGCTTCTTCCGCGCGGCGCCCTCGGGCAGCGCGGCGACCAGCGTGTCGTAGAACGCCGACGAGCAGCGCAGGATCGGCGTGAAGCAGTCGAACACGCCGACATGGTGCCCGATCGCCAGCGAGTAGTAGACGACCTCGCGGGCCTTTTCCGGAATGTCGCTGTCGCGCTCGAGCAGCTTCGAGGAGAGCCGGTAGAAGACGACCTCGCCGGCCGTCTTGCTCGCTCCACCGCGCGGCTGTCGCACAACCTCCGAGACCGCGGTCATGCGATCGCCTCCTTCACCACCTCGCCGAGCCGGCCGAGGATCTCCGCGACGCGCGGGTCGCGCTCGCTCGCCGTGACCTTGTCCAGGCGATCGGTCAGCGGCACGAGGCCGGGCTGCTCGAGCATCACCAGAAAGCGCTCGGCGATGTCGCCGCCCTGGCGATAGCCGGCCATGCGGCGCGCCTCGCGCTCGATCGCGACGCGCAGGTCGTAGGGCACCGCCGGATGCGCGAGCGGCGCCCGCTCGTCGTCGCCTTGGACGTGTGTCTCGGCCTTCAGCTTTTGGCCGAGCAGGCCGAGCGCCACGGCGAAGCCGTAGACGGTCGCGGCCGGAGTCGGCGGGCAGCCCGGGATGTAGACGTCGACGGGCAGGATCTTGTCGGTGCCGCCCCACACGCAATAGAGGTCGTGAAAGATGCCGCCCGACACGCCGCAGGCGCCGTAGGAGACGACGATCTTCGGATCGGGCGCCGCCTCGTAGGCGCGCAGCGCCGGCATCCGCATCGCCCGCGTCACGGCGCCGGTGAACAACAGGATGTCGGCGTGGCGCGGCGAGGCGACCACCTTGATGCCGAACCGCTCGGCGTCGAACACCGGGGTGATCGAGGCGAAGATCTCGATCTCGCAGGCGTTGCAGCCGCCGCAATCGACCCGATACACGTAGGCCGAGCGGCGAATGTCCTTCAGCAGCGCCGCCTTCATGCGAACGATGTCGGCCGGCGTGTCGATCTTGGCGAACGGACCGGCGGCCTTCACGTCGCTTTCGGTGATGTGGCGGGTCATCGAGCGGTCTCCAGGCTCCGGACGAGGGCGGCGTCGCTGATCTGCACGACGTCATTGGCCCGCTTGCAGGACGGACAGGTGGCGACGAGCTGGCGGCGGCGCTCACCTTCCTCGGGCGACGGCGCCATCGCCTCGATCAGCGCCGTGACGTACGCGACCTCCTTCTCGGCCGCGAAGGGCTCGCCGCAGCACACGCAACGGGCGAGCCGGAACACCGCCTTGCGCTGGAGATCGGCCTTGTTCGCCACCGCGAGCTCGAACTCCTGCGAGAGCCGGATCGCGTCGGTCGGGCAGACCTCCTCGCAGCGGCCGCAGAAGATGCAGCGGCCGTAATCGATCGACCAGGTGCGGGTGCCGGCGGCCGTGTCGGTCTCCATGTTCAGCGCGTTCGCCGGGCACGCCACCGTGCAGGCCGCGCAGGCGATGCAGTTCGCGGCCGTGTGCTCGGGCTTGCCGCGAAAGTCCTTGCAGACCTCCACGGGCGCGAACGGGTACTTCACCGTCGCCTCGCCGGTGCGGAAGACTTCCTTCAGAAGCTTGAACATCCGTCGTCTCCCTCACTTCAGCGGCGAGCCGGTGCGCTCGCGGCAGTAGCGTTCCATCTCCTTGTAGGGGACGGTGGTGCTGGTCGCCTTCTTCACGTCGACGAGCGTGACGCGATCCGTGCACGAGTAGCAGGGATCGATCGACGCGACGATCAGGGGTGCATCGGACACCGTGTTTCCGCGGAGCATGTAGCGGAGTACCGGCCAGTTCGCGTAGGTGGATGCGCGGCAGCGCCAGCGCCAGAGCTTCTGATTGTCGCCGGTCATCGACCAGTGGACGTCCTCGCCGCGCGGCGCCTCGGTGAAGCCGAGCGCGAACTTGTGCGGCACGTACGTGAAGTCCTCGGTGAGAATCGGGCCGGCGGGCGCATCGGCGAGGATCTGCTCGATCACCGAGAGGCTGTCGAAGAACTCGGCGACCCGGACCAGGGTGCGCGAGAGCACGTCGCAACCGTCGCCCGTGTTGATGCCGAGCTTCACCCACTTGTAGCCCGCGAAGGCGTGGTCGACGCGGGTGTCGCGCTTGTGGCCGCTGCCGCGCACGGTCGGGCCGACCGGCGAGTAGGCGCGGGCAACGTCCGGATCGAGGATTCCGACGCCCTTCACCCGGCCTTCGAGATTGGGCGTCGCCATCAGCATGTCGATCAGGCGCGTCACCTCCTCGCGCAGCTCGCCGATGATCTTCAGCGTCTCGACGCTCTGCTCGCCGAGGATGTCGCGACGCACGCCGCCGATCAGGTTGAGCCCGTAGGTCTTGCGCGCACCGGTGAGCAGCTCGGCCAAGTACATGGCCTTCTCGCGGACGCGGAAGAACTGCATGAAGCCGGTGTCGAAGCCGACGAAGTGACAGGCGAGGCCGAGATTGAGCAGATGGCTGTGCAGCCGCTCGGTCTCGAGCAGCACGGCGCGGATCGCCTGGGCGCGCTCCGGGACGGCGATGCCGAGCGCGTTCTCGATCGACATCGTGTAGGCGACCGAATGGGCGTAGCCGCAGATGCCGCAGACTCGATCGGCCAGGAAGGTCACCTCGTTGTAGCCCATCCGGGTCTCGGCGACCTTCTCCATGCCGCGATGGACGTAGAACATGCGGTAGTCGGCGTCGACGATGTCCTCGCCGTCGACGAACAGACGGAAGTGGCCGGGCTCGTCCGAGGTGATGTGCAGGGGACCGAGCGGGACGACCGTGGTCTCGCCCTTGGCGTCGTTTACGAACTGATAGGTCTCGTCGTCGCCGGTCGGCTCGGGGCGCAGGCGATAGTCCATCGCGTCCTTGCGCAGCGGATGGAGATGATCCGGCCAGTCGTCGGGCAGCACGAGGCGGCGCTCGTCCGGCAGCCCGACGGGCGTGAGGCCGAACATGTCGCGCACCTCGCGCTCGTGCCACACCGCCGCCGGCACCAGCGGCGTCACCGAGGGAAACTCCTCGAGCTCCGGCGATACCTCTGCCCGCACCACGATGAAGGACTTCTGCGCGCCTTCCATGGACAGCGCGTAGTAGAGGGCGAAGTTGCCGTTGATCTGCCGCTCGTCGTTGCCGGCCATCACGCAGAGCCAGCCGTCGTGCTCGTGATACAGCGTCGACACGACGTTCGGCAGCTCGTCGAGCTTGACCGTGAGGGTCGCCTGGGTGTCGGTCTGCCAGCTCTCGTCGAGCACGGCGTGAGGGAGCTTCTCGCGCAGGGCCGCAATCGTGTCCGACCCGACCCGAACCGTGTCCGGCTTCATCTGTGGCGCGTGCATGGTGTTCTCTCCTAGCGGGCGCGGGTCACCGGCTGGCATGGACGCTCTGGGGCGTCGCGAAGCCGTAGGTCAGGGTCGGCAGCGTGAGGACGGCGGCATCCTTGCCCTCGACGATGCCGGCGGCGCGGCCGAGCAGCGTGCCGACCGGACGCGGCATCGCGACGCCGAACACGAGAACGAGAGCCATCAGGGCGACCATCGGGGCGAGCGTCGCAGCGCCGACGTCGCCCTTGCGGATTGCCTCCGGCGGCTTGCCGAGCACGGCACCGGACACGATCTGGACGAAGCCGGCGACCGTGACGGTGAGCAGCAGCGCAGCCGCGATGGTGAGCCAGATCCAGCCGCTTCCGAGGCCGGCGCTGAACACCATGAACTCGCTGACGAAGACGTTGAAGGGCGGGAAGCCGGCGAGCGCCAGCGCTCCCGCCATCATCAGGACGCCCGATGCGGGGGCGACGCGCAGGAGGCCCTTGACGGTGCGGAGATCGCGGCTGCCGTACTTCACCAGCACGTTGCCGGAGCCGCAGAACAGGAGCGCCTTGGCGAACGAGTGGTTGACGGCGTGCAGGAGCGCCGCGCCGATGCCGAGCGGACCGCCGAAGCCGAGACCGAGCAGGATCAGGCCGATGTGCTCGACGCTCGAATAGGCGAGCTTGCGCTTGAGGTCCTGCTGCACGAGGAACAGGAACGAGGCGACGCCGACCGACAGGAAGCCGAGGATCAGCAGGAGCGTCTGCGGGAACTCGGGCCCGACCGCCTGGATGGTGATCGCGTAGTAGCGGATGATCACGAACAAGGCGCACTTGAGAAGGACGCCAGAGAGCAGCGCCGACACCGGGCTCGGCGCCTCCGAGTGGGCGTCCGGCAGCCAGGCGTGCATCGGGAAGATGCCGGCCTTGGTGCCGAAGCCGATCAGCACGAACACGAAGGCGAGCTTGGCCAGCATCGGGTCGAGCAGCTTCGCGTTGGCGACCAGCGTGGTCCACAGGATGGCGCCCTCGGGGTCCGCCAGCACCTCGGAGCCGTTCGAGAAGGTGAGCACGGTTCCGTAGAGCCCGAAGGCGACGCCCACCGTGCAGATGATCACATATTTCCACGCCGCCTCGAGCGAGGAACGCTTGCCGTAGATGCCGACCAGGAAGGCCGAGCCCAGCGTCGTCGCCTCGATGGCCACCCACATCATCACGATGTTGTTGGCCGTCACGGCGAGCAGCATGGTGAACAGGAACAGGTTGAAGAAGCCGTAGTAGAGCTTGTGCCGCGCCGGCGTCAGCTCACCGTGGGCGACGTCGTGGCGGACGTAGCCGAGCGAGTAGAGCCCGGTGAGGAAGCCGACGACGCCGACGAGGCCCACGAAGATCGCCGCCAGCGGGTCGATCCACAGCCACTGGCCGAAGGCCGAGACCGGCCCCGCGGCGAGCGTGACGCCCCCCGTCACCAGCGCGGCGACCAGCACCACGGCGATCGAGACCACGTGGAGGACCTCGACGACGCGGGACGGGCCGGCACCGACCGGCACGGCGAAGATCGCCAGCGACCCGACCAGCGGCCCGAACAGGAGGACATAGGGCAGGACGGAGGACATGACGATCATCCCTTCAGGGTCGTGAGCTGGTCGGCGTCGAGGGTCGCCATGGTGCGCTGGATCTGGGTGGCCAGCAGGGCCATGATCACGACCGCGAAGATGGCGTCGGTGGCGATGCCGACCTCGACCAGCTCGGGCGCGTTGGCGGCGAGCAGGGCCAGGGTGAGATGCGAGCCGTTCTCCATCAGGCAATAGCCGAACACCTGCTTGAGGATGTTGCGCTGGGTGACGATGCAGGCGAGCCCGAGGAAGAAGTGGGCGAGCGAGATGGCGAGCGCCGGCTTGACCGCCTCGGCGGTGCGCAGATTGACGCCCGACACGACGACGAAGCAGAGCACCACGACCACGGCGGCGAGGATCACCGAGAGCGCCGGCGAGATGCGTTCGCCCGAGCCGAGCTTGGGATCGTCGAGCTTGCCGACCACCCGGGTCATGATCACCGGGACGAGGATCACCTTGGTGACGAAGGCGGTCGCCGACCAAGTGTAGAGCTCGTGCGAGCCGGTGACCGAGGCGAGCGCCAGGAACACCAGCACCAGCACGAAGGATTGCGCCGCGTAGAACAACGCCGACTGGTTCGGCCTGCGGGCCGTCACCACCAGGAGCGAGGTGACGATCAGGAGGCCCGCGAGCCCGTTGACGAGTTGAAGTCCGGACATCGTCTCCCCCTTCAGCCGAGCCAGGCCGCGGCGATGAAGCTCGAGCACACCGACATGGCGATGAGCACGACCAGCACGAACCCCATGGCGGCGGGCAGCGGCGCGGCGGCGGCGACCGGCTCGGTCGCCTTGCCGGGCACGGTCCAGCCGACCCATTTCAGGAACCAGGCGAAGCTGCCGACGGACTCGATCAGCGCGATGCCGACCAGCACGTAGAGCAGCGGATGCGCCTGCGACACCGAGAAGCCGCCGGCGAAGATCGCGAACTTCGAGAAGAAGCCGTTGAACGGCGGCACGCCCGTGATGGCGAGCGCCGCCACCGTGAAGGCGATGCCGATCAAGGGCGCCCGCGAGAGCACGCCGCGCAGCACCGGCAGCATGCGGGTGCCGGTCGTGTAGCTGAGCGCGCCGGCGACCAGGAAGAACAGCGTCTTGGCGAAGGCGTGGTTGAACACGTGCGCGATGGCGCCGTCGAAGGCGAGCTTCGAGCCGAACACCGACAGCGACAAGGCGAGGAAGATGTAAGCGAGCTGCGTGATGGTCGAATAGGCGAGCAGACGCTTGAGATCGGCCTGCGGCAGGTACATGACGAAGCCGTAGATCAGCGTCACGATCGCCATCGCCGAGCCGATCCAGCCGACGATCTCGGGCGCGCCGCCGGACGACATCAGGGCGCGGGCGACGATGTAGACGCCGACCTTCACCATCGAGGCGGCGTGCAGATAGGCGCTGATCGGGGTCGGCGCCTCCATGGCGTCGGGCAGCCACATGTGGAAGGGAAGCTGCGCCGACTTGCCCCAGGCGGCCACCAGGATGGCGATCAGGACGATCGTCTTGCCGGTGGTGCCGAGATCGGCGATCGCCGAGAGCGAGAACGTGTGCGTCTCGAGGAACAGCACGCTCGCCGCGACATAGAGGCCGAGCGAGGCGACGTGGGTGATGATCAGCGCCTTGGCGGCCGAGAACAGCGACTTCGGCTTCTCGTAGTAGCCGATCAGCGCCCACGAGCAGGCGCCCGTGATCTCGAAGAAGACGAGCTGGCCGATCAGCGTGTCGGTGAAGACGAGGCCCGCCATGGCGCCGACGAACAGCGACAGGAAGGCGAAGAAGCGCCGCCGGCCGGTGTCGGGATGCTCGCGGTTGCCGGCGCCCAGATAGGCACCGGAATAGATGGCGATCAGGAAGCCGATCACCACCACGGCGACCGCGACCAGCACCGAGACGGTGTCGACCGTGAAGCCGAGGATCGCCGTGTCGCCATAGGCGATCAGCGTCACCGAGGCCGGCACCTTGCCGGCGTCGGCGAACCGCCAGGCGAGCACCAGGACGGCGAGGCCGGCGAGCCCGGTGAAGATCTGGCACAGCCGCTTGCCGAAGGCGTGCGGCGCGAGCGCCACCAGGACGGCGCCGGCGACCGGCAGCAGGATGGTCGCGAGAGCGAGGTCGATCATGATGGGTCTCCTGTCGCGCTCACAGACCGGCCAGATAGAAGACGAAGGCGAGCGACGCGATGCCGACGCCGAGCCAGGAGTGGCGCGGCGTCAGGCGGAAGCGGGTGCGGGCGACGCTGTTCTCGACGATGCCGACCGCGACGAAGACGGCGAGCAGCGCGAGGACGAAGACGACGGCGCCGATCGCGAGATCGAGCGGCGCCATCGCGGTCGCCTTGCCGAAGGGCAGGAACACGGCGACGAACCAGGCGACGACGAGGAGCTGCTTCATCGCCAGCGAGATCTTGATCAGCGCGAGCGACGGCCCCGAATACTCGGTGAGCGGCCCCTCCTGCAGCTCCTGCTCGGCCTCGGCCATGTCGTAGGGCAGCTTGCCGAGTTCGATATAGACCGCGAAGGCGAAGGCGGCGGCGGCCATCACGGTGGCGGCGACCGAGTGCATCGACAGCGAGGCGACGGCCGTGCCGATGGCGCCGACATTGGTCGAGCCGGCGAGCAGGGCCGCGACGAACAGCGACAGCATCATCACGGGCTCGACCAGCACGCCGAGCGTCAGCTCGCGGCTGGCCCCGATGCCGGCGAAAGACGAGCCGGAGTCGAGCCCGGAGAGCGAGAAGAAGAACCGCGCGAGCGCGTAGAGATAGATGATGGTGATCAGGTCGCCGAGCGCGTCGATCGGCGCCGTGCGGGTGATCATCGGCGTTCCCATGGCGATCACCATGAGGGTCGCAGGCATGATCACCGGCATCAGCCGGAAGACGAAGCCGGAGGCCGGCGGGGCGACGTCCTGGCGCTTCATCAGCTTGAGGATGTCGCGGTAGTCCTGCAGCACGCCCGGCCCGTGCCGGGTGTGCATCTTGGCGCGGATGACGCGCATGAAGCCGGACAGCAGGGGCGCCGCCGCGAGGAGCAGCACGGCCTGGAGAGCGGCGAGGAGGAACTGGCTCAAGTTGGGCACGACACGGCTCCTAGCGAAGGGTCACGAGCAGGAGAGCGACCAGCGCCCCGACGATGTAGAGGCAGTAGATGCGGAAGTCGCCGTTCTGCAGCGTCTGGGCGCGGCGGCCGATGCCGGTCACGGCGTCGATCACCGGAGCCACCAGGGTGCGGTCGAACAGCGGCTCGCTGCGGCGTGCCTGGGCGACCACGCTCTCGAAGCGATGCGAGATCGCCGTCGACACCACCGCGACGTCCTTGCGCACCGCGTAGAGCGGCCGGAAGAACATGCGGATCGGCTGAGCGAAGCTGCCGGCCGAGACCGCCATGTGGCCGTCCGGCAGATAGCCGCAGGCCCACGGCGCGGCGACGCGGCGGACGCCGGCGCGGGCGGCGCTCCACGCCGCCATCAAAGCGAGCGGCAGCACCGCGGCGGCGATCAGCAGGAGCGCGATCAGCGGCGTCGAGAGCACGGCGCGGGCCGGATCGCCGGGCACCACGAGGGCGCCGTCGGCCAGCACCGCGACCGGCATGTGCAGGGTCGCGGCGGCGACGCCGCCGATCACCGGCGCGACCAGCGGCGCGGCGAGGCCGAGGGCGACGCAGGCGGCGGCGAGGACGACCATGCCGATCACCATGGCGGCCGGCACCTCGCGGGCGTGCTCGGCGTGGCGGCTGCGCGGCGCGCCGGAAAAGATCACGCCGTAGGCCTTGACGAAGCACATCACGGCGAGCGCGCCGGTGAGCGCCAGCATGGTGGCGGCGATCGGGGTGGCGAACTTCACCAGGAAGGTGCCGTCGAGCGCGGCGGCGAACAGCGCCTGGTAGGTGAACCACTCGGAGACGAAGCCGTTGAGCGGCGGGATCGCCGAGATGGCCAGGGCGCCGACCAGGAAGCACAGCGACGTCCACGGCATCGCCCGCGCGAGCCCGCCCATCTCCTCCATGTTCTTGGTGTGCATGCGGTAGATCACCGAGCCCGCACCGAGGAACAGGAGGCCCTTGAACACCGCGTGGTTGACCAGGTGATAGAGGCCGGCCATCAGGCCGAGCACGGCGACCAGCGGCTGTTGCGCGGCGAGGCCGATCATGCCGGTGCCGACGCCGAGCAGGATGATGCCGATGTTCTCGACCGAGTGGTAGGCGAGCAGCTTCTTGATGTCGTGCTCGGCGAGCGCGTAGACGACGCCCAGAACCGACGAGATCGCGCCGAGCGCCAGCACCAGCACGCCCCACCACAGGACGCCGCCGCCGAGCAGATCGATGCCGACCTTGACGATGCCGAACACGCCGATCTTGATCATCACGCCCGACATCAGCGACGAGGCGTGCGAGGGCGCGGCCGGATGGGCGCGCGGCAGCCACACGTGCAGCGGGATCATGCCGGCCTTGGCGCCGAAGCCGGCGAGCGCCAGCAGGAACACGATCGAGGCGATCGGCTCGGCCGGGCGCGCGGCGCGGAACGCCGCGAAGTCGAAGCTGCCGCCGGCGCCGTTGGCGAGCAGATAGAAGGCCGCCATGATGGCGACCGAGCCGGCATGCGCGACCAGGAAGTAGACGAAGCCGGCCGACACCGCCTCCTCGTCCTGGTCGAAGATGACCAGGAAATACGAGGCGAGCGACATCATCTCGAAGAAGACCAGGAACCAAAACGCGTTGTCGGCGACGACGACGAGCACCATCGCGCCGACGAACAGGTTCAGGAAGAAGCCCATGGCGCCGACGCCGCGGCCCGTGTACTCGCGCACATAGGCGAGCGAGTAGACGGCGGCGACGGCCGCCAGGGCCGAGATGACGGCGACCATCAGGCCGGCGAGCGCGTCGAGCCTGATCACGAAATGGGCGAACGGGAACGGGCCGGCGACATCGAGCACGGCCGGCGCGCCGGAGAGGACGGACAGCCCGGCGGCCGTGCCGGCGACGCCGGCCAGGAGGCCGCCGAGGCCGGCGCTCCACACGGCGAGCGTCTCGCGCCGCGCGAGCAGCAGGCTCGCCAGCGCGGCGACGCCATAGAGCCCGAGCGACAGGATCAGGAGCTGCAGGGGCGGGCTCATGCGGTCTCTCCCGTGACCACGAAGGGCTGATGGGCTGTGGTCGCGGCCGTCGCGACCCGCCGGGTCTCGCGCGCCTCGCGCAGCGCGTCGCCGTCGACCAGCGCGAGCGCGTCGGTCGGGCAGACGCGGGTGCATTCGGGGCCCTGCGCCTGGAAGCGGCAGAGGTCGCACTTCACCGCGACCGACTTCACGCCGAGGTCGAAGGCGAGGATCGGATCGAGCGCCTGCGAGCGGGCCGGATGCGCGACCCGCAGCCCGGCGACGCCGGAGATCGGCGTGCCGGACGGCGCGATCGCGCCGAACGGGCAGGCGAGCGCGCACATCTTGCAGCCGATGCAGGTCTTCTCGTCGATCAGAACGGCACCGTCGGCTCGCACGATCGCGCCGACCGGACAGACCCGCGCGCACGGCGCGTCCTCGCAGTGGCGGCAGACGACCGGCGCCGTGGCCTCGGCCGTGCGCGTCACGTGCAGCCGGGGATGCGCCTGAAGACCTTGGCCCCGGTGCACCGCGGTGCAGGCGGCCATGCAGGTGTTGCAGCCGATGCATCGTCCGGGGTCCGCGATGACGAAGCGGTTCATGTCCCTCTCTCCAACCCCCGACGGCAGGGCCGGCGGGACCGTGATGTGCGAGGCGAGATCGGCGGAGGGGTGTTCGGGGCGATAACTGGAACTGATCGCACGATAGAAATCATCTAATAGATAAAGTCTATCGACTGTATTCGAACCCAATAATCACACTCTCCGCCTCATCGCGACGGGAACGACTGTATCCATCGATTTTCAGAAGCCGGAATACGGACTGCTACTAATGGATGTTATTATTTGAAAGCTTCAAAGTCGCCGCGATCAAAACGGCCGAATACTAATAGTCACTTTCAATCGGCCGATAAGCAAACTCGATCAGGGACCAGACACGGCTGCTCCTGACCGGGTCGAGGTGCGCTTTTAATGCTCCATGCGAGACGCGGCCGGGTGACGGTCGGAGGGGTGCGAAGGCCCGGTTTCCAGGCCCGCGCCCGCCGATGCGGCGACCGGATGCCATCTCGAGGCCGCCGCCCGGGCACGCGGGGCGCGAACCCGGCCGCCCGCGCCCGCGCCGGCCCGCCCCTGTGCGGC
>NZ_NHSK01000146.1 GCF_016653355.1 Rhodoplanes elegans | reverse complement strand
GTCGGTGCCTGGGTCGATGCCTGGGACATGAGTCCGCCTCTTTCGAGGGACCCGGGCGCAGCGCCGGCCCGCCGGCCTCCGCCGCCGGCGTCCGCCGCGATGGACGACGACGGCAGCTTCGAGGCGTTCCGGGCGCTCGACCGCACCCGCCTCGCCCTGATGGCGCAGGCAACCGGCGGCATGTCGCCGGCCGCCATGGCGCTCGCCTTCCTGGACTGGGGCATGCATCTCGCCGCCTCGCCCGGCCGCTGCATGGAGCTCGCCTACACGGCGAGCCGGCGCGCCGCCCGCTGGTCGGCGCAGTCGGCCGCCGCCGCGGTCGGTCGCGACCCGCCGCCCCGCATCGCGCCGCCGGCCGGCGACACGCGCTTCGCGAGCGAGGCCTGGGCGGAGGCGCCGTTCAGCCTCTACGCCCAGTGGTTCCTGATGCAGCAGCAGCTCTGGCACGACCTCACGCACCAGGTGCCGGGCGTCGCGCCGCATCACCAGGACGTCGTCGCCTTCACGGTGCGCCAGTGGCTCGACATGATGTCGCCCGCCAACATCCCGTTCCTCAATCCGGACGTGATCGAGAAGACGCGGGAGAGCTTCGGCAGCAACCTGATCCACGGATTCCAGAACTGGGCCGAGGATGCGAGCCGCACCGTCACGGGCCGCCCGCCGGTCGGCACCGAGGCCTTCGTGGTCGGCCGCGACGTCGCCGTGACGCCGGGCCAGGTGGTGTTCCGCAACACGCTTATCGAGCTGATTCAGTACGCGCCGGCGACCGAGACGGTCGCGGCCGAGCCGATCCTGATCGTCCCGGCCTGGATCATGAAGTACTACATCCTCGACCTGTCGCCGCGGAACTCGCTCATCCGCTGGCTGGTCGAGCGCGGCCACACGGTGTTCTGCATCTCGTGGCGCAATCCCGGCGCCGAGGACCGCGACCTCGCCTTCGACGACTACCGCCGGCTCGGCGTGATGGCGGCGCTCGACGCCGTCGCGGCGATCGTGCCGAACCGGAAGATCCACGCCGCCGGCTACTGCCTCGGCGGCACGCTGGCGGCGATCGCCGCCGCCGCGATGGCGCGCGCCGGCGACTCGCGGCTCGCCTCGCTGACCTTGCTGGCCGCCCAGATGGACTTCTCCGAGCCCGGCGAGCTCGCCCTGTTCATCGACCACAGCCAGCTCAACGTGCTCGAGAGCATGATGTGGAACCGCGGCTATCTGTCGGCCGACCAGATGGCCGGCGCGTTCCAGATGCTGCGCACCAGCGACCTCGTCTGGTCGCGTCTCGTCCACGACTATCTGATGGGCGAGCGCAGCCGCATGAACGACCTGATGGCGTGGAACGCCGACTCGACCCGCATGCCCTATCGCATGCACGCCGAGTATCTGAAGCGGCTCTATCTCGACAACGAGCTCGCCGCCGGCCGCTTCATGGTGGAGGGCCACCCGGCCGCGATCCAGAACATCCGCGCGCCGATCTTTACGGTGGCGACCGAACGTGATCACGTCGCGCCGTGGCACTCGGTGTACAAGATCCACTATCTGTCCGACACCGACGTCACCTTCGTGCTGACCGCGGGCGGCCACAATGCCGGCATCGTCGCCGAGCCGGACCGGCCGCACCGGAGATACCGGCTCGCGCTCAAACGCGCCGCCGACTGCTGCATCAGCCCGGACGAATGGGTGGCGGCGACGGCGACGCGGACGGGCTCGTGGTGGCTCGCCTGGGCCGACTGGCTCGCGGCGCAGTCCTCGCCGGAGCGCGTCCCGCCTCCGGCGATGGGCGCGCCCGCGCGCGGCTATGTGCGGCTCGCCGAAGCGCCCGGGACCTACGTGCATCAGCGCTGAGCCGCGCCAACCGTCGGCGACCCGACGAAGGTCGCGGCGGGGGGACACGGTGTCGCGGAACCGGCGCCCCGGCCACGGGTTGACAGGACGGGGCGAGACACTAGCTTCGACCCATGACCACGACCCACCATCGGCACGCCATGCTCGCGGACACGATCCGTCCGCGCATTTGCGCCCGACAGGACCGCACCCGACAGGATCGCGCAGGACGCCTCAGAGCAGGCACCTGACCCGGACGGCCATGCGGCGCCCGTCCGGGCCCGCTGTCGTTCGGCGTTCGCCCGGGAGTCGGCGAACGACCCGAGCCCAGACCGCATCTCACATCACGACGCTCGACCCTTCCGGTTCGCGACCCGCGTGACCGCACGGCAGCGCGCCGCGACACGACGCCGTCGGCGGTCCCGGCGGCGACGATCGGACCATCACGAAAGACGAGACCCATGAGCACACAGACGAGCACACAGCCCCTCCCGCCCATCGCGCTGCGGCCCGACGACCGCGCCAAGCTCGAGCAGATCGCCCAGGCGAACTTTTCGCGCAATCCCGACACCGCCGACTATCTGGCGCGCGAGATCGAGCGCGCCCGCGTGCTGGCGCCCGACGAGGCCGGCCGCGACTTCGTCACGATGGGATCCTGGGTGACGTTCCGGGACGAGACCACCGGCCGCACGCGGCGCGTCATGCTGGTCTATCCGGAGCACGCCGACGTCTCGGCCGGCCGCATCTCGGTGCTGACGCCGATCGGCGCCGCCCTGGTCGGCCTGTCCAAGGGCCAGTCGATCGCGTGGACGACGCCGTCGGGCGAGGAGCGCTCGCTGACCATTCTGGAGGTCGAGGCGGACGACGCGGCGGCGGCCTAGCAGGATGTCGAAATTCCGATCTCCGTCGTTCCGGGGCCGGCCGAAGGCCGGAGCCCGGAACCCATAACCCCGGTCTTTCGTGAACCACTTGCACCGGGGGTATGGATCCCGGGTTCGCGAACCTGCGGTTCGCGCCCCGGGATGACGGAATATGCAGCGCCGTATTCTGGGAATGGATATGCGGGTCGCGCCCGCGCATGACGGTGCCGAGGCTGTAGCGGCCGGTCTCAGATGCTGAACAGGATCCGCGTCGCCGTGCCGAGCAGGAACAGGCCGAAGGCGAGCTCCAGGGTCCGCCGTGACAGCCGGTGGGCGATCACGGCGCCGAACTTCGCCGTGAAGGTCGAGATCGGCGCCATCAGCACGAAGCCGACCAGCGACACGTAGCCGACCGACAGCGGCGGCAGCTCGCCCATGTGCGGGAGGCCCGCCAGCATGTAGCCGAGCGTGCCGGTGACGGCGATCGGCACGCCCAAGCCCGCCGAGGTCGCGACCGCGGCGTGGATCGGCGTGCCGTAGAAGGTCAGCATCATGGTCGCCATGGCGCCGCCCCCGACCCCCATCAGCGACGACAGGAGCCCGATGACGAAGGCGCCGGCGCGCATCGGCCACGGCCCCGGCAGCGTCGGCGCGATGACGAAGCGGTTGCCGAGGATCAGCATCTTCAGCGCGGTGAGGCCGGCCGTGCAGCCGAACACGATCTTGAACAGCGCCGACGGTGCGACGACGGCGAGCGCCGCGCCGAGCGCCACGCCGACCACCACCGGCACGGTCCACAGCCGGACCACCTCGGGCATGGCGGCCCCGACGATGCGGTGGCTGCGGTAGGAGCGCCAAGCGGTCGGCACGATGATGGCGAGCGAGGTGCCGACGCAGAGCTGGAAGCGCACCGCGTCGGGCACGTCGACGAGACGAAAAATCTCGAACAGCACTGGCACCAGCACGGCGCCGCCGCCGATGCCGAACAGGCCGGCGATGATCCCGGTGACGACACCCCCGACCGTGATGGCGAGGACGAGCGCCATCAGCTCGCCGGCCGGCACGCTCAGCATCGCGCGTCGCTCCGGACGGCCGCGGGCCGGCGGCGGCGCGACGCGGTGCCCATGTCAGGTGATCGCGCTGTAGAGAATGCGGGCCGCGGTGAGGATGAGGAACACGCCGAAGGCGACCTCGAGGTGCCGGCGCGAGGTGCGGTGGGCGATCAGCGCGCCGAACTTCGCCGTGTAGGTCGAGATCGGCGCCATCAGTACGAAGCCGATGACCGAGACGAAGCCGACCGACAGCGGCGGCAGGTCGCCCATGTGCGGGATGCCGGCCAGCATGTAGCCGAGCGTGCCGGTGACGGCGATCGGCACGCCGAGCCCGGCCGAGGTGGCGACCGCATTGTGGATCGGCCGCTTGTAGAGGGTGAGCAGCATCGCCGCCATGGCGCCGCCGCCGACCCCCATCATGGCCGAGAGAAGCCCGATCACGCCGCCGTAGATTCGCATCGTCGTGGGGCCCGGCAGCTCTTCGGCGATGAACACGCGATCGCCCAGGAACAGCATCTTGATCGCGATGGTGGTCTGGATGACGGCGAACACGGTCTTGAACAGCTCGCCCGGGGCGACGACCGCGAGGGCCGAGCCGACGACGACGCCGATCACCACCGGCACGGTCCACAGCTTGACCACGTCCTGCAGGGCCATGCCCTTGGACTTGTGGGTCTTGTAGGAGCGGAACGCGGTCGGCACGATGATCGCGAGCGAGGTGCCGATGCAGAGCTGCATGCGCACCTCGTCGTCGACGCCGATCAGCCGGAAGATCTCGAACAGCACCGGCACCAGCACGGCGCCGCCGCCGATGCCGAACGCCCCGGCCAGGATTCCCGTCACCACGCCACCGCCCGCGATGGCCAGGACCAGAACCACGAGTTCGCCGACCGGCACGTCCAACATGCTGTAAATCTCCGTTCAGCGGCCGTGTGTCGCAGAGTTTTATTGATCCGCCAAGCCGCGGGATGCGCGACTGCGGCGCCGTTCGCGCATGCGTGGTTGAAGTGGCGCGGGTTCGGGCGCGGCCGGTCGCGGTTCAGGCCGCAGCGTCGCCGGCCACCGACCGGTCCGGACGCACCAGCGCCAGCGCGGCCCGCAGGACGTCGATGCCGGCGCCGGGCTTCACGGCTTCGGTGGCGAGGTGGCGGCGATAGGCACGCGCCCCGGGGACGGCCTGGAACAGGCCGAGCATGTGCCGCACGGTCGCGTAGAGCCGCTCGCCGGCCGCGAGCTCGCGCTCGATCCAAGGAATGAATTTCTCGACCGCTTCATGCAGGGACGCGGCCGGCGCCGGCGTGCCGAACAGCAGCGGGTCCACGGCGAGGAGCCGCCACGGCTCCTGGTAGGCGGCGCGGCCCAGCATCGCGCCGTCCACGTGCTTCAGGTGCTCGGCCGCCGCCTCGATCGAGCCGATGCCGCCGTTGATGGCGATCGGCACCTGCGGCAGCCGCGCCTTCAGCCGGTAGACGCGATCGTAGTCGAGCGGGGGCACGTCGCGGTTTTCGCGCGGCGACAGGCCCTGCAGCCACGCCTTGCGGGCGTGCACGATCAGGGCGTCGGCTCCGGCCGCCACCACGGCGTCGGCCAGCGTGTCGAGCGCGAGTTCCGGGTCCTGGTCGTCGATGCCGATGCGGCACTTGACCGTCACGGGCACGGCCACGGCCGCCTTCATGGCGGCGACGCAGTCGCCGACCAGCGCCGGCTCACCCATCAGGCAGGCGCCGAACCGCCCCTCCTGCACCCGGTCGGACGGACAGCCGACATTGAGGTTCACCTCGTCGTAGCCCATGTCGGCGCAGATGCGCGCGGCCTCCGCCAGCGCCGCCGGGTCACTGCCGCCGAGCTGCACGGCGACCGGATGCTCGCACGGGTCGAAGCGCAGCAGCCGCGCCCGGTCGCCGCGCAGCACCGCCCCGGTCGTCACCATCTCGGTGTAGAGCCGCGCCTGCCGGGTCAGCGCCCGATGGAAAGCCCGGCACGGACGGTCCGTCCAGTCCATCATGGGCGCCACGGAAAATCTATGTATTTGATACTTATTCATTATTCCGCTTCGCTCGAACCCGCTGGCGCGCCGGCGCACGCGATCCTGCGCCACGATGCGACGCGCGGTCCGGCGTTTCGACGTCTCGGTGCCGACGGAGCGCAGCCGCCGCGGCGACCGTCACGAGACTGAAGCCGGCTCCTGGCCGGCCCAAGTTCGACGGAAGGGACCGTCTGTCAACGAGACATTTCTCCCCCGCCAAGACGCCGCGGTCGTCGAGACCGCGAGGCACGAGATCGCACACCGGCCGAAATCATACTCGGCGTGCCGCCGGGCCAGGCCGCGATCGGCAACAGCGGCACGGTTCCGATCGCGGCCGCCACGCCGGCCGACAAGGGCAGCGCGTCAGGGAGCGCGGCCCAGCCCGTCGGTCGCCCCATGACGACCGATGCAGAAACATCACATCGCGACAGAGTTAGATCGAAATGGCTCGCCTTCTCTTGCCACTTCCTCGTAACTGTTACGATATAACGTTTTATTAAGGATCGGAGCGTCGGCCGGCCGAGAGTCGCGGACCGGAGGTCCGATGCGCCCGATGGAGTCGCGACATGTCGTTCTTCACGCAGCTCTCCGAGCTGCTGCTCACCCCCGTCCAGCTCGCCATCCAGGCGCTGTTTCTCCTCTCGCTGTTCGAGAGCGGGCGGCTCGTCGTGCAATGGGCCTTACGGTGGCGCGGCCGCCGCGGCTTCCGCACCCCCGCGGCCGGCGGCTTCGGGGCGCTCGGCGGCGGCTATCCGCTGGCGCGGCGCTATGCGGACGATCCCGCGCTGACACTCGACGAGCTCGACGTCGCCGCCATGAAGCAGCTCGAGCTGATCCGGGTGGCGACCCGGGTGACGCCGATGCTCGGGCTGATCGCCACGCTGATCCCGATGGGGCCGGCGCTCGTCGCCCTCACCCGCAACGACGTCGCCCAGATGAGCGAGTTGCTGCGCTCGGCCTTCGCGGCCGTGGTGCTGGCACTCGCCGCCGCCTGCCTGTGCTTCTGGATCGCCTCGGTGCGGCGGCGCTGGTGCGCCGAGGAGCTGGTCGCGGTGAAGCGGCGCATCGAGGCGCGGCCATGACGCTGCGCATCCTGGAAGAGGACGAGGAGCTCGACCCGATCCTCTCGGTGGTCAATCTGGTCGACGTGTTCCTGGTGATGATCGGCGCGCTGATGATGATCATCGCCGTCAACCCGCTCAACCCGTTCGCGTCCGAGACGGCCGTCGCGGTGAAGAACCCGGGCCGGCCCGATATGCAGATCGTCGTCAAGGACGGCGAGAAGATCGAGACCTACACGTCGACGCAGGAGATCGGCAGCGGCGAAGGCGTGCGGGCCGGCATCGCCTACCGGCTGAAGGACGGCTCCTTCGTCTACGTGCCCGAGACCGCGCCGTCGGGCGGCGCCCCGGCCGCGACGCCGGGCCGCCCGATGCCGCCGGTCCAGGCTGCCCCGCGCGGCCCCCTCCCCTCGCTCCGCCCCGTTCCGCCATCGCCGTCACCGTGAGGCCCGCCATGCGTATCGCTTGCGCGTCCCTGAACGCCGTTCTCCTGTCCACGGTCGCGGCGCTGCTGCCCGCCGCCGCCC
>NZ_NHSK01000145.1 GCF_016653355.1 Rhodoplanes elegans | reverse complement strand
CGGTCGCGCTGCCGTCGCGACGATCGCGGCGGCGGGGCGAGAATAGCCGACCTCGCGGTGCACCGCACCCGGCAGCCTCCGGCCGCGTCCGCCCCCTTACGGAACCCCGGCTGCGGACGCCATGACCGTTGCCGGACCGTCCCGGCCGCGATCTAATCGGCCCCGGCCGCCTGTCCGCGGCCATCCCCCGCCGACCCACCGCACCGACCACCCGATCCCCTCACGACCCCGCGAAGGAGCCGTCATGCCCGGGCAGGCCGCGCCGTCCCCGTTCCAGCTCGAGGAAGCCACGATCGACGAGATGCACGCCGCCATCCGGGCCGGCGAGATCACCTGCGTCGAGATCGTGCAGCACTACATCGACCGGGTGCGCGCCTTCAACGGACCGGCGAGCCTGCTGGTCACGGCCGACGGCGCGCCGGTGCCCCCGGCCGCCGGCACGCTGCGGGGCGGAGCGCCGCTCGCCTTCCCGACCGAGACCGTGAAGGTCGCCGACCTGCTGCCCGACCTCGACCGCTACCAGGGGGCGCCGCTCGATCTCGGCCGCATGGAGCCGACCGCCTCGGACCCGTCCGTGCAGCAGCAGTACGGCATGGTGGTCGGCAAACCGAACGCCGGCCAGGTCAACGCGCTTTCGACCATCAACATCCGGGGCGAGCGCTCGGTGACGTTCCGGGGCGACTTCGACCGCCATCCCGACGACGGTCCGCTGCCGCCGGACGCGCCGCCCGGCGCCGAGATCTTCCGCCGCTATCCGGACGCGCTGGAGCAGGCCGCCGCCTTGGATGCAAAGTACGGCCGCGACCCTGATCTCGCGGCACTGCCGCTCTACGGGGTCGTGTTCTCGTTCAAGGACCCGTTCGACACCAAGGACATGCGCTCGACCGGCGGGGGTGACGCGCGCTACGACGTCGACGTGCCGGCCCGTGATCACGTCCTGGTCGCGCAGCTCCGCAAGAAGGGCGCCATCATCTTCGCCAAGGCGGTGTGCACCGAGTACAACGGCCGCGGCGGCGATCCGGGCGGACGCCACACGCCGGAGCGCGTGATCGCCTCGACGCTCGGCTATCAGCGTTCGAGCTGGGGCGGCACGCCGGCGAACCCCTACGACACGCGGCGCTCGGCCTCGCTCGGCTCCAGCTCGGGCTCGGCGCTCTCGGTGTCGACCAATCTGGTGATGGCGAGCCTCGGCGAGGAGACGCGCGCCTCCTGCCGCGGTCCCTCGAACCACAACGCCGTCGCGCTGATCCTGCCGCACAAGGCGATGCTCGGCTTCGACGGCGGCGCGATCGGAGCCGACATCTATTGCGACCGCTCCGGCATCCATGCCCGCACGCTCGCCGATTGCGCCAAGATCCTCGATGCGCTGAAGGACGCGGAGGCCGGCTATTACGATCCGCGCGACGTCTACACGACGGTGCCGCGGTCGTCCGTGCTGGCGAGCGGCTACGCGGTGCACACCAAGGGCAGGGGGGCGCCCGGCGAGCTGAAAGGCCTTCGGCTCGGCGTCATCCGCGAGTCGATGCGGGTGCCGGAGGGCTCGCTCGCCGAGGTCCCGATCGTCACGGCCGCGGCGCGCGAGATCAAGGACGTCATCGGTGGACGGCTCGGCGCGACGCTGGTGGAATCACGAGAGCCGTCGTGGACGCCGGATCCCGACATCGAGACGATGACGGTCGACTTCACGACCGCCCTGGCGCGGCTGGTGCCGGTGTTCATGCCGGATCTCTTGTTCCGGCTCGGCCGCGACGGCCGTCCGCTGTTCAAGGAGTTCGCCGACGCGATCGTGCCGACGGAGTTTTCGCCCGGCAAGGTGTTCGGCGCGGGCACCATGACGCCGATCGACTGGTGCGTCGCGCTGGCCGAGGGCCGCATCGCGCCGCCGAAGAACTTCGACATCGCCACCATCCAGCAGCAAGAGCTGGCGCCGACGTTCCGCTTCCACATCAGCCAGTATCTGACGCGGCGCGCCGCCGACTGGGCCGCGCAGGGCGTCACCGAGACGCTCGCCGACTGGCCGGCGCTGAATGCGCGGTCGAAGTTCTGGGGCGACGATCAGCGCGCCGCCTTCCGCAACTGGGAGGAGATCGCCGATCCGCGCAACGCCCTCGGCGGCCGCCAAGGCGTCAACGAGCGCATCATGCTGCGCGAGCTCCTGCGCCGCGTCGACATGATGGTGATCCTGGAAAACCGGCTCGATGCCCTGGTGCGGCTGCACACGCCGTGGCCGCCCGGCCTGATCGGCCATCCGCACCAGCACGACATCCTGCACAATCTCGCGCCCGAGTCGCTCTACGGGCCGAACGCCGGGCTGACCGAGGTGCTGGTGCCGGCCGGCTACGTCACGACCGCCTACGATTCGGTCTTCGCGCTGTCGGCCGACGGCACCCGCTACGTGTCGGCGCCGACCCGCACGCCGACGACGATTCCGGCGCCCGGCCTGCCGTTCTCGCTCGTCTTCCGGGCCGAGCCGGGCCGCGAGGACGTGATCCTGAAGATCGCCTCCGCCTACGAGGCGGCGTCGCGCCGGCGCATCCCGCCGCCCGCCTTCGGTCCGATTCCGAGGAGGCAGCGCGGGTGAGGGACATAGCCGGAAATGGCTATGTCGACGTGATCAGATGCGCGAAGGACGCGGGCAGGTCATGCGACTTGTGATGGCTCGATTAGATCGAAATTAACCGACCATCCACGGTTCCAGCACTAAGGTACCACCTGATTGTCATCAGGTCAGGGACGGGTGGGGCATGACCGACGCCATTGCCGACGAGCAATTCAAGACCGACCTCTCCTACATCGCCTTCGAGCCGGACGACGTCGCCCTGATGAAGGAGGTGAAACCGGTCCTGATGGCGGCGCTGCCCCGCATCCTCGACACGTTCTACCAGAAGACCGCGGCGATCCCGCCGCTCGCGACGCTGTTCAAGAGCGCGCAGCGCATGGTCTATGCCAAGGAGGCGCAGGCCAAGCACTGGTCGTATCTGTTCGACGGGCTGTTCGACGAGCGTTATCGCGAGTCGGCCAAGCGGATCGGTCAGACGCATCACCGCATTGGCTTGTCGCCGCACTGGTACATGCTGGGCTACGGCATGATTCAAGCCGAGCTGCTCGCCGCCGTGATGGCCGACAAGAGCATGCTCCTCACCGCGGCACAGCGCCGGCGGGTCGCCGGCGTCCAGGCGGCGGTCAGCCGCGCCGTGATGATCGACATGGACACGGCGCTCTCGACCTATTGGGACGAGATGGAGAAGGCGCGGCGCGAGGACGCGGAGACGACCATCGAGCGCATCAACAGCCAGGTGCTCGACACCGTGACGACCGTCGGCACCTACAACAAGACCCTGCTGGACAGCGCCGACTCGATGAAGATGGTCAGCGAGGCCGTGACCGAGGACGCGACCTCGGCGACCGGCGCGGCCGGCACGGCCCTCGCGTCGGCCCAGACCGTGGCGGCGGCGGCCGAGGAGCTGCACGCCTCGATCGCCGAGATCGCCCGTCAGGTGAACCGCGCCTCGGCGGCGGCCCGCACCGCCGACGGCCGCATGAAGGAGACCCGCAGCGTCGTCGACAATCTCGACAGGGCGGCCGACGAGATCGGCCAGGTGGTCGGGCTGATCGGCGACATCGCCTCGCAGACCAACCTCCTGGCGCTGAACGCCACCATCGAAGCGGCGCGTGCCGGCGAGGCCGGCAAGGGCTTCGCCGTGGTCGCCGCCGAGGTGAAGACGCTCGCCAACCAGTCGGGCCGCTCGGCCGAGCAGATCGCCGGCCAGATCAGCCGCATCCAGGAGGTCGTCCGGCGAACCGCCACGGCGATCGAGGAGGTGGCGGCGACGATCCGCGAGCTCGAAGGCATCTCGTCGTCGATCTCGGCCGCCGTCGAGGAGCAGTCGGCGGCGACCAGCGACATCGCCCAGAACGTCGGCCAGACGGCCACGCATGTCGGCGAGGTGAGCCGGCTGATGGAGGACGTGCTCGGCCGGGTCACCAAGGCGCAGGGTGCCTCGCTCTCGGTGCACGATTCCACCCGCAGCCTCGATGCCGTGGTCGGCACGCTCGGCCGCATGCTGACCAAGGCGGTGCGCACCGCCTCGGCGGTGGCGCAGCGGCGCCGGTATCGCCGGCGCGGCGTGATGATCGATGCGCAGGTGATGTGCGGCGGAACCACCGAGCCGGTGCGGATCCTCGATCTCTCCGAGGCGGGCGCGCTGCTGCACGGCGGCGGCCGGATCGCGAGCCATGCCGCCGTGGTGCTCTCGATCCCGGCCGAGGGGCTGCGGATCGCCGGCACCGTGGTGGCGTGCAGCGAGGGCATCCACCACGTCAACTTCACCGACGAGCTCGACAGCGCCCAGGTCGACGGGCTGGCGAAGAAGTACTTCGCGCTGCTGATCGAGACGGCCAAGCAGGACCATCGCGCCTTCGTGGCGCGGGTGCGCGACGTGGTCGGCGGCAAGGCGGTGGCGGGCGAGGGGGAGGTGACGCACCACACCTGCCGGTTCGGCAAGTGGTACGACAATGTCGGCGACGACGTCCTCACCGAGCTGCCGTCGTTCAAGGCGATCGCGCATCCGCATCTGTCGCTCCACCAGGCCGGCTTCGGCGCGCTGGCGGCGATCAAGGACGGCCACACGGCGCTCGCTCGGACCAAGCTCGCCGAATTGGAGAAGCTCTCGGACGAGATCGTCCGCGGCCTCGACCGGCTGGCGGCCGATATGGCGGCCCATTACGGCGAGGCGCGCCGCGCCGCCTCCTGAGCGGCGTCGCCGGGCTCGCGCCGGCCCGGCATTTTGCTCGTCGGAGCTTTTTTCTCCGCCGTGTCGGTGGGGCCGGTGCTCCTGCGTCCTCGGGACAGTCGGGCCGTGGCGGCCCGGCGGAACCAGGGAGCCCCCGATGACCGACGCGACCCGGACCGACTCTTCCGTCAAGACCATCGGCGCCCTGCAGGTGACCCCGCGGGGTGACGACGCCGTGGTGCTCACCCGGATGTTCGCGGCGCCGCCCGAGCGGGTGTTCCAGGGCTGGTCCGACCCCGACCTGATGCGCCGATGGCTCGCCGGGCCGCCCGGCTGGAGCCTGGTCACGTGCGAGATCGAGCCGCGGGTGGGCGGCGTCTACCGGCTCGGCTGGCGCGGTCCCGACGGCACCGAGATGCGGCTCGACGGCGTCTATCGCGCGCTCGAGTCGGGCCGTCGGATCGTCGGCGTCGAGCGGTTCGCGATGGGGATATGCGCCGGCGATCCGGGAGATGTCGAGGTGACGCTGACCTTCACGCCGGTCGACGGCGGGACACGGCTCGGGATGGCGATGCGGTACGCCAGCAAGGAGGCGCGGGACGGCGCGCTGGCGTCACCGATGCCCGACGGCGTCGCCGGCAATCTCGAACGGCTGGCCGGTCTGCTGGCGAGCGGGCGGGATGGCGATCGCTCGCCGGCGGATCAGTCGCGCGGCGGCGTCGCGCCGGCGTAGCGGCTGCGCTTCCCGCGCAGCGAGGAGGCGATCTGCTGATAGTTGCCGCGCGCCTGGATATGGGCCGGGTCGTAGCCCGGCATCGGCCGGGCGATGGCGTAGCGGGCGCCGTTGCGGTCGATCCAGCGCCACACCTCGGAGGCGTCGCCGCCCGGCTCGATGGTGATGTCGATGGCGCGGCCGTGGCCGTAGCCGCCGGTGCGAATGCTGCCGCCGTGCAGCGAGTAGCCGGTGCGGGCCTTGAGGCCCGAGGCGAGGCGCTGGCGGTAGTCGTCGCGGAAGGCGCTGAGGATCGACCAGCGCAGCCCGTCGGCCTCCAGCGCCTTGCCCATGTGATAGAGGGTCTCGCGGAAGTCGCGGTCCATGCCGCGGATGACGTAGTCCTTCAGCGACATGCCCATGCGCTTGGCGGCGGCCGGATCCTTCCAGGTGAAGTCGCCGGAGCCGTCCTTCTTGATCGGCGTGCGCAGATAGGCTTCCCAGAGATAGTCGTCGATCTCGTCGCGCGGCCCGTCGTCCAGCGCGGCCGGCGGGAGGCTGGCGACGGCGCGCCGGCCGAGGCCGAGGCTGCCGGTCTCGGTCGGGTCCACCTCGACCATCGAGGCCGAGGCGAGCGTGAAGGTCGGTTCCCAGGAGAGCACGTCGGCCGGGCTGCCGTTGCCGCCTTCCGGGCCCGATTCGCTCGACTCGAGGTCGGCTTCCGCCTCGGCCGCATCGTCCGCGTCGTGATCGGCCGGCAGCAGCGCGACGGGCCGCGTGTGCTCGACGATCCAGTTCCGCTCCTTCGGGGTCGGGAAGGGGCTCGACACGGCGAGCGGCAGGGCGACGAAAAACATCAGTCCGCCGCAGCCGACGGCCCCTGCGAGAGCCGACCAGAAGGACACGTTGTCGCCGGAACCGGCGGAAGTGGCAGCCATTGCGAACCCGGATCTTCTGTTCTCGTGGCGGCGCCTTCGGGCGCCGGCGGCAGGTTGCAGCGACGGGGTTCGACCACCGCCTGCACGACGAGCCATCCTCGTCCCGCAGGGTTATCGTCTGGTTAATGGGTCCTTCGACCCGGCCCTCCCCCCGGAGCGGCACCTCAAGAAAGCGTGATCAATGAGGCGCGGGCGTGGCAACGAAAACGGGCGGTCCGGAGGACCGCCCGTCATGGTGAAGCCGCCTGGCCGGGCCGCGATCACACCGCCAGGATGTCGTCGCGCAGCGTGTAGGAGCTGAGCACTTTCATATAGTTGCCGCGCTCGTAGGCGGACGGGTTGCGGATCGCGTCGCGGCTCATCGAGCCGCACATCTGGCTGACCGACTCGTATTCGTGGGCGTCGAGCCAGGCGGCGAGGTCGCGCAGCAGCGCCTTGGCGTAGCCGGGGCCGTGCTGGAGCAGGGCGGAGGTCGTGCAGGCCACCTTGGCGCCCGCCATCACGCTCTTGACCACGTCGGTGGCCGAATGGACGCCGCCCGTGATCGCGAGGTCGGCCTTCACCCGGCCGTACAGGATCGCCACCCAGTGCAGCCGCACCAGAAGCTCCTCGGGCCGGCTGAGCGCCAGCGAGGCGACCACCTCGCGCTCCTCGATGTCGAAGTCGGGCTGGTAGAAGCGGTTGAACAGCACCAGCCCGTCGGCACCGGCCTCGCCGAGCCGGCGGGCGATGTTGGCGGGCGCCGAGAAGAACGGCGACAGCTTCACGGCGACCGGGATCTTGATCTGCGCCTTGATGGCCTTCAGGAGCTCGACATAGCCGTCCTCGATCTCGGCGGCGCTCTTCTCCGGATCGACCGCGATCGAATAGGTGTTGAGCTCCAGCGCGTCGGCGCCGGCGTCCTGCATCAGCTTGGCGTACTCGATCCAGCCGCCGACCGTGACGCCGTTGAGGCTGGCGATCACCGGGATGTCGACCCGCGCCTTGGCCTGGCAGATCAGCTCCAGGCAGCCGTCGGGGCCGAGATTGTAGGTGTGCAGATCCGGGAAGAAGCCGGCGGCCTCGGCGAACGTGTCGGCGCCGCGCTCGAGATCGGCGTGCAGCGCAAGGCTCTCCAGCGTGAGCTGCTCCTCGAACAGCGACGGCAGCACCACGGCGGCGACCCCGGCGTCCGCGAGCCGGCAGATGCCGTCGACGGAGTCGCACAGCGGCGAGGCCGAGGCGACCAAAGGCGAGCCGAGTTTCAGCCCGAGATAGCGGGTCGTCAGGTCGGTCATGCGGCGCTCCTTCGCGCGATTTCCTTGGTCATTCGGGGGCGCACCGAAGGTGCGAACCCGGACTCCAGCAACGGACTCGGTGCGTGCGTCTGGATTCCGGGTCCGGCGCTGCGCGCCGGCCCGGAATGACGGCGGCTCCTCACTCGTCGCCCCCGTTCGCGGCGGCCGGTGCCGCGTCGTCGTCGGCGGCCGGCTTCGGCGTCACGTCCGGCGTGTCGCCGCGGCCGGCCATCTCGGCGCGGTCGGCATAGACCCGCCACTGGCGCTCGACGTCGTCCTGGGCGTTCTTGAGCAGCTCGCGCGCCGCCAGCGGGTTGGAGCGCACCAGCATGGTGTAGCGCGCCTCGTTGTAGGCGTACTGCTTGAACGGGATCGTCGGCGGCTTGGAGTCGAGCTGGAACGGGTTCTTGCCCTCGTCCCACAGCCGCGGGTCGAAGCGCATCAGCGGCCAGTAGCCGGACTGTACCGCGGCCTTCTGCTGGTCGAGCCCGATGGTCATGTCGTAGCCGTGCGCGATGCAGTGGCTGTAGGCGATGATCAGCGACGGCCCGGGATAGGACTCGGCCTCCTGGAAGGCCCTGACCGTGTGCATGTCGCCGCCGCCCATGGCGATGCGGGCGACGTAGACCGAGCCGAAGGCGACCGCCTCCATGGCGAGGTCCTTCTTGCTCGTGATCTTGCCGCCGGCCGCGAACTTGGCGACCGCGCCGCGCGGCGTCGCTTTCGACATCTGGCCGCCGGTGTTGGAATAGACCTCGGTGTCCATCACCAGCACGTTGACGTTGCGGCCCGAGCCGAGCACGTGGTCGAGGCCGCCATAGCCGATGTCGTAGGCCCAGCCGTCGCCGCCGAGCAGCCACACGCTCTTGCGCACCAGGCTGTCGGCGAGTGCGACGAGCGCCTTCGCCTCGTCGTCCTCGGCACTCGCGAGCAGCCGCTTCAGCTCGGCGACGCGGATGCGCTGCGCCTCGATGCCGGCCTCCTTGGTCTGGTCGGCCTCGATCAGCGCCGTGACCAGCCCGTCGCCGAGCCGGCCGGAGAGCCTCGTGGCGAGCTCGCGGGCGAACTCCATCTGCTTGTCGGCGGCGAGCCGCATGCCGAGACCGAACTCGGCATTGTCCTCGAACAGCGAGTTCGACCACGCCGGGCCGCGGCCGCAGCCGTTCACCGAGTAGGGCGTGGTCGGCAGGTTGCCGCCGTAGATCGACGAGCAGCCGGTCGCGTTGGCGATCAGCAGGCGGTCGCCGAACAGCTGGGTGAGCAGCTTGATGTAGGGCGTCTCGCCGCAGCCCGAGCAGGCGCCGGAGAACTCGAACAGCGGCTCGAGCAGCTGGACGTCCTTGACGTTGTCGTGCCGCACCTTTTCCCGCGGCACCTCGGGCAGGGAGAGGAAGAAGTCCCAGTTGATGTTCTCGGCCGCGCGCAGGGGCTCCTGCTCGGCCATGTTGAGCGCCTTGTGCTTGGTCTCGGTCTTGCTCTTCACCGGGCAGACCTCGACGCACAGCTTGCAGCCCGTGCAGTCCTCCGGCGACACCTGCAGGGCGTAGCGCCAGCCGTCGAACTCGCGCCACTTCGCCTTGGCGTGCTTGAAGGTCTCGGGCGCGCCCTCGAGCGCCGCTTGGTCGACCACCTTGGCGCGGATGACGGCGTGCGGGCAGACCAGCACGCACTTGCCGCACTGGATGCAGATGTCGGTGTCCCACACCGGGATCTGCTGGGCGATGTTGCGCTTCTCCCACTGCGCCGTGGCGGTCGGGAAGGTGCCGTCGACCGGCATGGCGCTCACGGGCAGGAGATCGCCACGGCCGGCGATCGACTCGCCGAGCACGTCGCGCACGAAGGCGGGCGCCGTCGGCGACACCGGCGGCAGCATCGCGAGCGTCGAGGTCGCGTTCGCCGGCACCGGGATCTCGTGCAGGCGGGCGAGCGTCGTGTCCACGGCCGCGAAGTTCTTCTGCACCACGGCGGCGCCGCGCTTGCCGTAGGTGTCCTGGATCGACTGCTTGATCTTGGCGATGGCATCCTCGCGCGGCAGCACGCCGGAGATCGCGAAGAAGCAGGTCTGCATGATGGTGTTGATGCGGTTGCCCATGCCGGCCTCGCGGGCCGCCGCGTAGGCGTCGATCACGAACAGGCGCAGCTTCTTGGCGACGATCGTCTCCTGCACCTGCCGCGGCAGCTTGTCCCACACCTCCTCGGGCGCGCCGGGCGCGTTGAGCAGGAAGGTGGCGCCGTCCTCGGCGCCGGCCAGCATGTCGATGCGGGCGAGGAACTGGAACTGGTGGCAGGCGACGAAGTTGGCGCGGCTGATCAGGTAGGTCGAGCGGATCGGGTCGGGACCGAAGCGCAGGTGCGACACCGTGCCGGAGCCGGACTTCTTCGAGTCGTAGACGAAGTAGCCCTGCACGTAGCTCGGCGTGTACTTGCCGATGATCTTGATCGAGTTCTTGTTGGCGCCCACCGTGCCGTCGGCGCCGAGCCCGTAGAACAGCGCCCGCACCGTGCCGGGCTGCTCGGTCGAGAACGCGGCGTCGACCTCCAGGCTGGTGTGCGAGACGTCGTCGAGAATGCCGACCGTGAAGTGGTTGCGCGGCGCCTCCTTGGTGAGCTCGTCGAAGACGGCCTTCACCATGGCGGGCGTGAACTCCTTCGACGACAGGCCGTAGCGGCCGCCGATCACCCGCGGCATCGTGGTCGCGGCGCCGCAGGCGATGCGCTCGGCCAGCGCCGTGATCACGTCCTGATAGAGCGGCTCGCCGACGGCGCCCGGCTCCTTGGTGCGATCGAGCACGGCGATCGACTTCACCGCGGCGGGCAGGGCGGACAGGAACGCCTCGGTCGCGAACGGGCGGAACAGCCGGACCTTCAGGAGGCCGACCTTCTCGCCCTTGGCGCGCAGCGCCTCGACCGTCTCCTCGGCGGCGCCGGCACCCGAGCCCATCAGGATCACGACGCGCTCGGCGTCCGCGTCGCCGACATAGTCGAACAGGCGATACGTGCGGCCGGTGAGCCGGCCGAACCGGTCCATCACGTCCTGGACGATCTCCGGACAGGCCCGGTAATACGGGTTGCAGGCCTCGCGGGCCTGGAAGAACACGTCGGGGTTCTGGGCGGTGCCGCGCAGCACCGGCCGGTCGGGCGACAGCGCGCGCTCGCGATGGGCGCGCACGAAGCGGTCGTCGACCATCGCGTGGAGGTCGTCGTCGGTCGGCAGGTCGACGACGTTGACCTCGTGCGAGGTGCGGAAGCCGTCGAAGAAGTGCAGGAACGGCACCCGGCTCTCGAGTGTCGCCGCGGTGGCGACCAGCGCGAGGTCGGCGGCCTCCTGGACCGAGCCGGAGGAGAGCAGGGCGAAGCCGGTCTGCCGCGTCGCCATCACGTCGGAGTGGTCGCCGAAGATCGACAGCGCGTGGGTGGCGACGGCGCGGGCGGCGACGTGGATGACGACCGAGGTCAGCTCGCCCGCCATCTTGTACATGTTGGGGATCATCAGGAGCAGGCCCTGGGAGGCCGTGAAGGTCGTTCCCAGCGCGCCGCCCTGCAGGGCGCCGTGGAGCGCGCCGGCGGCGCCGCCCTCGCTCTGCATCTCGACGACGTCCGGGACCGTGCCCCAGATGTTCTTGGCCCCCTCGGACTTCCACTGGTCGGCCCATTCGCCCATGTTGGACGAGGGCGTGATCGGGTAGATCGCGATCACCTCGGCGAGCCGGTAGGCGATCGACGCGGCCGCCTCGTTGCCGTCGACGATCGAGCGCGTGCGGTTCGCCACCTGCCCGTCTCGCCGCTCCACCCCGTGCATGAACGCCTCCAGTCGCCGAAAATGAAGCCGGCACCCTAGCCCACGGCCAACCCGGCTCGATTGACCTGCGTCATGCGATATAAATCTCCTGCGCAGTGCGGCCCCCGCGTTCGGGAATGGCCGGACTCGATCCGCCGGCCCGTGTGGCGTCCCGTGGTGGTGCCGGGTGACCGCGAGCGTGCTCGGGACGTGGCGGGGAGATCGCCCGGCCGGCACGGCCCGTCCCGCGCCGAGCCCTCGCACAGACCAGCCGGAGTCATGGGCGCCATCACGACGCAAGTCACGCGGGCGGATGCCGGTCTCGCCGCGGTGTCGACTTCCGCGTCGTGCAGTAATTATTTAAGGCGCGAAAACTATACTTGGATAGGAATTTTCTTCCTAGTGCTCGGCAGAAAGTTCCGAGTGTAAAGACTGAAAGAATCCCAGATCGACCGAAAATTCTCCGCCTGAATAGTTCCCGCCGCCCGTTGAATGCTCGGGAGCCTCGTGTGGGTGCGCCTTCGGGTCGACCACGGTCGCTGGGGAGAGAGTGTCATGACGGTTGCGTGCGTGTCCTGGGACGACCCCGCCTTTCGCGCGTCTCCCGAGCCGACGACGGATGCGGTGCGCCCCACCGTGGAGAACGCCGGCGAGCCGGACGACGAGCTGCTCCGGCGAATCGGCGAGAACGACGAGCTGGCGTTCCGGACCCTGGTGGAGCGCCACGTCGACCGCGCCTTCGCGCTGGCGCTGCGCATCCTCGAAAACCGGGCCGACGCCGACGACGTGGTGCAGGACTCGCTCCTGAAAGTGTGGACCCACCGCCATCGCTGGGAGTGCGGCCGCGCCAAGTTTTCCACCTGGCTCTACCGCGTCGTCACCAACCGCTGCATCGACCTGCGCCGCCGGCCGCGCAACGAGGACGTCGAGGCGGTCGGCGAGGTCGCCGACGGGGCGCCGGACGCCGTCACGGCGATGCACAGGAGCGAGGTCTCCGAGCTGCTCGACGCCGCGATGAACCGGCTGCCCGACCAGCAGCGGATCGCCATCATCCTCTCGTATCACGAGACCATGAGCAACGCCGAGATCGCCGACGTGATGGACACCACGGTGTCGGCGGTCGAGTCGCTCCTCAAGCGCGCCCGCCAGCAGCTGCGCAAGCTGCTGCGCCGTTCCGAGCCCGACATCCGGCAGGCGTTGACGGACGATTAACCACGCCGGCGAGCCCCGGAAAACATTCGCCGCCCGCCCTTCGCCGGACGCCTCGTTGAACTCTCAGCCGCGGATGATCCGCGCCGCTCCGCCGCCCGGCGACCGGGCGCGGGTCAGACGTTCGACGCGAGGAGAGAGCCATGCCCGTCATTTCCACCAACACGGCCGCCAACACCGCCGTCCGCTACCTGAACAGCAACGCCGACGACCAGTCGAGCTCGCTCGGCAAGCTGGCCTCCGGCTCGCGCATCAACCGCGCCTCCGACGACGCCGCCGGCCTCGCCATCTCGACCAAGCTGCAGTCTGACATCGCGGCGCTCGATCAGGCCGCCACCAACGCGTCGCACGCCATCGCGGTGCTGCAGATCGCCGACGGTGCGGCGAGCAACATCAGCGACATCCTGCAGCGCATGAAGACGCTGGCCTCGGAGTCCTCGTCCTCGACGATGGGCACCACGGAGCGCACCTACATCGACGCGGAATACCAGGCGCTCATCGACGAAATCGACGGCATCGGCGCGAGCACCCGCTACAACGGCCTGTCGCTGCTCGACTCCGATGCCACCGCGACCTTCACCAGCGGCAACGTGATGGTCGGCTCGAGCTCCAGCGACACGATCGCCCTCACCATGGTGGATCTCACCACCGGGACGGGCGGGCTGCTGTCCGGCCTCGCGACCACGAGCGTGACGGACACGACCACGGCGGGCGCCGCGCTCACGGCGCTCGACACGGCGATCAACGCGGTCTCCAACGCCCGCGCCGGCTTCGGCGCCGCGATGTCGCGCTTCGAGTTCCGCGCCGACTCGATCGCGACCCAGAACGAGAACCTCGAGGCCGCCAACTCGGCGATCGCCGACGTCGACATCGCGGCCGAGCAGGCGAAGCTCTCCTCCGCCGAGGTGAAGACCCAGGCCGCCGTCGCGGCCGCCGCGCAGGCCAACCAGATGCCGCAGGAGCTGCTCAAGCTGCTGCAGTGACGCGGTCCCGACAGGAGACGGCCGGGTCGGGGCGCCACCCCGGCCCGGAACGCCGAGCGAGTGAGCCATGACGACCATCAGCAGCGTGACCACCAACACGTCGAGCACGTCGACCACGTCGAGCGCGGTCAGCACCGACTGGGACGCGCTGATCGAGGAGGCCGTCGCGGCGAAGCTCACCAAGGCCGACTCCATCGAGACCAAGATCACGGCCAACGAGGCGAAGATCTCCGCCTATCAGGAGATGCAGTCGCTGTTGCAGGACATCGCCGACGCCGCCCAGGTCCTGCGCGCGCCCTCCGGAACGCTGGCGAAGGAGGACGACGTCTTCGCGGATCGCGCCTCCTATCTGACCGCCAACGGTGACGTCGACGCGAGCAGCACCGTCTCGGTGACGGCCGACCGGAACGTCGACGTCGGGACCTACGACCTGGTGGTCAAGCAGCTCGCCAAGTCCCACAAGGTCACCAGCGACTCGGTCGGCAGCAAGACGGAGGATCTCGGCCACGCGGGCGTGTTCAGCCTGAAGGTCGAGGGCGGCTCCGCCGTCGAGATCACGGTCACCGAGGACATGAGCCTAGCGGAGCTGGCCAAGGCGATCAACGACACGAGTGCGACCAGTGGCGTCCAGGCGACCGTGCTCCAGGTCTCCTCGGGATCGTACAAGCTGGTTCTCACTGCGACCGCCACCGGCAAGGCGATCACGGCCGCCGCGGTGTCGGGCGACGACGTGCTCGAGACGCTCGGGATTCTCGGCGAGGACGGCACCTTCGCCAACGAGCTGCAGGCCGCCCAGGACGCGATCATCGAACTCGACGGCGTCGAGATCACCCGCGACTCGAACGAGATCGACGACGCGATCGACGGGCTCACCTTCTACATCTACAACGTTACGCCGGACGACACCTCGATCACGGTCGAGATCGAGACCGACTACAGCGCCGTCAAGGAGGCGATCCAGGCGCTGGTCGACGCCTACAACGCCTACCGCGAATGGGCGATCACCCAGCAGGAGCTCACGACCGGCGGCACCGCGTCGGACGACGCCGTGCTGTTCGGCGACGGGACGCTGCGGAGCGTCAACCGGTCGGTGGCGAGCGCGCTGTCGACCATGGTCGACGAGCTGTCGCTCGCCGGCATCGGTATCACCTACGATTCCTCCAATCTGCTGGTGCTCGACGAGGACACGCTCGACGAGGCCCTGCTCGAGAATCTCAACGACGTCCAGGCGCTCCTGTCATTCGATCTCACCAGCTCGTCGACTGACTTGATGCTGCTGGCGCGGGGCGCGAGCGCGCCGGCCTCCTTCACGCTCGACGTGACGGTCGACGCGTCTGGCGCCCTCACGTCCGCCTCGATCGGCGGCGACAGCTCCCTGTTCACGATCAGCGGCACCCGCATCGTCGGTGCGACGGGAACGGCCTACGAAGGCTTCAGCTTCGTGTTCACGGGCGACACGTCGCAGTCGATCGACATCACCACGAGCTATGGGCTCGCGGAGCTGCTCTATTCGGTCGCCGATGGAGCCGCGGACACCACCGACGGCACCCTGACGACCTTGATCGACAGTCTGACCGATCAGAACACCGACTACGCCGCGAAAGTCTCGGACATCGAGAGCAAGGCCGAGGACTACCGCGCCACGCTCGAGACCCGCTACGCCAACTATCAGGCGGCGATCTCCAAGGCGCAATCGACGCTCGCCTATCTGGAAGCCATACTCGCAGCCGAGGATGATTGATGGCCATCGAAAGGTCCGTGCGAAAGCGCACGTTCGCCCCGAAAGCACCACCCACCCCGTCGCCGAGCCCAAGTCCGGAGTCTTACGCGCAGCCGATGCCGATGCCGATGTCGGCGCAGGGCGCGATCTCGGCCTATCAGCGCGCCGCCGCGACGGTGCCGCCGTCGCGCGCCGTGGTGCTGCTCTACGACAAGGTTCTCGTGCTGCTCAGCCGGGCGAGCCTGGCGATCGAGGAGGGCCGCACGGCCGCCGCCTGGGAGGACGTGCTGAAGGTCGCCGCGATCCTGCGCGGCCTCAGCCACATCATCGACTTCCAGAAGGGCGGCAAGCTCGCCGAGCGGTTGTTCACGACCTACACGACGAACACGCTCGTCGTCCTGCAGTCGTTTCGCAAGCCGGATGCGCCCGAGCGTTACCGACGGATCGCGGCGGGGCTCGCCGAGCTGCGCGACGCCTGGGCCGGGATCGCCGGCCTGCCGACTCGCGCGCAGGAGCTCGCGTCGCGCGGCGGGCACGCGGCCGTGCCGGTCGAGGTCGCCGCGCGCCAGGCGATCAGCGGCCGGCGCTGAGCGACGCCGCGCGACGATCGCACGGCGATCGAGTCGAAGTCGCGGCGCGTCGGCGCGGTGTGTCGGCGTGGCGACGGGAAGGGGGCTCGGCTTGCCGAGCCGCGAGGCGCGATGTACAGCAGCCCCGTACGGCACGATCGGTCGCGAGAGTTGCGAGGCCTGCGCCGCTCCGGCCGTTGACGGCAGAACCGCTCGGTGTCGAACGTCGTTCGAGCGGTACCGGAATGTTAAGGAGCTTCTGGCATTTCGAATTAAGACCGGACTAATCGGCTTCCAGAACGGAACGGGCCCCGGATGGATATTGACGACTTCGAGGATCAGGTCGATCGATGGGGCGAGGACGTCTCGGCTTGGCCGGAGCCGTCGCGCACGCAGGCCTTGGCCCTGCTGAAGGTATCGGCCGAAGCGCGCGAGGTGCTCGCCGAGGCCCAGGCGCTGCGCGATGCGCTCGCGGCCCGCGAGCCCGTCCGGGCGCCCGCCGACCTCGCCGATCGCATTCTCGCCGCAGCGCGCGCCACTGAACCGCAGCGCGAGCCCGCCCCGTCCCACGCGTCGGCGTCCCGGCCGCGAGTGGCCGCGTCGTGGTGGGGGGCGGCGCTCGCCGCCCTCGCCGGCGCCGTCCCGCGGCCCGCGTGGCGCCCGGCCGTCGCACTCTCCGCTTGCTTCCTGCTCGGGTTCGCGAGCAGCTTCCTCACCGTCGCGCAATACCAGGATCAGAGCGGGCTCGGCTTCTCCGCCTCGCTCTTCCGGACCTTGCAGTGAGCTCGGAACCGGTCATGGCCCAGTTCGGCGGCGTGTCACGCACCGGCGTGCTCCGGATCGCTCTGTTGGTGTCGCTCGGGGTCAACCTGTTCCTGGCCGGCTCGTGGGCCGGCTCGCTCGTGCGCCCGGACGGGCCGCCGCCACCGCGCCCGCGGCCGCTCCAGAGCGCCGTGCAGGAGCTCCAGGGCCGCATCTCGAACGACAGCTTCGCCAAGATCGAGGCGCTGGTCGGCGAGATCGACGGGCGCTTCCGTTCGAGCCCGGCCGATCCGCGCCGGATGGACGAGAAGCTGCGCGCTATGCTCGGCGCCGAGACCTTCGACCCGGCGGCCTTCGCCACGACGGTCGACAATTTCCTCGCGGCGCGCAGCGAGACCGACAAGGTGATCGCGCGGCGTATCGGCGAGGTGCTGGCCGGTGTTCCGGTCGCCGACCGCAAGGTGATCGCCGAGGTGGTTCTGCGCGGCCCCGGCCGGCCGTTCGGCCCGCCCCCGGGCCCACCGCCGGGTCAGCCGCCGCGCTGAGACGGCGAGCCGGGGCGTTCCCGAAAGTCCACCCACACGCCGCTGATCCCCGCGACAGCGGTGATCCAGAGCCACGCGTCGTGTCGCCCCTGGCGCCCCGCCTTCGCGGGGACGCTCGGAATATGGGGTCGATCCGCCGAGACCGTGCGCGGCTCCAGCCATAGCGGCGGCGAGGCGGCATCCGCGGCCGCCCGCATCGCGAGCGGCCCGCGAAAAGTCTGCCGGAAAACGCCGCGCCGTCCGTTCTACTGACGAACGTCGATCGCTTCATCACATCGCGACGGACATCAGACGTCGGGCCGCCGGGCGGCCGCGACAACGGTCGAGGCATATCATGAGCGTCTCAACGGTCTCCACCACGACGGCGGCGAGCACGACGACGAGCTCCGGCTCGAGCTCCACGGCGATCGCCACCGACGATTTTCTGAAGCTGATCACGACCCAGCTCCAGAACCAGAACCCGCTCGACCCGACCGACACGACCGAGTTCACGAACCAGATCATGTCGTACGCGACGTTCAACGAGCTCTCGAGCATGAGCGAGACGCTGAGCGAGCTCAGCGACACCGTGTCGGCGCTGAGCAGCACCGTGACGAGCCTCTATTCGGCCGTCGGCGGCACGTCGGCGTGATCCGAGGACATCGACCAGTGTCGAGGAGCGTATCATGAGCCTCAGCGGAGCGTTGAATTCCGCCGTCTCGGCCCTGAACTCGCAGAGCCAGGCGATCTCGATGGTGTCGGACAACATCGCCAACGCCAGCACCACCGGCTACAAGACCGTGACGGCGAGCTTCGAGAGCCTGTTGTCGTCGAGCTCGTCCTCGGCCGGCTACGCCTCGGGCGGCGTGGCGGTCTCGGCCCGCTACAACATCTCGGAGCAGGGCCTGCTCACGTCGTCGACCAGCGACACGGCGATGGCGATCGACGGCAACGGATTCTTCGTCGTGCGCGACGCCTCCGGATCGACCTACTACACCCGCAACGGCGATGCGGTGATCGACGACGCCAACGGCTACCTGACCATCGGCGGCAACTATCTGATGGGCTGGCCGACCGACCAGGACGGCAACGTGACGGGCGGCGAGACCGCCGCGACGCTCACCCGGATCGACACCAGCGCGCTGCAGAGCGTCGCCTCGGCGACGACGACCGAGATCATCGAGGCGAACCTGCCGGCCGACGCCGCGACCAACGCGACCTTCACCACCACGATGGACGTGTACGACTCGCTCGGCACCGCGAGCAGCGTGACCATCACCTGGGAGAAGACGGGCGAGAACAACTGGACGGCGAGCTTCAGCAACGCGACCCTGTCGTCCGACTCGTCGGTGACGTCCGGTACCGTGACCGGATCGATCGACATCGTCTTCAACGAAGACGGCACTCTGGCGAGCACCAGCCCGAGCCCCGCGACGATCTCCATCACCGGCTGGACGACCGGCGCCGCGAACCAGACCATCACGCTCGATCTCGGCACCGTCGGCGGCGCCGACGGCCTCACCCAGTACTCGTCCGATTCCCAGACGCCGAGCATCGATCTCAAGTCGATCGACCAGGACGGCCTCGCCTACGGCAGCCTGACCGGCATCTCGGTGGAGGACGGCGGCAATGTCACGGCGACGTATTCGAACGGCGAGACCTACGTGATCTACAAGGTCGCGGTCGCCACCTTCGCCAACGCCGACGGGCTCACCACGGTGAGCGGCGGCATGTACCAGGAGAGCACCAAGTCCGGCTCGGCCACCCTGCACGAGGCGGGCCTCGGCGGCGCGGGCTCGATCAAGGGCAGCAAGCTCGAGTCGAGCACGGCCGACACCACCGCCGAGTTCTCGACCATGATCACGGCCCAGCAGGCCTACTCGGCCGCCGCACAGGTCGTGTCCACGGTCAGCGAGATGTACGACACGCTGATGAGCTCCGTGAGGTAGCGCCGTGCACGACCGCCCGACGAGAACGTCGAGAGATCCGCTGTTGCATCGCGCCCGGCGCGCCACCGTCGAGGGTCGCAGGCTTCTCGCCGAGGCGGGTCCGGCCGGCCGCCGGCGGGCGGGCGAGGGCGCTGCGCTTCTGGCCGGCGTCGCCGAGCTCGTCGAGGTGCTGCGCGCCCTCGTCGCCGAGCGCGACCGGGTGGCCGCCGAGCTCGCCGCGGTCGACCAGCGGTCCCGGGCCGTCACGGCCTATAGGACCTGTGCGCTGTCCACCCGTCCTCCGCGGGCGACGCGATCCTGAAAATCGAGGAGTGAGCCATGTCCACGCTGTCGGTCGAGAACGGCGCCCCGGTGTCGAACGCGGACCACTCGGTCGCCCGGGTGGTCACCCTGGTCGATGAGCTGATCACGATCGTCGAGGAGGAGAACCGTGCGCTCGCGCGCGGGCTGCCGGCGTCGCTGTCCAACTCGACGGCGCGCAAGACGGCGCTCGCCGAGGATGTCGAGCGCTGGGCCATGCATCTCCGGCGCCACGATCTCGGCAGCGCCGCGACCGACCGCGGCCAGCGCGAGCGTCTGGTCGAGCGGGTGCGTCGGCTCACGGTCGTGATGGACGAGAACGTCACGCGGCTGCGCGCCGCGATCACGGCGAGCCAGCGGCGCGTCGACGCGATCATGCGGGCGGTCCGCGAGGACGTCGCGGCCCGCGCTCCCTACGGCCGGAACGGCCGGGTGGCCGGGCCCGGCGCGGTCGCCGGCGTATGCGGCAAGAGCATCCGGGTCTGAGCAGGCCCCCGGCAACCGGGAGACGGACCATGTCGCTCGCCGCCACGCGCAGCATCGCGCTCAGCTCGCTCCTGACCGCCCAGACGCGGATCAGCGTCGCCTCGACCAACATCGCCAATGCCGACACGACCGGCTACAGCCGCAAGACCGCGACCCAGTCGACCCTGGTGACGGCGGGGGTCGGAACCGGGGTCGAGATCACGGCGATCTCCAGCTCGGTCTCGAAGATGCTGCTCGGCTCGCTGGTCGAGGCCCAGTCCCGGCACGGCGCCGCGACCACGATGGAGGAGTATACGAGCCTCCTGCAGGACGCGTACGGCGCCACCACGGACGACGGCGACACGACCGCCGGCACCTCGATCGCCAATGCGATCGCCGACCTGGCGGCGGCCCTGACCGAGCTCGCCGACACGCCCGAGAGCGCGACCCTCCAGGCCCAGGTGGTGGATTCGCTCGACAGCCTGGCGGCGCAGCTCCGCACGACGTCGCGCTCGATCCAGTCTCTCCGGGCCGATGCCGACGACCAGATCGAGACCTCGGTCGACGAGATCAACACGCTGCTCGGGACGATCGATTCGCTCAACGAGCGGATCGCCAGCGCGCAGGCGAGCGGCGCCGACATCAGCGACCTCGAGGACCAGCGCAACACCGCGCTCGGATCGCTCGGCGAGCTGATGAACGTCACCTGGTTCGTCAATTCCAGCAACCAGGTTCATGTCTATTCGAGCGGCGGCAAGGTGCTGCTCGACAGCGCCGTGCACGCGCTCTCCTACGAGAGCGCCGCGACCGTGACATCCGACACCGTCTACACCGGGACGACGCCGAGCGGCTTCTCCGGCATCATGGTGGAAGGCGTCGACATCACGTCGCAGATCACGAGCGGCAGCGTCGGCGCGCTGATCGAGCTCCGGGACGAGGTCCTCCCCGACGCCCAGCTCGATCTCGACACCCTCGCGGTGGAGCTCGCCGACGCGCTCAATGCCGTGCACAACGACGGGACGGCGCTGCCGGCGCCGGCGACGCTGACCGGCTCCGCCGTCCTCGCCGGCACGGACGCGCTGTCCGCCACCGGCATGGCGCGTTTCGCCGTGGTGGACGAGGACGGGGCGCTCGTCTCCTATCAGGACATCGACCTCTCCACCGTCGCGACCGTGAACGATCTCGTCGCCGCGATCGACGCCGTCGACGGGCTGACCGCGAGCCTCGACGCCTCCGGGCACCTCGTGGTGGCGACCGAGAACGCGAGCTACGGCGTCGCCGTCAACCAGATGGACAGCGCGGTCGGCGCCGACGCCGAGGGGCTGTCCAGCTTTCTCGGCCTCAACGATCTCGTCCGCGCGACCGGCGCCTCCGACTTCGTGGTGCGGTCCGACATCCTGGCGAACAACTCGCTTCTCGCGGTCTCGTCGCTCGATACCTCGGCGACGCTCACGAGCGGCGCCACCGTGGTGGCCGCCGGATCCGGCACCATCGCGGACGCGTTGCTCGACGTCTTCGAGACGAGCCACTCGTTCGGCGCCGCCGGCAATCTGGGCAGCACCACGGCCACCTTGGCGGGCTACGCGGCCGAGGTGGTGGGCGCCGTCGCCACCGTCTATGCGGGCGCCGAGTCGGAGCTCGAGACCGCGACCACGCTGCAGAGCAGCGTCACCGACGCCATCGCGTCGAAGTCGGGCGTCAATGTCGACGAGGAAACGAATCTCCTGAGCGAGCTGCAGACCCAGTACGAGGCGGCGGCCCAGATCATGTCCATCGTCAACGAGCTGTTCTCGACGCTGCTCGAGATGGTTCAGTCCGCCTGAACCGGAGGTTCGATCATGATCGGTCGCGTCGCCACCTTCGCGCTCAGCTCGAAGATGATCGAGTCCGCGCTGCGCACCCAGGCGCGAAACGCCGAGCTGATGCTCCAGCAAGCCTCGGGCGAGATCTCGACCGACTTCGGCGGCCTCGGTTCGGACAGCCGCCGTGTGCTGGAGCTGCAGACCGCCATCACCCAGTCGAAGGCCTATGCGGACTCGGCGACCAGCGCCGGCAGCCGCATCGAGATCATGTACTCGGCGATGACCGAGATGACGGATCTGCTCACCATCCTGCAGAGCGCCATCACCGGCGCGACCGAAGGCGGTGCGCTCGACGACGGCACGCTCGAGACCCTGAAATCCTCGATGGCGGCGTATCTCGAGGAGTTCGCGGCGCAGCTCAACACCCAGTACGAGGGCCGCTATCTCTTCGCCGGCGGCATGACCGGAACCGTGCCGGTCGATCTCGACAGCTATCCGGCCCAGAGCGTCCCGAGCAGCGCCTCCACCGACTACTACAAGGGCGACGACGAGATCGCCTCGGTCCGGGTCAGCACCGAGCGGGTGGTGGAGTACGGCGTCACGGCCGACGCGCCGGCGTTCGAGAAGGCGCTGCGCGCCTTCAGCATCATGGCGAATCTGCCGAGCGGGACGACGAGCCTCGACTCCGCCACGCTCGACGAGGTGCTGACCCTCACCCAGGAGGCTCTGGACGGCGTCTCGACCATTCAGACCAAGCTGTCGATCGACGCCAACCGGCTGGAGAGCGCGATCGCGATGCAGGAGTCGTTCCAGGAGCAGGCGACCGCACTGGAATCGACCCTGACCGACGCCGACATCGCCGCCGTGGCAGCCGAGCTCGCGACTCGCCAGACGCAGCTCGAGGCGGCCTACGCGGCGATCGCCAAGATTCAGAGCCTCAGCTTGGCCGACTATCTGAAATGACGCGGTTCAGATCACGCCGAGGGCTGTGAGGATGCGCTCCGGCGTGCAGGGGATCTGCGCGAGCGTGACGCCGCGGCCCGAGAGCGCGTCGTTGACGGCGCATAGCACCGCGGCCGAGGCGCCGGTGGTGCCGGCCTCGCCGACGCCGGCGATGCCGAGATCGCCGGTGCCTTGTGCCGGCCCGTGAGCGTGGACCAGCTCGATGTCGCACAGTTCGGGCGCGGTGGGCACCAGATAATCGGCGAGGCTGCCGACCAGAAGCTGGCCGTCGGAATCGTACAGGAGCTCCTCGAACAGCGCCGCCCCGAGGCCCTGCACGACGCCGCCGCGAATCTGCTCGTCGACCAGCAGCGGGTTCACCACTAGCCCGCATTCGTGCACGACGACGAAGCGCTCGAGCCGCACGGAGCCGATGTCCGGATCGATCTCGACCACCGCGAGCTGAAGCCCACAGCCGGGCCGGAAGGGTGCGTCGCTGCCCCAGCTGGCGGAGGCCACCAGCTGCGGCTGCGCGCCCGGCACCTCGTGCGGGCGGAAGTGGCCGATGGCGCCGATCTCGGCGAGCGTGAATCGCACCGCGCCGCTCGCGAGCTCGACCACGGCGCCGTCGCGGATGTCGAGCGACGCGGCGTGGGCCTGCAGCAGGCGGGCTGCGATGTCGAGAATCTCGGCCCGTAGCGCGCGGCCGGCCCGCCATGCCGCCTCGCCGCCGATCGCCATGCAGCGCGAGCCCCAGGTGCCGCCGCCGTGGAAGCTCGTCGCGGTGTCGCCCGTGATCATCTCGACCGCGTCGAGTGGCACGCCGACGGCCGCCGCGATCACCTGCAGCACACCGGTCTCGGCGCCCTGGCCCTGCTCGGTGATGCTGGAGAGTGCGCGGAGGCCGCCGGTCGGCTCGAGCCGCAGCGTGCAGCCGTCGCGGCTCGACACGGCGACGCCGCCAGCGCCGTAGAAGCCGGAGCCGCGCGCCGTCATCTCGACGAAGCAGGCGAGGCCGAGCCCGCGCAGGCGCCCCTGCGCGCGCGCCGCGGCGCACTCCGCCTGGAGCGCGGCGATGTCGAGATGCGTGTCGAGCGCCGAAAAGCACTCCTCGAAGGCGAGGCGCGTATAGGTGACGCCGGTCGGCGCCGCATAGGGCAGATCGGAGCCGCGCAGAAGATTGCGTCGGCGCATCGCGATGGGATCGAGCCCGGCTTTTCGCGCGGCGTGGTCGAGCAGGACCTCGGTGACGGCGCAGGCGATCGGCTGGCCGACGCCGCGATAGTGCCCCGACATGCCCTTGTTCTGGAACACCGCGGTGGCGCGCGCCCGGATCGCGTCGAACTTGTAAGGAGCGCCGGTCTGCGCCACCACGGCGCGGCCCTCGCCGGCGCTGGAGCGCGGAAACTGCGAGTAGGGACCGATGGCGTGCAGGTCGTCGACGTCGAAGGCGAGGATGGCGCCGTCGTCCGACAGCGCGACGCGGCCCGTGACCACATGCTCGCGTGCATGGATGTCGGCCGCGAAGGATTCCAGTCGGTCGGCCGTCCATGCCACCGGTCGGCCGAGCAGCATCGATGCGGCACACACGGCGATCTCGTCGCCGTAGAGTTGCTGCTTGATGCCGAAGCCGCCGCCGATGTCGGGCGCGATCACCCGCACGCGGTGCTCGGCGAGGCCGAGCAGCACGGCGAAGTCGTTCTGCATCTGGTGCGGGCACTGGTGCGAGTGATGCACGGTGAGCCGCCGCTCGGTCGGATCGAACTCGGCGATCAGGCCGCGCGCCTCGATCGGCACGCCGGTGTGGCGGCCGAACCGGAACGTCTCCTCCGCCACAACAGCAGCGCCGGCGAAGGCGGCGTCGACGTCGCCGCTCGCCTGGCTCTGAACCAGACAGACATTACTGCCGAGCGTGGGATGAATCAGATCGGCGCCGTCGCGCGCAGCCTGTGGGTCGGCGACGGCCGGCAGCGGCGTCCAGTCGATCGTGATCAGGGCGGCGGCGTCCTCGGCGACGGCGCGGCTCGTCGCCACGACGAGCGCCACCGGCTCGCCGGCGAAGCGCGCCGTGTCGATCGCGAGCGCGTGCTGGAGCGGTGCGTTGAGGCTCGGGAACAGCCCGTGCACGCCGCGCCACGGCTTGCACACGGCCGCGATGTCGGCCCCGGTGAAGACGGCGACGACGCCCGGCAGAGCTTTCGCGGAGGTCGTGTCGATCGCATCGATGCGCGCATGCCCGTGCGGCGAGCGCACGAACGCCGCGTGCAGCATGCCGGGAATCTTCACGTCGGCGACATAGTGCCCGCGCCCGTGCAGCAGCCGCCAGGTGCGCCGGTGCGGGACCCTCTCGCCGATGGGGGCGGGGAGGATGCTTTCGGTCAGCATGCCACGGCTCCGACCATCCCCATCGTCATGGCCGGGCTCGTCCCGGCCATCCACCCACTTTCATCCCATCCACGCAGCAAGGTCGTGGATGCCCGGCACAAGGCCGGGCATGACGGCCGAGAGAGTGCTGCCGACATCGTCAAGCGCCACCTCCCTCGCTCTTCCCCACCGCCTCGATCGCGTCGACGATCGCCTGATAGCCGGTGCAGCGGCAGAGATTTCCCGACAGCGCCTCTCTGATCTCTTCACGCGACGGTGCGGGGTTATTGTCCAAGAGCTCCGCGGCCGTGAACAGCATGCCGGGCGTGCAGAAGCCGCATTGGAGCGCCGCGTGATCGTGAAAGGCCTTCTGGAGCGCGGCGAGCCGGCCGTTTCGCGATGCGCCTTCGAGCGTCTCGATCACGGCGCCGTCGGCTTGCGCCGCGAGCATCAGGCAGGCCCGCGCGGTGCGTCCGTCCACGAGAATCGTGCAGGCGCCGCAGACGCCGTGCTCGCAGCCTACGTGCGTGGCCGTGAGGGCGAGTTTGTCGCGTAGGAAATCCGCGAGCGTTTCGCGTGTCGACACGGTCGCTTCGACAAGCTCGTCGTTGATCGTGCAGGCGATGGTGATCATCGGCATGCGGCCGCCTCCGGGCGGGCGAGCGCGGCGGCGGCGCGGCGCAGCGCGACGCCGGCGAGGTGGCGTCGGTACTTTTCACCCGCCGTGGCGCTGTCGCGCACCTCCAGCGGCGCGAGGGAGTCGACGGCTTGCTCTATCAGTGCGTCATCGATCGGACCGGACGACAGGATCGTGGCCGCCTCGGGCGCCGGCACCGGCGTGTCGCCGATGCCGAAGAAGGCGAGGCGAAGGTCCGTCAGGCGATCCCCCTCGGCGCGCGCTGCCGCGGCAAGGCCGGCGAGCGCATAGTCGCCGCTGCGCCGCGCGAACTCGACGAAAGCGAAGCGCGACGCAGGGGTCTCGACCGGCACCGAGACCTCGATCAGAAGCTCGTCGGGCCTAACGGCGGTCTGATACAGGCCCTCGAAAAAGTCGTCCGCCGCGACCGTGCGGGTGCCGGCGGCCGACGCCAGCGTGATCTCGGCGCCGAGCGCCAGGGCGCAGGCCGGGAATTCGGCCGCCGGATCGGCATGGGCGAGCGAGCCTGCAAACGTGCCGCGGTTGCGGATCGCCGGATGCGCGACATGCGGGGCCGCGGCGGCGAGCAGCGGCGCGGCCCGTGCGACCAGCGGGTCGGTGGCGATACGGTGATGACGGACGAGCCCGCCGATCACCAGCCGGTCTCCGACGACCTCCAGCCGGTCGAGCCCGGCGATGCGGCCGATGTCGATCAGCCGCTGCGGCCCGGCGAGCCGCATGGCGAGCAGCGGCATCAGGCTCTGGCCGCCGGCGAGGATCTTGCTGTCGACGTCGGTCTCGGCGAGCAGCGCGAGCGCGTGCGCGACCGTCTCGGCGCGCACGTAATCGACCTCGGCGAGCTTCATCGTGTGTGCCCGTCAGCGCCCATCAGCGGCCCGTGAACAGCCGGTTGGTGCCGACATCGGCGGCCCAGATCTTTCGGTGCGCCTGTGCGATCCACGGCTTCAGCGTCTCGACGCGCGCCGCGATGGTGGCGAAGTCCTCGCGGAACTGCGGCACCACGGCCATCACCTCCTCCAGAAGCGCGTCCTGGTCCATGGTGGCGAGGCGGCCGTTGCTGATCACGACGCGGCCGTCGACCATCACGGTGTCCACGCCGCGGCCGCCCTCGGTGTAGACGAGCTGGCGCGTCGCGCTGTTGAGCGGCACGTAGGACGGGTCCTTCAGGTCGATCAGCACGAGGTCGGCGCGCGCGCCGGGCGCGATCCGGCCGAGATCGTTCCGCGCGATCGCATGCGCGCCGCCCATGGTCGCCGCTCCGAAGGCGCGGCTCGACTGATCGGGGCCGGGCTCCGGATCGCTGATGTGCACCAGGAGCGCGAACAGCTTCATGGCCTGGAACATGTTCTGCGCGTCCGAGCACGAGCAGTTGTCGCAGCCGAGCGCGATCGACACGCCGGCCTCCTGCAGGGCGCGGATTGGCGGGATGCCGCTCTTCAGCTTGGTGTTGCTGAGCGGGTTGATCACCACATTGGTACCGGTACGAGCGAGGATCTCGATCTCGTCCGGCAGCAGCCACACCGAATGCGCGAGGTTGAGGCGCGGCCCGAGCAGGCCCTCGACCTCGAGCCGCCGGATCAGCGAGCCGCCGTGGTCGGGATATTCGAGCCGGGCCTGCAGGGCCATGCCCTTCGACTCGTAGATGTGGGTGAAGATCGGGAGGTCGTAGGTCTTCGCCAGCGCCGCGGTGCGCTCGATCAGGGCGCGGGTGCAGCGCTCGGGCGCCGAGGGGCCGAGCGCCCAGGTGACGCGCGCGTCGGGCTTCTGCTGCTTCAGGATGTTGTCCTCGAACCAGGCGAGCTGGTCGATCTTCTTGTCGGGCTCGGCCGCGGTCGAGAGATAGGGATGGTACTCGGCCGGGAAGATCTCCTTCCAGAACGGGATCGTCTCGATGCCGCGGATGTCGGCGTATTGCAGCGCCACCACGGCGCGCACGCCGATCTCCTCGTAGGCCTCGACCACCGCCTCGAAATGCTCGGGATCGAACGGGTAGAGCGTGACCATGTCCTGCACGGTGGTCATGCCGGAGCGCAGGCATTCGAGTGCGCCGATCAGCGTGCGGGCGCGGATCTCCGCACGCGACCGCTTGGGATACTGGGGCGGCAAAGCGAGCAGGCGCCACGTCTCCAGCGGCGTCTCGTCCATGGTGCCCTTGGCGAGCGTGTCGTGCGAGTGATAGTGCGCGTTGATGAAGCCCGGGATCACCAGCCGGTCGGTGGCGTCGAGCGTCTCGAAGGTTTTGCCCTCCGCTTTCAGCTTCGCCGCCAGCCCCGTTCCGATCTCCGCGATGGCGCCGGCATGGACGAGAATGTCGCAGCGCTCGCCCTGGTGCGGGTCGCCGTCGGGCAGCAGCGCGCGGCCGTTCTCGATCAGGATGGGAGTGTTGTTGTTCATTGAGGTCCTCGACAGCAGCGCGGGAACGGCTCAGCGCGAGCCGGCATAGAAATCGAAGCGGCGCTCGACCATCCCGACCAGCTCGACCAGCACGAAGGCGAGCGCGAAGACGACGAAGACCAGGGCCCAGAACTCCTCCATGAGGAAGTTCTGGAGGTAGAGCTCGAACAGCTCGCCGAAGCCGAGCAGCGCGATGATGATCTGGCCGATCACCACGCCCTTGACGCCGCGCACCACGGCGAGGCGCAGCCCGGTGAGGATCTCGGGCAGTGCGCCGGGCAGCAGCACCTTGAAGAAAATCTGCGCGCGGGTGCCGCCGAACAGCCGCGCCATGTCGACGAGCGAGCCTCCGACGTGTCGGATGCCGGCCTGGGTGTCGATCACCAGCACCCAGACGGCGAACAGGAAGACGGTCGCCACCACGGTGGTCTGGCCGATGCCGAGCAGCGGCATCAGGGCCGGCACCAGCGCGGTGAGCGGCGCACTGATGAAGATGTTCACCCAGATGTCCATGAGCCGCTCGGCCGGACGCCACACGCCCATCAGCACGCCGAGCGGGATGCCGACGACGATCGCCAGCGCCATGCCGAGGCCGAAGGCCTGCGCCGTGACGGCGAGCGCCTTCATGAACGACTCGGTTTGCACCAGCTCGACCGCCTTGGCGAGGATCGCGGTCATCGGCGGGATCAGATCGACGCCGCCGAACCGGCCGATCAGCTCCCAGATGAGCGCCCAGACGAGGAGCGAGAAGCCGGACGGCACGTGATCGAGGAACGAGCGCGGGGTCATGGGTTGGCTACCCCGAATCGCGATCCGTCATCCTGAGGTGCTCGCGCAGCGAGCCTCGAAGGATGCGGCCGAGGCGCCCGGGCCGTCGCCCTTCGAGGCCCGGCTTCGCCGGGCACCTCAGGGTGACGGTAAGACTCGATGGTGGCCCCCGTCCTCATATCAGGTACTGCTTCAGCATGTCCCAGATCTCGTCCACCGTGTCGAGGTAGCGGCGGTCGCGGCGGATCTGGTCGGGGGGCATGTCGTGGGCGATGCCGGGGTCGCGGATCGCCGAGACGCGGCTCGGCCGTCGCGACAGCAGCACGATGCGGTCGGAGAGATAGACGGCCTCCTCGATCGAGTGCGTCACGACGATCACGGTCTTCTTCTCGACCGCGAGGAGGGAGAGGAGATCCTCCTGCAGCTTGCGCCGCATCTGCTCGTCGACGGCCGAGAACGGCTCGTCCATCATCAGGATGTCGGCATTGACCGTGAGGGCGCGGGCGAGGCCGGCGCGCTGGCGCATGCCGCCGGAGAGCTGGTTCGGATACTGGTTCTCGAAGCCGGCGAGGCCGACCTCGCGGATGTACTTCGCCGCGATCGCCTCGCGCTCGGACCTGGCGACGCCGCGCAGCTCGAGCCCGAAGGCGACGTTGCGCAGCACGGTCGCCCACGGCAGCAGGGCGAAGTCCTGGAACACCAGGGCGCGCTCCGGCCCGGGGCCGGCGACGGACTTGCCGTTCACGGCGACCGTGCCGGTGGTCGGGCGCAGCAGGCCGGCGATGATCTTGAGGAGCGTGGTCTTGCCGCAGCCGCTCGGGCCGAGCAGCGTGGTGAGCTTGCCGCGCGGGATATCGAGGTCGATGCCGTCCAGCGCCGTGACGCCGTTGGCGTAACGCATGGTGACGCCCGCGACCCGCACGATCGGCGGAGCGTCGGCGGCCGCGGATGCGCCGAGCGTCGAGGCGGGCAGGGGAGGAGCCATCACGTTCATCCGGAAACCGCGTGGTCCGGCCGGAACAGCCGGTTCTCGAGGCGCTGCAGCAGCGCGAGCGTCACGGTGGCGAGCGCCAGGATCGAGAGGATCGCGGCGAACATCTTGTCGTAGCGGGCGATCGACCGGTTGTAGCTGATCAGGTCGCCGATGCCGGTGGGCGAGATCAGGAGCTCGGCGAGCACCACGCCGATGAAGCCGGCCGAGATGCCGAGCCGCAGGCCGGCGAAGATCATGCCGCTCGCGTGCGGCAGCATGATCTTGAACACCTGCTGCAGCCTTGTGCCGAGAAACGAGCGGCACATGTCGAGCAGCGACGCATTGGTGTTGCGGATGCCGCGATACGAGTTCAGCACCACGATGGGGGCGGCGAGCAGGATCACGGCGGCGGTCTTCGAGGTCGGGCTGACGCCGTAGAAATAGGTGAGCAGCGGGATGATGGCGGCGATCGGCGCGGTCTGCAGCACCACCATCAAGGGCATGCCGATCCACTCTAGGCCGCGCGACAGCCCCATGGCGATGCCGAGCGTGACGCCGAGCACCGCGACGATGCCGATGCCGACGACGAGCGGCGGCAGCGTCACGGCGTAGGCGTGGCCGAAGTCGCCGGCCACGGCCATCTCGACGAAGGCGACGGCGACCCGCGAGAACGGCGGGAAGGCGAGGCTCACGGGCCAGCGCCCGGCGATCTCCCAGGCGCCGAGCACCAGCACGAAGGAGGCGACCTGCCAGGGCCAGCTCCGGTCGCGCAGGCGGTGGCCGCCCTGGATGCTGCCGACCGGATCGACGACCGCTGCGGCCGGACGGTCCGTCGCTTCGAGGGTCGGCAGCCCGTCGCGCCGCGATGGTTCGATCGATGTCATCGAGGCACGAGCCGGGGGAGGCGGGACACGGTGCGGTCGCTCAGTTCTTGCCGACCTTGGCGAGCGCGGCCTCGAGCGGGGCGAGGTCCCAGAAGTCCTCGATCTTGTAGTCGGCGTTCTGGCCCTTGAAACGGCCGGCCGCGATCAGGAAGTCGAAGTCCGCCTTGGCCGCCGCGGCACCGCCGCCGTCGGTCGGGAACAGACCGCCCGGCACCGCCATCTCGAAATAGGGCGTGATGTCGTCGGCCAGCGGCTTCGGCAGGTCCTTCAGGAGCCCGAGCTCGGTGCGCAGCCGGGCCGGCGCCTTGGGGTCGGCGTTGACGATGCGCAGCGACTTCAGGAGCTCCTCGCTCAGCACCTGCACCAGCTCCTTGTTGTCGGCGATGAACTTGGTGGTGGCGTAGAAGATCTCGTCGCTCGCCGACTGGGTCTCGACCGGCAGGACGATGAACTTCTTCGGGTCCTCCTCGGTGAGCTTGCGGGTGTTCGGCAGGTCGAGCAGCGTCGCCTTCATGGTGCCGCGGCGCATCGCGATGATGCGCACCTCGGATCCCGGCACGAAGCTGATTTGGCCGAACTTGATGCCGTTCGCCTTCTCCATCTGCAGGGCCATCGCCTCGGTCGCGGAGCCGCGCGCGTGCACGGCCATGTCGGCGCCGTTCATGTCCTTCCAGGTCTTGTAGGTCTCGCTGTTGACGACCGGGAAGTAGGCGACCCGGCGGAGCAGGAAGAAGTGCCGCACCGGCGCCTTGAGCGTGTCGATGCCCTTGTAGGCGTCGCCGATGCCGATATCGATCTCGTTGTTGATCACCGCCTGGAAGACGACGTCGTCGGACTTCAGCGCGACGACGTTGAACTTCACCCCGAGGCGCTTCTCGGCGTTCGCCATTGCGATCAGCTCGGGCAGGTTCTGGCCCGTGAGGGTGTCGGCCTGGCCGACCCGGATGACGCGCTGGGCGGCGGCGGGCTCGCTCCAGGTGAGGGCGGCCACGGCCAGCCCGGCGGCGCAGCAGGCCAGACGAGCGAGGGTGAGCATGCGAGTTCTCCGTCGAGGCGAGTGCATCGGCCATGCACGCGGCGGGGCCCGGACCCGTGCGAATTCCGCCGGCATTTCATCACGAAAGCAAATCAAAACATGTGATTGATTAATCCAAGTGAATTATAGATGCCCATGCGAGGCTTCGTCCGGCCTGGAATCCGGTCTCCTTGTGGACGGCTACAACCAAGCGTAGACGCGAGCAAGCCGTTCGAGTTAATCTCTTCCGTGTGGCGTGAGAGTTTGGCGGGGGAGACGAGTGATGCGTCGAACGCCTCGACAGGTCCTGCTCGATGCCGAGCAGCACCGACGGAACGCCGTCGGCTTCGCCGATCGCGCGGGAGCGACGAGCTCGAGCCAGGAGCGCGACCACTTCGCCATGATGGCGCGCACTTCCGAGCTGCTCGCCAAGAACGCCGACTGGCTGCGCTCCATCGACACCTTCCTGGCCGACTGGCGGCCGAAGGCGTGACATCGGCGCGACGCTGAAGGCGGCTGCCCTTGCAGCCTGCTCGGGAAGGTCCGGCGGGCTCTCTGCGGTCCCGCATCCGTGACCGCCCGGCCGCCCGAATCACCCCGTTTGGCCCCGCCTGTCCTAAATCCTTAATAATTCGTTACCGCCCTGGAACCGAGTGCCCGATTGCGCGTTGGAGTGGCACAGGGGGCTATGTTCTCCAGGGGACAGTCATGTTCGACGACAGCGCCTACGACAATGCCATCTACGACCGCACCGGCGGTTCGGCGCATCTGCTCGGGTTCGACGGGGGCGATTGGCTGCTGCTGGTCAGCGGCTGTGTGCTGTCGACTGTGCTGACATTCCTGGTCTGATCGACGTCCGATCGATGACGCCGGTGCATTCGGCACCGGCCCGCTGCCGGGTCCGCTTCGGTGTGCAGCCCCTTGGTGCAGCTCGTTTTCTTTTCGGCCCGTCGCAGTGTGTCCGGTCTCGCCGCGGCGACCAGGGTGAAGTCGGGCCTCTCGCCCATGGCTGATCCACCCGAGCCGGTCCAGCCCGTTCACCCGCCACGTCTCTTCCGTCCGGTCTGATCCCGTCGAGCGGTCCGCCGGGCGCAGGCCGCCCTTCCGGACAAACCGTCAGTCCTGAACCGCCGCCGCCGGCGCGGTGCGTTCCACCGCCTCGATGGCGGTCAGGCGCGCCTCCATAACCGAGAAGGCGAGGCGGATCGCCATCAGCGTGTCGGTCTTCCACACGAGCTGTTGCCAGGGCCGCGCGAACTCGATGTCGCCGCCGATGCGGTGACCCTGGTCTTCCAGGGCGCGCGCCGTCACGTCGTCGGCCTCGTCGATCGGCACGAACACCTGGTAGCGCACCCGCTCGTCGTACCAGGCGAGCATCAGGGGCTCCGAGAGCACGCCCATGGTCAGCCAGGCGCGCTCGTAGAGCCCCAGCCGGAACGCGACGTCGAGGCTCGCCGCGACGCAGACCTCGCGTCCGGCGAGGGCGTCCGGCAGCGGCGCTCCGGGCGGCGCGTCGTGGACGAAGATCGGCGCGTAGCGCTCAGGATCGAGGCCGTCCGCGAAGGCGACCCAGTCGTCGACCCGGCTGTTGCGCCGGGGCGAGAGCGCGCTCGCCCGCAGCGTGATCACCACGGCGCGGCGGCCGCCGGCGACGCGCGTCAGATACTCCTCGGCGGCGCGGCGGGCCGGGCCCGTGGCGGACAGCAACGGCCATACCGTCCCGGCGCGGCGGGCCTCGTCGCGGGCCGCGCCCGGGTCGGGCCGCAGCGGCAGGAAGATGCGATAGCCGTCCGGGTAGACCCGGCGGTCGTCGCCGGCGATCAGCGACCACGCCTGCTGGCGATCGGCACAAACCGCATGGCCGCGCACCGACGGCATCAGCGCGAGCAGCGGCAGCAGCTCCTGGTGCAGCCGGTGCAGTCGCGCCTCGGGATCCTCGGCCATCTCGTGCGCCGGCGTCTCCCGCTTCACGCCGTGATGCGGGCCCGGGACGACGATCACCACGAGGCCGCCGAGACCGCGCTTGCGCCGCTCGATCTCGGCCGCGGCGAGCGCCGCGACGAGGTCGTAGGACACGGGCGCGACCGAGAGGTCCCAGACGAGCTGCAGGCAGTCGTCCGACCACGCCTCGCTCGCCGTGGTGACGCGGCGGAAGCGGTCGCCGACCGCCGTCGCCGCGCCCCGGATCTTGCGGGTGAGGGCGAGGCGGGGCTCGGCGAGCTCGTTGCGGGCGAGGCGCAGCAGGCTGCGCGGGCCTTCGGTGCGCAGGCCGTGCCAGAGGCCGCGGAGCGTGGAGACGCGAAACAGGCGGGGCATCGGGGCTCGATCGATCTGGTGACGCAATCGGCTCAGCTTTGGACCCGGCCGGGCCGTGCCGCAAGAGTGCAGGTGCCGCCCCCGGCGCCGCGGCGCGGGCCGCCGTCACCCGAAAGGTCGTCGCGCGAGACCTGCCGTCGCGTGCCGCGACCGTTCACTGCGCCGTGGCGCCACCCGTCGACGGGCTCGCCTGCGCGGCGGAGCCGTCGGTCGGCCCCGCGGCGGAGGCCGGGGCGGGCCGGTCCTGCCCGCCGGCAGCCGCTCCGGCGCCGGCGCCGCCGGGCACGGCGTCGCGGAACGGCGTCGCGCTCTTGCCCTGGGCCAAGCCGCTCTCGAACAGCGCCTTCATGTAGGCGGGGTCGAACATGCCGTTGCTCGGGTGATCGAAGCCCTGGTCGACATAGGCGATCTCGAAGCCGATGCCGGCGCGGCGCGCCGCCGCGGCGGCCAGGAGCGCCGTGGTCCGGCTGCCGCGCTTGACGCCGACCGACAGCGAGCGGCCGAGCACGCCGACCAGGCTGCGGTCGGTCACGGCGAATTCCGGTCTGAGCTTGCCGTTGATCACGATGGTGACGCGCTTCATCGGCAGCCGCGAGGCGCCGGCGAGCAGCATCGAATCCGGAGCCACGTAGAGCGTCGAGGCGAGGCCGCCGTCGACATGCATCTCCTGGATCTTGCGGCCGTTCGCCTCGGTCTCGATCATCATCGGCGGGAACAGGCCGGGGATGGCGCTCGACGCGACCAGCACGTCGCGGAACAGCTTGCGCGATTCGTCGGTGCCGGCGGCCGCGATCGCGCCCATGTTCCAGGCGACCGGGCGGGCCGTGTCCAGATTGGCGGTGAGGACGATCAGCCGGCGGCCGCGCTTGTGCTCGGCCGCGACCGCGTCGATCAGCTCGCGGGTGATGTGTCGCTCCAGGAACTTGCGCAGCGGCCAGGTGTCGAGAAGGCTCTCGCGGGTGCGCTGATCCTCGAACACTTCCGCCGCGTTCAGGGCCATGAAGTTGTCGCGCATCTCGGCGTCGCGCGCGGACCCGAGGAAGATGAACGGGGCGAGCAGGGCGCCGGAGCTGACGCCGGTCACCACGGCGTAGTCGGTGCGGCGGCCGCTCGCCGTGAGGCCGGTGAACAGGCCCGCTCCGAAGCCCGAATCCTCGCCGCCGGCCGAGAGCGCCAGCCAGTCGTCGCCGGCGCTGCCGAGGACGCGCAGATAGTCGGCCTCGGAGTCGCCCCAGAAGCGTGCGTCGGGAACCCCCGGGATGCCGGCGAGCGCCAGATCCGCAGCCTTGAAGTCACGCGCCGCGGGCTGTGTCTTGCCGGTTGCCGCCGTTGCGGCTGTCGCGGTTGCTGCCGCCGCGCCTGCCGGAGCCGCCTGCTGCTTCTGCTTGGCGAGGCGGGCCTTGCGAGCCTCCGCCCGGCGCAGGCAGGCGGCGTAGCGGGCGTGCTCGGCGTCGTCGGCGAATGCACCGGGCTCCACGAGGGTCATCGGGCAGACGAGTTTTTGGCGCGGCGCGGCGTCGGCCGGCGCAGGAGGCATCGCGACCGCAACGCCGATGCCGAGGCTCAAGGCGACCCCGAACGGAATGAACCGGAAGACGCGGCACGTCGGCGACCACGATCGCATTGTCCACCTGCCTCGAATGGTCCACCCGCCGGGCGATGCTGCGATCGGCATCGCGCGGCGGGGGCTGTGGCTGGGCATGCGGCAGCGGCCGCTACGGCATGCGTGGCTTCGGCTCGTGCCGCGGTTCGAACGGCCACGAGACGACCGGTCGAGTCGGCACGGACATGATGCCGGCTTCTATCACGATGCGCGTGTTTTTTTTGTGATGCCCGCGGGTTGAGCAGATCCGACGGGAGTCGCCGCCCCGCCGCCGCCACACCGGCGCCATCTCGGACGTTCGGCGTCGGTCGTCCGGCGTCGGCCCGAAAGCCGGAAGCGCGGCGCGGGTCAGCGGCGGGTGGCGAAATAGCCGCCGAGCAGCGACAGCAGGCCGGCGGCCGCCAGCGTGGTCAGCCCGAGCGCCGTCGACGCGCCGACCGACAGGCCGCTCGGTGCCCCGGCGGCGTGGCCGACCACCGCGAGGCCCGCGACCAGCGCGAGGCCGCCGATCCAGTACAGGATCGCGAGATTGGCCTCGGTGCCGGACAGCCAGCGCGTCACCAGCGCGATCAGAAAGCCGGCCGCGAAGGCGGTGAGCGCGATCGCCCACCAGGCGAAGGCCGAGCGCATCTGGCCGCTCCGCATCCCCATCATGGCGCGCCACGCCGCGCCGAGATCGAGCCCGAACCGCGCGAAGGCGAGCTGCGCCGCGATCGTCGCCATCACGCCGCCGAGCACGGCGACGCACATGATCAGGGCGCGCGAGGACGGCGCCGTCTCGTCGGTCGCGGACGCGGTCGTCGGCGGGGTCGCTCTGCGGTTCGCTGCGCGGTTCATGACTCGGCTCTGGCTCGGCTGTGGCTGGGCGCGTCGGGCTCGGCGGCGACACCGTGGCCCCTTGGCGGTCGAACGACTCGCGACGCCGCGCATCCTGCGCATTTCCGCTCGCGATTCAACTCGTTCGCCGCATCGGCGCGGAACCGGCCTCGCCATGTTTCGTTGGTGGCGAGATTGCGGCTGTCGCGACGATCGCGCGGATCGCTCGCGAAATCCCCCGAGGTCCGCTCAGGACCGTCCCCCAGGAGATCCAGAATGGCGATGTTTTCCGACGAAATTCGCACCCTCGACGATCTCTTCGTCCATCAGCTCGAGGACATCTATTACGCCGAGCATCAGATCGAGAAGGCGCTTCCCGAGATGATGGAGAAGGCGAGCGACGCCGAGCTCAAGCGCGGCTTCAAGACCCATCTCGCCGAGACCAAGCGCCAGATCAAGCGGCTCGATCAGGTCTTCAAGGCGCTCGATCAGGAGCCGAAGGGCACCGAGTGCCCGGCCATCGACGGCATCATCGAGGAAGCCAACGACGTCGCCGGCGAGGTCGAGGACAAGGAGGTTCTCGACGCCGCGCTGATCGCCGCCGCCCAGGCGGTCGAGCACTACGAGATCACCCGCTACGGCACGCTGGTCGCGTGGGCGAAGCAGCTCGGCCGCAAGGACGTCGCGACGCTGCTGACCGAGACGCTGCGCGAGGAGGTCGCCACCGACAAGAAGCTCACCGTGATGGCGAAGAAGTCGGCGAACCCGAAGGCGTCCGGCAAGGCGCCGCCGCGGCGCAGCCCGGCCCGCGGGACCGCGTCGCGCGGCAAGAGCAAGACCGGCGCGAAGGGCGGCGCGAAGACGGCGGCCAAGTCGAACGGCCGCCGCGGTCGCGCCGCCGCCTGAGCCGACGTCGCCCGGCCCGCGGCGACGCGGTCATCCACGAGCGATCACGAAGGAGAGGGGCCCGCCGTCGTGCGGGCCCTTCGTCGTTCTCCGAACGTCGCGGGGCTCGGCGGACGCGCGCGTGCCGGGTCAGGCGATGCCACCATTGGCGCGCAGCACCTGGCCGTTGATCCAGGCGCCGTCCGGGCCGGCCAGGAACGCCACGGCCGCGGCGATGTCGGCGGGCTCGCCGAGCCGTTCCAGCGGCGCCGCCTTGGCGATGCGCTCGATCAGGTCCTGCGGCTTGCCGTCGAGGAAGAGGGCGGTCGCGGTCGGGCCGGGCGCCACCGCGTTGACCATGATGCCGCGGCCGCGCAGCTCCCTGGTCAGCACCACCGTCATCGCCTCGACGGCCGCCTTGGTGGCGGCATAGACCCCGTAGGTCGGCTGCAGCAGCGTGGTGACGCTGGACGACAGGGTGACGATGCGGCCGCCGGCGCGCAGCCGCCGGGCCGCCTCGCGCAGCGTGTTGAAGGCGCCCTTCAGATTGATGGCGACCTGGCGGTCGAACAGGTCGTCGCTGCTCGTCGCGATCGGCGCCAGCGTCATGATGCCGGCATTGGCGACGACGACATCGACGCCGCCGAACGCCGTCTCGGCGGCCGCGAACAGGCGGGCGACGGCGGCCGGGTCGGCGACGTCGGCCCGGCCGCCGTCGCCCGC
>NZ_NHSK01000144.1 GCF_016653355.1 Rhodoplanes elegans | reverse complement strand
TCCCGGCGCAGCCGGGCGATCGCGGCGCGGGCCTCGGCACCGGCCCGGTCCATGGCGGCGAGCGGACCCTCGATCTCCGAGCCGGCCGCGACGGCCGCTTCGATCGCCTCGGCCGCCGTGACGATCTCCCACGCCCCGACGCCGCGGGCCGAACCTTTCAGCGTGTGGGCGAGCGTCGCCATCGCGGCCGGCGGGGCCGTGTCCATGCGGGCGACCAGGAGGGCGATCTGCTGGTCGAACAGGTCGAGCACCTCGGCCTGCAGGCGGGCGTCGCCGAGCGTCATCCGGAACAGGTGCGCGAGATCGATCGGCATCGCGTCCGGGTCGGTCGCCGGCAACGGCAACGGCACGGCAGGAGGCTCGACGAGGAAGTGGCTGTGCATGGTACGCCCCGGTCTTTGTTCGACGCCTGACCTTGTTGTTCGCGCACTGTGGCCGGCCGACCGTCACTCCCGGGTAAACGCCGATGCGTGCGAGCGCCTGCGTGGCGTCGCCGCAACAGGTCGATTCACGAGCATCATCAATGGTGGATTAACCCGGGGTCGCGACCTGCGCCGGGACGCGGGCCGCGCCACGCCGCGCCCTCGCGCCGGCGCGCCCGGGAGGCGTCGCGGCCGTCCCGCCTCAGGCCTTCGGCGGCTCGCGGCCGATCGCCCGCCAGCCCGCCTCGGTCAGCCGGCAGACCAGCCAGTCGGGCTTGAGCGGGTTGTCGAACCACGGCCTCGCCCAGCCGTGCGACACGCAGGCCTCGACGGTCTTGCGCGGCACGGCGCGCCCGTCCCGGTCGAAAAGCGGAAGTTTTCCACCCGGCTCGTTAACGCCTCGTTCGAGATAGCGGCGCTGCGGATCGGTCGGCCGCAGAGCCGCCGCATTGTCGCCCCCAAGATGAAGGGGCTGATCCAGCGGGAGGTGGTCGTCCGGGAGCCGGTCGTCCGTGCGGAGGGGCAGAGCTGGGATCGCTGCTGGCATGGGCGCACCCGTTAACGATGATTAAAAAAGGGTTACCGAACTTGGTTTCCCTGGGGCTTCCACCTCTCTAGGATAGTCACACCACGGGGGGGAATCCCAGCGGCATCGTCATTCCCGCCTGCGGCAGCGTGTCCGAGACGGCGTGCGGTCGCACGCCCGGACACCTTTTCCACAGGGCCTCAGTCCTGTTCAGCGTAGCTTGCGAGGCGACGAGCGACATGGCGAACACTCCGAAAAAGGCCAAGGATCCGACAGAGGTCGCTCTGTCGGCCATTCAGGAGGCCCTGAATGTGGGCGGCTCCGCGCCGGCCCAGACCCCTGCTTCGGACACTCCCGCGATCCAACCCGACGACCGGCGCGACCGTTCGCCGCCGCCCTCGTTCGGCCCCGATCCGCTGCCGCCGCCCGGCTTCCAGGACCCGATCGCCCGCCGGATGGAAGAGCCGCTGACGGTTCCGGCCAACGACGACCGCGAGACCATCGGCCAGGTGCTGCAGTCGCTGCAGCGCCGTCCGGCCCGCACGCCCTACCTGGCGGCCGGCCTGTTCAGCGCCGCCTGGGGCATCTCGGCGGTCGGCCTCCTCCTCGCCTATGCGGGCGAGATCGGCGTGCTGATGAGCCAGGGCGCCGTCGCCGTGCCGCTGGTGTTCGGCATCCTGTCCGGCATCGCCGCCCCGATCGTCTTCTTCTTCGTGCTCGCCAACATGGTGTCGCGCTCGCAGGAGCTGCGCATCGTCGCCCAGGCGATGGCGCGCGCCGCGATGCGCTTCGCCGAGCCGGAGAGCGTCGCCTACGACAGCGTCGTGAACGTCGGCCAGGCGATCCGCCGCGAGGTCGCCGCCATGGGCGACGGCGTCGAGCGTGCCATCGCCCGCGCGGTCGAGCTGGAGACCCTGGTCAACAACGAGGTCGCCGCCCTCGAGCGCGCCTACAACGACAACGAGGTGCGCATCCGCAACCTGCTCGACGGCATCGCCCAGCAGCGCGAGACGCTGGTCGGCGAGGCCGAGCAGGTGCGCAACGCCATCTCCAACGTCCATCTCGACCTGTCGCACGACATCTTCACGGTCTCCGAGGTCGTGGGCGAGCGCTTCAACGAAGTGGCGGGCCGCATCACCCGCGCCCTGTCCGACAAGGGCGAACACATCACCCTGGCGCTCGGCACCGCCGGCGACTCGATGATCGCGGCGCTCGCCGAGCGCGGCGGCGACCTCCTGGAGCGCCTGGAGCGCACCAGTGACGAGGCGACCCGCGCCATCGAGGCGGTCAGCGATCGCCTCGCCGACAGCCTCAACATCAAGACCGGCCACCTCAACGACGCCATCGTCGAGATCGCCGACAACATGCAGGACATGCTGGGCGGCCGCCTCGACAGCGTGGCCGACGAGTTCGCCCAGAAGACCATCTCGCTCGTCGAGCTGATGGAGAACCGGTCGCGCGAGATCACCGCCATGGTGATGGAGCACACCGACACCATCTCGGGCACCCTGGTCGACACCTCGAGCCAGATCGCCGAGACCATCGCCAGCCGCGTCGACGAGGTGAACAACACCCTCAAGGCCACCGGCGACTCGATCGTCCTCGACCTCAGCCTGCGCGGCGGCGACATCGTCTCCAAGCTGGAGGAGACCGGCACGGCCATCACCGACACGCTCGACCAGCGCGGCGGCGAGATGGTCGCCCGCCTGGAGGAGACCGGCAGCACCATCACGGTGACGCTGGAGGAGCGCGGCGAAACCTTCACCCGCACCCTCACCGACAGCGCCCATGCGCTGGCCGAAGCGGTCGGCACCCGCGGCGACGAGGTGCGCGAGCTGCTCGCCGCGCGCCTGCGCTCCTTCGAGGAGATCCTCACCACCGGCAGCGGCGAGCTCGCCGAGCAGCTCGGCTCGCGCGGCGACCAGGTCCGCGACATGCTGTCCGAGCGGCTGCGCGCCTTCGAGGAGATGTTCACGACCGGCGGCAGCGAGCTGGCCGAGCGCATCGGCCGCGACAGCGCCACGCTGGCGAGCCTGATCACCCGTCACCTCGCCGAGTTCGACCGCACCGTGAAGACCTATGGCGGCGATCTCGTCGAGCGCATCGGCGAGCGCACCCAGGAGATCAACGAGACCCTCAAGGTCTATCTCGACGGCTTCGACGGCCGCGTCGGCGCCAAGTCGACCGAGGTCGCCGACCTGCTGGAGAGCCGCCTCGTCCGCTTCCAGGACGCGCTCGACCAGCGCACCCTGACGATCGGCGAGACGCTGACGACCCGCGTCGCCGACATCAGCAAGACGGTGGGCGAGAGCAGCAAGGAGGTCGTCGCCGCGCTCGACCGCCGCGTCGAGGCGATCACCGGCCTGATCAATGCCGGCGGCCAGCAGTTCATCGACGCCGTCGGCGGCAAGATGAGCGAGATCGACGGCACCCTCGCCACCCGCTCGAACGAGGTCACGGCCGCCCTCGACGGCCGCATCGCGCGCCTGGAGGAGCTGCTCGTCACCCGCGCCGCCACCCTGACCGGCGAGATCGAGAGCCGCAGCCAGGCCGCCGCCGAGCTGCTGCTCGGCCGCGCCGAAAGCCTGACCGCCTCGGTCGAGGCGCGCAGCAAGGCCGCCGCCGAGGAGATGCTGGCGCGGGCCGAGAGCCTGACCAGCGACGTGGAGACGCGCAGCAAGGCGGTCGCCGACGCGCTGGTCGACCGCACACAGGCGGTCACGCACGAGATCGAGATGCGGACCCGCTCGGCCGCCGACGCCCTGCTCGGCCGGGTCGAGACTCTCTCGGCCGACGTCGAGACGCGCAGCACCGCCGCCATCGAAGGCCTGGTCGGCCGCCTCGGCACCGCCACGGCCGACATCGAGACCCGCACCCGCTCGGTCACCGACCTGCTCGTCGACCGCGCCGCGACCGTCACGCAGGAGATCGAGACCCGCACCCTGTCGGCCGCCGACCTGCTGGTCGGCCGCATCGGCACGGCCGCGGCGGACGTCGAGACCCGCAGCACCGCGGTGTCCGATCTCCTCGTCGGCCGCATCGCGTCGGCCACGGCCGAGGTCGAGAGCCGCGGCAACGCGGTCGGCGACCTGCTGGTCGGCCGCATCGGCATCGCCACGGCCGAGATCGAGACGCGCGGCAGCGCCGTCGCCGACCTCCTGGTCGACCGCATCGCCGCCGCCACGGCGGAGGTCGAGAGCCGCGGCAACGCCGTCGCCGACCTCGTGGTCGGCCGCATCGGCACCGCCACGGCGGACATCGAGACGCGCGGCAACACCGTCGCCGACACGCTCGTCGCCCGCATCGGCGCGGCGACCGCCGACATGGAGACCCGCACCGGCGCCATCGCCGACCAGCTGCTCGGCCGCGCCGACATGGTGACGACCGACATCGAGGTCCGCACCCGCGCGGCCGCCGACCGCCTGGTCGAGCGCACCGCCGCGGTGGCGAGCGACATCGAGCAGACCGCCGGCACGGCGGCCGAGGGCTTCGCGACCCGCATCGACCGGCTCGCGGCCGAGATCGAGGGCCGCAGCAGCTCGTCGGCCTCGTTCCTGCTCGACCGCTTCGAGGGCTTCGCCCGCGACATCGAGGTGCGCAGCAACACCGCCGCGTCGTTCCTCGGCGAGCGGATGGACACCTTCGGCATCGAGCTCGAGGCCCGCTCCGGCACCATCGTGGCGGCGCTCGCCGACCGCGCCCAGACGGTCGCCCACGCGGTCGAGAGCCGCACCGGCACCGCCGCCTCCCTGCTGGTCGAGCACGCCGAGCGTGCGACCCGCGCCCTGGAGGAGCGCAGCACCGCCGCGACCGAGCTCCTGACCGGCCGCTTCGAGACCGCCGCGCGCGACGTCGAGACCCGCAGCAACGCCGCCACCGAGACGCTGGCGACGCGGCTCGAGCAGGCGACCCGCGAGATCGAGCATCGCAGCCGCGAGGCGACCGCGACCCTCGCCGGGCGCATCGAGCAGCTCGCCGAGGCCGTCAAGGTCAACACCATGGAGGCCGAGATCGCGCTCGAGCGGCTCGGCGAGACCACGGCCAACGCGGTGCGCAGCAGCGCCGCCGACGCCGAGACCAGCATCCTGCGCGCCTCGGGCGTGTCGACCGACCAGCTCCGCTCCGTCGTGAGCGACATCCAGGAGCTGCTCACCACCGTGTCGTCCGGCGTCGCCGGCACCCTCAAGCAGGACGCCGTCGACCTCGAACGCCTCCTGACGACCACTTCGTCGAACGTCAGCGGCGTGCTCAAGCAGGACGCCGCGGAGATCGAGCGGCTGCTGCGCTCACTCTCCTCCGGTGTCTCGGCGACGCTGCGCCAGGATGCCGCCGAGGTCGAGCGCTCGCTGTCGAGCGTCACCGACGGCATCACCCAGACGCTGCGGCACGACGCGGGCGAGTTCGAGCGCAGTCTGACGGCGCTGTCGGTCGGCATCTCGAGCCGGCTGCGCCAGGACACGGCCGAGGTCGAGCAGGCGCTCACCGGCCTGTCGACCGAGGTCAGCGGCACGCTGCGGTCCGACGCCGCCGAGATCGAGCGCACGCTCACCGGCGTGTCGTCGAGCATCGGCGCGACGCTGAAGCGGGACGCCGGCGACGTCGAGCGCACCCTCACGGCCGTGACCAGCCATCTCGGCGACACCATCAAGCGCGACGCCGCCGACCTTCAGCAGTCGCTGACCGCCGTGTCGTCGACGGTCGGCGAGGCGCTGAAGCAGGACGCCGGCGAGGTCGAACGCACCCTCACCGCGGTGACGACCCATCTCGGCGACACGCTCAAGCGCAACGCCGCGGAGGTGCAGCAGTCGCTCACCGGGCTGTCCACCGAGGTCGCCGCGACCTTCGTCGGCAAGGCCGACGAGATCGCCGGCTCGATCGAGAAGCGCTCCGGCGAGCTCAACCGCGTGCTCGACGAGAAGAGCAGCGGCCTCCTCTCCGCCATGACGGCGAAGAGCAGCGAGTTCACGGCCGGCATGGGCCGGGTCACCGACCACGCCGTGAAGTCCATCGAGGCGAAGGCCTTCGCCTTCACCCAGACCATGATGGACAACTCCAACGAGCTCGCCCGCGTCATCACCGAGGCCAGCACCAAGGCCACCGACACGGTCAACAAGAGCCTGAAGGACCTGCAGGAGACGTCGCGCGTCGCCGTCACCGACTCGGCCGCGGCGCTGACCAAGCGCATGCAGGACTGGCAGGAGATCACCCGCTCGACCGTCGCCCAGTCGGCCACCGGCCTGACCCAGAAGCTGCAGGAGCTGCAGGAGGTGACCCGCACCACGGTCGCCCAGTCGACCACGGCGCTCTCGCAGAAGGCACAGGAGCTGCAGGAGGCGACCAAGAGCGTGGTGGCGCAGTCCACCGCCGCCCTCGCCCAGGCGACGCAGGAGATGCAGAAGGCCGCCACCGCCTCGGTGACGCAGTCGACCGCGACCCTCACCCAGAAGACCCAGGAGCTGCAGGACACCACGACGCGCCTGGTCGGCCAGTCCGGCAACGTCCTGTCGGCGCGCGCCCAGGAGCTGCAGGCGGCGACCCGCCTCGCCGTCGAGCAGTCGACCGACTCGATCCTCGGCCGCATCGAGGAGCTGCAGAAGGTCTCGCAGGAGGCGATCGATCAGTCGAAGCAGACCGCCGTCGCCACCGTCTCCGAAATCCTGGAGACGCACGGCATGCTGCGCTCCGACACGACCGCGCTGTTCGAGCGGCTGCGCGAGGCGAACAGCCTGATCCAGGAGGTGCTGGGTGGCGCCCAGGACAATCTCGGCGCCATCGAGCAGGGCCTGTCGGCGCGGGTGACCGAGTTCGTCACCACGATGAACGAGCTGCTCGCCCGCACCAACCAGACCACCGACCGTGTGAACGAGCACATCGGCACGTTCCAGGACATCTCCGGGCGCGTGATGACCGAGCTCGGCGAGATCGTCACCCAGTTCGACAGCCACGGCCGGTCGCTGACCGACATGGTCGAGCTGATCGAGGGCTCGAACCGGCGCAGCGAGGAGGTACTCTCGGAACGCCGGACCGAGCTCGAGAGCATCGTCACGACGCTCGACGGCCGCACCGAGGATCTCGACCTGCGCCTCAAGCGCTTCTCGGATCTGCTCGAGGAGTCGCTCGGCGCCGCCGAGGGCCGGGCCCGCGACATCGCCCGCATCGTCGCCGAGGCCTCGTCGCAGGGCGCCCGCGCCATCGCCGAGAACCACGAGCGCGTCCGCTCGACGGCCGAGGAGGAGCGTCAGCGCACCGCCGAGAGCCTGCGCGGCGTCTACGAGCAGGCATCGAACGAGGCGCACGCCCTGTTCCGGCAGACCGCGAACGAAGCCGAGTCGATGCTGCAGACGGCGACCGAGCGCTTTACCGAGGTGCTGTCGAACATGAAGCACATGACCGCGGAGATGCAGCGGGAGCTGGAAGGCACCCGCCAGGAGCTGCGCCGCGGCATCCTCGAGCTGCCGCAGGAGACGGCCGAGAGCGCGGCCCAGATGCGGCGCGTCATCGTCGACCAGATCGAGGCGCTGGCGGAGCTCAACCGCATCGTCGCCCGCCACGGCCGCACCCTCGACACCACCGCGGCCGAGCCGGCCCGTCGCACCTATCGCGAGGAGCCCGAGCTCGCCGTCGCGTCCGGTGGCGGTCGCAGCCAGCCGGTCGCCCGCGGGCCGATGCGCGAGCCGCCGCAGGCGCCCCGCGCCGAGGTGCCGATGGGTCCGCCCGCGCCGCCCCCGG
>NZ_NHSK01000143.1 GCF_016653355.1 Rhodoplanes elegans | reverse complement strand
CCCGGCGCCGAAGCCGGCGACGGCGGCGCCGGGCGCGGCCGCCCAGGTGCCGCCCGCCGTGGTGGCGCGCTGGCAGACGCTGCTGCTCGCCGAGCTTCACCGCAAGAAGCGCTATCCGGGCGCGGCGCGCGGCCGGATCGGCACGGCCCGCGTCGCCTTCACGATCGACCGTGCAGGCCACGTGCTGAAGCGATCGATCGCCACGACGTCCGGCTCGGCCGTCCTCGACGAGGAGGCCCTCGCGCTGCTCGACCGCGTGTCGCCGCTGCCGGCACCGCCGCCCGAGCTGGCCGAGGCGGCGCTGTCCTTCGTGGTGCCGGTGCGCTTCACCAAGGGCGCCGACACGCGCTGAGCCGCCGCCGTGACGACGCCCGGCGCGGTGGCGTCAGGCCTTCTCGAAGCGGATCGCCTGGGCGCCTTCCCACAGGGCGAGGCGGCCGAGCTCGGGCAGCTTGTCCAGGTTCGACGTGATGGTGATGAAGTGGCTGCCGGCGAGCTGGCCGACCTTGCTGGCGAAGCGCACGCCGCCATAGGCGAGCAGGATCTCGGTCTCGCTGAGGCCGCCCGGATAGAGAATGAACTGCCCCGGCGCCGGGTAGCTCGTGTGGTTCTCGTAGTCGACCCCGAAGGAGTAGTCGCCGAGCGGGATCCACACGCCCTCGCCGCTCCAGCGCACATGCACGACCTTGCTGACATAGGGCATGCGGCTCTCGAAGGCCGCGCAGGTCTTCGGCGCGGCGGCGCGCTCGAAGCGGGCGTCGAACGTGAACGGGCCGGCGGTGATCTTCAGGAGGTCGCTCATCGTTGCTGAATCCGTGGAGGTTCTTTTTGCGGGGCGGGGCCGCGGGCGGCGCCGCGGCCCCGCTTGGTAGCGGACCTTTCGCCCGGTTTCCAGCCCGGCCGGCCGGGCCGGCCGCGGCCGCGCTTGAGGGGGCCCGGGCCACACTGCTAGACCTCGAACCATGACGAACGGAGCCAAGACCGACCGCGCCTCGCGCCGGGACGACGCCGGCTGGATCACCCTGTTTCCGCCGCTCGCCGCTCTGCCGGAGGCGGAGCGCGGCCTCGTCGTCGGCCGCGCCGCCCCGGCGGCGCTGCCGGCCGGCACCACGGTGTTCGAGCCGCATCAGGCCTGCGGCGCCTTCCTGTTCGTCACCGGCGGCAGCGTGCGGGTCTTCCAGCTCGACCAGGACGGCAACGAGATCGTGCTCTATCGGCTCGGCCCGGGCAGCATCTGCATCCTCACCACGATGGCGCTGCTCGCCGCCGAGCGCTACAGCGCCTTCGCCGTCACCGAGACGCCGGTGACCGCGGTGGCGCTGCCCGGCGGCCTCTTCGACGAGCTGATGGGGCGCTCCGGCGGCTTCCGCAGCTTCGTCTTCCTGGCGCATGCCGAGCGGATGGCCGACCTGATGCGGGTCATCCAGAACGTCACCTTCGAGTCGATCCCGTCGCGTCTCGCCGCCCGCCTGCTGGCCCTCGCCGCCGACCGCAAGGCGCTGTCGATCACGCACCAGCAGCTCGCCGCCGAGATCGGCAGCGCCCGCGAGGTGGTGAGCCGGCATCTCAAGAGCTTCGAGAAGCGCGGCTGGGTGTCGCTCGCCCGCAACCGCATCGAGGTGCGCAACGCCGCCTCGCTGCGGTCGGCGGCCGGCAGCGCGAAGGCCTGACCGGCCCGGTCAAGGCCCCGGCCCACCGCGCGGGCGATTTCGTCGCAGGGCCAGAAAAAGCCGCGCCCCTGCGTCGTTCTGCGCTATAATACCATGGTCGGAGAGATCGCCGTCACGGTGCCTCGCAGGGATCCCGACGTCACCGTGACTTCGTCACAGACGACAGGCGTGTTGCACGCCTATGTCTCGGTCATCGAATTGCGTCGAACCGAGCGAGGGACAAGAGCATGACGAAAAACATCGGAATGATGGACCGCGCCGTTCGCGCGATCGTCGGCATCGCCCTGATCTACTGGGCCTGGAAGGGTGGCGGCCCGACCTGGGCGTGGATCGGCGTGCTGCCGCTCGCGACCGCGCTGATCGCCTACTGCCCGGCCTACCCGCTCTTCGGGATCAACACCTGCGATACCAAGGAGCCGGCCAAGCGCTGAGCCATGCGCTGCGACACGGGCTGCCACGACAGCCGCGCCGCAGACAAACGATCGCCGGGCGGGACCATCCCCCGCCCGGCGATTGTCGTTTTGGAGCGAGGCTGGACGGTCGTCCCGGGGCGGCGCAAAGCGCCGAGCCCGGGACCTATAACCCCTGCCTATCTCGAGCCGCCTGCACAGGGCGTATGGATTCCGGGTTCGCGGACCTGACGGTCCGCGCCCCGGAATGACCGGTGTTCAAAGCACACCTCGCACGCGCGCTGCCCGGCCGGTTCACCCGCAGCTGCAGCCGCAGCCGCCGTGACCATCGCCGTGATCGTGATCATGCGCCCCGGCCGGCGCCAGCGCGCCGGATGCCCAGCGCGCGACCGCCGTGGTGGGGTCGCGCTCGGCGGTGAGCACCGCGGCGACGCCGTGCTCGGCGAGCCGCCGCACGAAGCCGGCGCCGGCGCTGCCGGCGATCACGGCCTTGACTTGGAACAACGGATGCGGCCCGTCGCACTGGAACTCGTGCACGGTCAGCTCGGCCGGCAAGTCGAGCCGCGCCACCTCGCGCGGCGGCGCGTCGCCCTGCGTCTCGAACACCAGGAAACGGCGCGCCTTCCCGGCATGGCCCGTCACGGTCGCGTAGTCGTCGCTCGCCACCGCGACACGCGTCGTCGTCACTGCCGTCATCTCACGCCACCTCGCCGATCCGGATCGTCGTGTCGTCCACGAACGCGTAGGGCGGCACCGGGAGATTGAGCTGCGCCGGTCCGTGGCGGACGCGGCCGGAGGCGTCGTATTGCGAGCCGTGGCACGGACAGAACCAGCCGCCCCACTCGCCCTGCTTGCCGAGCGGGATGCAGCCGAGATGCGTGCAGCTCGCGAACACGACGAGCCACTGCTCGCGTCCCGCCTTCACGCGGTCGCCATCGGCCTGCGGATCCATCAGCTCGGAGAGCTTGGTCGCCTGCTCCTTGGCGATCTCGTCGGGGGTGCGGTGGCGGATGAAGATCGGCTTGCCGCGCCAGAAGATGCTGATGATCTGCCCCGGTGCGATGGCGGCGAGGCTGATCTCGATCGGCACGCCGGCCGCGATGGTCGACCGATCCGGATTCATTTGGTCGACGAGCGGCCACACGGCAGCGCCGACGCCGACGGCGGCGACGCCCCCGGTGGCGAGATAGAGGAAATCACGACGACTGGGGTTCGGTGCGGCAATGCTGGTCATGAGGACATCCTCGTCGACGCGCGTTCTTGCGCGCGCGGCAATATGTATTCGATGATAGTTATGTAATAACGTGCATATGTTCCGTCAACCGCAACGATCCTTATGGCCGATAGCGGAGCGTCACAGGCCGGGCTGATCTCGATCAACGACGACGCGCGACGACCGCGCGACAAGCGCGCCGCATCTCCTGTCGCACGGGGGCTCGTCGTGCACGCCGTCATCCGCTCCGCTCTCCTGCTCGCATCGCTCCTCCTCTCCGCGCTGGTCACCGGCGGGGTCGGCGCGACTGCGGTCGCCGGCCCCGTGGTCGTCGACGCGACCGAGGTGGCCGCCGCGATGGCGCGCGGCGCGATCGTGTGGGATGCGCGAGATCTGAGCGCGTTCCGACAGGCCCACCTGCCCGGCGCCGTCCACGTGTCCGAGGCGGAGCGCGCGCTGCGGCTGCCGACCGTGCAGGAGTTTTCCGAGCTCGTGCGGGTCGAGCGCAACTTCTCCGACGCCGGGCTCGACCTGACGCGCGAGATCGTCGTCTACGCGCATCGCGGCAGCCCCCTCGCCTATGCGGGCTTCGCGGCCGCGCAGTATTTCGGCGCCCGCCGCGTCGTCGTCTTCCACGACGGCATCGACGGTTGGCACGAGGCCGGTCGCCCGCTCGAAGCAGGCGACACGCGGCGCCCGCCGGTCACGGTTCGGATCGCGCCCGACCCGCGGCTGTCGGTGACCACCGACGAGCTGAAGGCGCGGCTCGGCCGGGCCGACGTGCAGATCGTCGACGCCCGTACGCCGGCGGAGTTCTCCGGTCGCGATGTTCGCGCGCCGCGCGGCGGCCACGTGCCGGGGGCGGTCAGCATCCCCTACGAATGGAACTGGGTCGATCCCGACACTGCCGTGAAGCTCGCGCGCCGCCAGGCGACGGACACGCGCGGCATGGCGCTCAAGCCGGTCGACGACTTGAAGCGCCTCTATGCCGGGCTCGATCCGACCAAGGAGACGATCGTCTACTGCCAGACCGGCGGCCGCGCCTCGGAGACCTTCGGCGTGCTGAAGGAGCTCGGCTTCGAGAAGGTGCGGCTGTACAAGCTGTCGTGGTCGGCCTGGGCGGCGCGGCCCGACACGCCGGTCGAGACCGGCGCGGGACCGCAGGTCTGCTGCGCCACCGGCCCGGCGACGGCGGACCAGCGCCCGGTGCCCTGAGCCTCGCCGACATTCGGGTTCCCGGCTAGCCGAGTCTCCCCTAAAGTCCCGGCCCCGCCGGCCGGAGACCGCATGACCGAGACGACCCCCGCACCGCCGCCGCGCACCGCGCCGGCGATCCTCGCCGCGCTCGCGGCCCTGTTCGTCGGGGTGGGGCTGGCGCGCTTCGCCTACACGCCGCTCCTGCCCGCCGTGGTGGCCGCCGGCTGGTTCGGGCCCGACCAGGCGGCTTATCTCGGCGCCGCCAATCTCGGCGGCTATCTTCTGGGCGCGATCGCGGGTCGCTATCTGACGCACGCCTCGCGCGCCGCCCCGCTCCTGATGCTCGTCACCGGCGTGACCTTCGTGGCCTGCGCCGCACCCCTGCCCTTCTGGTGGTTCGTCCTGTGGCGGTTCGTGTCGGGCCTCACCGGCGGGGCCCTGATGGTGATCGCCGCGCCCGCGGCGCTGCGCGTCGTTCCGCCGGCCCGGCGCGGGCTCGCCGGCGGGCTGATCTTCGCGGGCGTCGGAATCGGCATCGCCGGCTCCGGATTTCTGGTGCCGCAGCTCCTCAAATTTGGACTCGGCGCGGCCTGGGCGACGATCGGCGGCGTCGCCGTCGCCGTGACGCTCGCCACCTGGCGCGGCTGGCCAGCCGATCTCACGACGTCGCGCGAGGATGGCGCCGCGGCGGCGACCGGGCGTCCGTGGCCGCTCTCGGCGACGGTGCTGATCATCGTCTACGGCGTGGTCGCCGTCGGCCTCGTACCCCACATGGTGTTCCTGGTCGACTTCATCGCCCGCGGGCTCGGTGCCGGCATCACGGTGGGCGCCTCCTGGTGGGTGGTGTTCGGGGCGAGTGCCACGGTCGGCCCGGCGATCTTCGGCGCGCTCGCCGACCGGGTCGGCTTCGGCAACGCGCTCGCCTGCGCGCTGACGCTGCAGATCGGCGCCATCGGGGTACTGCTGGTCTGGTCCGGGCCGCTGGCCCTCGCCGTGACGAGCGTGGTGGTCGGCGCCTATGTGCCGGCCTCGGGGCCGCTGGTGCTCGGGCGGCTGCGCGAGATCTTCCACGATCCGGTGCGCCAGCAGATCGCCTGGAGCCGCGGCACCATCGTGTTCTCGCTCGGCCAGGCGGGCTCCGCCTGGCTCCTGTCGGTCGTGTTCGCCTACTCGGGCGACCATCGCGTGCTGTTCGGCTTCGGCGCCGGCGCCTTCGTGCTGGCGCTGCTGCTCGACCGGGCCGCGGCGGTGATCGAGGCGCGGCGGCGACGGGCGGGTTGAGAAAGGCCCCGGCCGGTCATTCCGGGGCGCTGCGAAGCAGCGAACCCGGAATCCAGCCACACGCACCGAGATCGTCGCTGGAGTCCGGGTTCGCGCGCCTTCGGCCCGCGCCCCGGAATGACACCGACCGCCCTCAATCCTTCTTCGGCGCGATCTGGCCCCAGGCCTCGACGGCGTGCGAGGCGTACATGACGCTCGGGCCGGCGCCCATGTAGACGGCCATGCCGAGCGTCTCCATCAGCTCCTCCTTGGTGGCGCCCTGCTCGATCGCCGCCTTGACGTGGAAGGCGATGCAGTCGTCGCAGCGGATCGCGACCCCGATGGCGAGCGCGATCAGCTCCTTGGTCTTGGTGTCGAGCGCCTTCGGCGCCAGCGCCGCCTGCGCCATCGCGGAAAAGCCCTTCATGACGTCGGGGGCGCCGCCGCGCAGGTCCTTCAGGCTGACGCCCAGCTCCTTCATCAGTTCGGGCCAGTTGGTCTTCACGACTGTTCTCCTCGAGTCTTCTTCGAACGAAATGCGAGCCGGCGCGGGGGCCGACCCGTGGTCCTCACTGGAACGCGCAGCCGGTCCGGATTCCGACCTTCTTGAACAAGATAGCGGCCGGGCAGAAGCCCGTGAACGCCGCCTGCAGCATGTTGGCCCCGACGAAAACGGTGAGCAGCAGCCACCACGGGCTGACCCAGTGCGCCAGCGCGACGCTGACGAGGACCATGAGTCCGGCAAAGGCCAGAACGGCGCGATCGACCGTCATGAGGGAAACTCCTGATCTTGTCCGGCGCCGCGGGTCGCGATCGCCTGTTGCCTTCATATCGTCATTTGCATATATTCGCAACCATGAAACAACACGGCATCGAGTCCCCGACCGATCCCCTGTTCGCCGCGGCCGAGGCGTGCACGCTCCTGCGTGCGCTGGCGAGCCCGCACCGGCTGATGATGGTGTGCGCCATGCTGGAGCGCGAGCGCTCGGTCGGCGAGCTCGCCGAGACGCTCGGCATGCGCATCGCCAACGTCTCGCAGCACCTCACGCTGCTGCGCAAGGATGGGCTCGTGACGGCGCGCCGCGACGGCCAGACCGTCTGGTACGCGATCGCCAGCGAACCGGCCCGCGAGCTCATCGCCGCCCTGCACGGCATCTACTGCACCACGGCCGTCGCCGGCCCCTCGCCGGCCACCGCCGGAAAAACCGTTCGCCCGACCAAGAGGATGCTTCCATGACCGTGTCCGGGACCGCCCCCGACGCCCCCCGCGCCTGCCGGTTCCGTCCGCGTCCGGCCGCGGAGCACGCGACGCCTGACACCGACCGGGCGCCGCTGCGCCTCGCCGACCCCGGCGTCTCCCGCCTCGGCGACAAGGAGCGCGCCGTGGTGCGCGCCTTCGTGCTGGCGTTGCTGCTCGGGGGCGCGGCGACCTCGTCCGAGGCGGGGACGCTCACGGTCGCGTCGGCCGCCGTGGCGGACGAGAAGGCCGTGTTCGCGACCGTCGAGAGCGCCAACGTGGTGCCGGCCCGCGCCCGCATCGGCGGCACCGTCGTGCGGCTCGCGGTGAGGTACGGCGACGAGGTGAAGCAGGGCCAGACCGTCGCGGTGGTCGGCGACGACAAGCTGATGTTGCAGACCCGCTCGCTCGATGCGCAGATCGCCGGGCTCGAAGCCCAGGTGTCGCAGGCGACCATCGATCTCGAGCGCACCCAGAGCCTGTTCGACAAGGGCACGGTGGCGCGCTCGCGGCTCGACGAGGTGCGCACCGCCTTCAACGTCGCCGACAATGCCCTGAAGGCGCGCCGGGCCGAGCGCGCCGTGATCGAGCAGCAGCTCGCCGAGGGCACCGTGCTGGCGCCCACGGCCGGCCGGGTGCTGAAGGTGCCGGTGACGCCCGGCACCGTGATCCTGCCGGGCGAGCCTGTCGCCCAGATCGCCGAGGCCAATTTCGTGCTGCGCCTGCGCGTGCCGGAGCGACACGCCAAGTTCCTCAAGGCCGGCGACCCGGTGCGCATCGACGGCGAGGCGCTCGGCCGCGGCGAGGCGACGTTCGGCAAGGTGCGGCTGGTCTATCCGCAGATCGAGGACGGCCGCGTCGTCGCCGACGCCGCCGTCGACGGGCTCGGCGACTACTTCGTCGGCGAGCGCATCCGGGTCTGGGTGTCGGCCGGCGAGCGCACCGCCGTCACGGTGCCGGCCGCCGCCGTGACAACGCGGTTCGGCATCGACTATGTGAGGCTTTCGCGCAACGGCGGCACCATCGACGTTCCGGTGCAGCGCGGCCGCACCGTCCGGCGCCCCGGCGAGCCGGACGCGGTGGAGATCCTCTCCGGCCTCGTACCCGGCGACCGGCTGGTGACGCCGTGACCGATCGCGTGCCCGCCTCCGAGACCAGCTCCGTGAATCTCGGCATCTCCGGCCGGCTCACCAAGGCGACGATCCGGTCGCCGCTGACGCCCTTGTTCCTGATCGCCTCGCTGGTCGCGGGCCTGATGGCCTTGATCGCGATTCCGCGCGAAGAAGAGCCGCAGATCAGCGTCCCGATGGTCGACATCCGCATCAATGCGGACGGCCTCAAGGCGCCGGACGCGGTCGAGCTGGTGACCAAGCCGCTGGAGACGATCGTCAAGAGCATCGACGGGGTCGAGCACGTCTACAGCCAGACCCAGGACGACCGGGTGATGGTGACGGCGCGTTTCCTGGTCGGCACCAAGTCCGAGGACGCGATTCTGCGCGTCCACGAAAAGATCCGGGCGAACTACGATCGCATGCCGGCCGGCATCCCCGAGCCCTTGATCGTCGGCCGCGGCATCAACGACGTCGCCATCTTGGTGCTGACGCTGGCGCCCAAGCCCGCGGCCGCCGATCGCTTCACCGACAAGGACCTCTACGAGCTCGCCGACAAGCTGCGCGCCGAGCTGGTGAAGGTCGACAATGTCGGGCTCACTTACATCGCCGGCGGCAATCCTCAGCAGATCCGGGTCGAGCCCGATCCCGAAAAGCTCGCGCTCTACGGCGTGACGCTCGCGCAGCTGGTCGGCAAGGTGAAGAACGCCAACCGCTCGTTCCTGGCCGGCAGCGTGCGCGAGGCCGGCGGCATGCGCACCGTCGCGGCCGGGCAGACGCTCGCCGGTGTGCCCGACATCGGCCTGCTGCTGGTGACGACCCGCGACAATCGCCCCGTCTATGTGCGCGACCTCGCCTCCGTCGTCGTCGGTCCGAGCCCGCGCGAGGCGCGGGTGTGGATGGACACCGAGGATCCGACCGTCTCGCACCAGACCCCCGCCGATCGCGGCTTCGTGCGCACGCCGGCCGTCAGCGTCGCCTTCGCCAAGCGGGCCGGCGCCAATGCCGTCACGGTCTCGGCCGAACTCCTCGCGCGGCTCGATGGCGCCAAGGCGCGGCTGATTCCGGAGGACGTGGCCGTCACGGTGACGCGCGACTACGGCGAGACGGCGAGCGACAAGGCCGACGAGCTGTTCTTCCATCTCGGCCTCGCGACCGTGTCGATCGTCGTTCTGATCGCGCTCGCCATCGGCTGGCGCGAGGCGCTGGTGACGGCGGTCGTCATCCCGACCACCATCCTGCTCACGCTCTTCGCCGCCAACCTGATGGGCTACACGATCAACCGCGTGAGCCTGTTCGCCCTCATCTTCGCGATCGGCATCCTGGTCGACGACGCCATCGTGATGGTGGAGAACATCGCCCGCCACTGGGGCATGGGCGACGGACGGCCGCGCGAGCGCGCCGCCGTCGAGGCGGTCGCCGAGGTCGGCAACCCGACCGTGATCGCCACGCTGACCGTGGTCGCGGCCCTCCTGCCCATGCTGTTCGTGTCGGGCCTGATGGGCCCCTACATGGCGCCGATCCCGATCAACGCCTCGGCCGCCATGCTGTTCTCGTTCTTCGTCGCGGTCGTGGTGGCGCCCTGGCTGATGCTGAAGCTGGCGCCGCGCGGGCCCGTGACGGCGCATGCCCACGGCCACGACGGCGGCCGGCTCGGCCGGGTCTACCGGGCCTTCGCGGCGCCGGTGGTGAAGAACCGCAAGACCGCGTGGATCTTTCTCGTCGGCGTCGGGCTCGCGACCGTCGCGGTGTGCGGGCTGTTCGCGACCCGCAGCGTCACCGTGAAGCTGCTGCCGTTCGACGACAAGTCGGAGCTCGCCGTGCAGGTCGACCTGATCGAGGGGGCGAGCCTGGAGGACACCGAGCGCACCCTGTTCGACATCGCTGCGGTCGCCCGCACCATTCCCGAGCTGCGCGACCTGCAGGTCTATGCCGGCACGGCGGCGCCGTTCAACTTCAACGGGCTCGTGCGCCACTCGTATCTTCGCGAGTCTCCCGAGCTCGGCGAGGTGCAGATCAACCTCGCCCCCCGGCACGACCGCAAGCGGCCGAGCCACGCCATCGCGCTCGATCTGCGTGAGAAGCTGAAGGCCGTGACGCTGCCGAAGGGCGCCGTCATGAAGGTCACCGAGGTGCCGCCCGGCCCGCCCGTGCTGGCGACGCTGTTGGCCGAAATCTACGGCCCGGACTCGGCGACGCGGCGCGCCGTCGCGCAGGAGATGAAGCGCCTGTTCGCCGAGGTGCCCTACGTGGTCGACATCGACGACTCGATCGGCATGCCGCGTCCGCGTCTGCGCATCGCGCTCGACCAGGATCGCCTGGAGTTCTTCGGCGTCGAGCAGGGCGACGTCTACGACGCGCTCCAGACGCTGCTCGGCGGCACCACGGTCGGCTACTCGCATCGCGGCGAGGACCGCAACCCGATCGAGATCGCGGTGCGGCTGCCGAAGACCAAGCTCGCCTGGAGCGAGGCCTTGGCGTCGACGCCGATCCCGGCCAACACGGTGCCGGGCAACAAGGCCTGGGTCGAGCTCGGCGACGTCGTGCGCGTCACCGAAGAAGCCGGCTCGCCGCTGATCTTCCGCCGCGACGGCCGCTTCGCCGACATGGTGCAGGCCGAGCTGGCCGGCGCCTTCGAGGCGCCTATCTACGGCATGCTGGACGTCGGCAAGCGCATCGACGCGCACGACTGGAAGGGCCTGCCGAAGCCCGTCGTGCTCCTGCACGGCCAGCCGGCCGACGAGAGCAGGCCGTCGCTCCTGTGGGACGGCGAGTGGGAGATCACCTATGTCACGTTCCGCGACATGGGGGCGGCGTTCGGGGCCGCGCTGGTCGGCATCTACATTCTCGTCGTCGTGCAGTTCGGCAGCTTCCGCCTGCCGCTCGTGATCCTCACGCCGATCCCGCTCACCCTGATCGGCATCGTGATCGGCCATTGGCTCTTGGGCGCGGCCTTCACGGCGACCTCGATGATCGGCTTCATCGCGCTCGCCGGCATCATCGTGCGCAACTCGATTCTTCTCGTCGACTTCATCCGGCACGGCGCCGGTGCGGGTAAGACACTGCGCGAGGTGCTGCTGGAGGCCGGCGCCGTACGGTTCAAGCCGATCCTGCTCACCGCCCTTGCCGCCATGATCGGCGCCGGCACCATCCTGCTCGACCCGATCTTTCAGGGGCTCGCGATCTCGCTCTTGTTCGGCCTCGCCTCCTCGACGCTGCTCACCGTGCTGGTGATCCCGGCCATCTACGTGGTGCTGCGCGACGCGGATGGGGTGCTCGAGCCGGCGGCGTGAGGCATTACACCGTCATTCGCAAACTCAGCACCGTCATGCCCGGCCTTGTGCCGGGCATCCACGTCCTTTCAGCGTGCCGACAAAAAGATCGTGGATGGCCGGGACAAGCCCGGCCATGACGAGCCGGGGATTCGGCCCGCACCGCGATCTCACCCGCGGTCGATGACGTGAAAGAACGTGCCAGTCACGTTGCCACGGCGTGCTCCGCTCTCGGCCACGGCGGCGCCTGTCGCATCGAAGCAGTCGGCGAGCGCCTCGTCCGGGCAGGCGAGCGTCGTAGCATAATGGAACTCGTGGCCGTGGAGCGTTGCGCCGGTGGCGCCGAGGACGCTGTCGCTTTTCAGGATCGCGCGGCGGTAACCGAGGTGGAGTTTTCTCCGCGCGAACGACGTCTCCAGCCCGAGCAGGCCGAGCATCGCGTGGCGGGTGCCGTCGGCGTCGACGAGGCCCTGCCCCAGCATCATGAAGCCCCCGCACTCGCCGTGGATTTTTGCGCCGCGCTCGGCCGCCGCCAACGTGCCGGAGTTGAACCGCGCCGCCGACGCGAGCTTCCCGGCATGCAGCTCGGGATAGCCGCCGGGCAGCCAGACGGAATCCGCGTCGTGATCAGGAGCCTCGTCGGCGAGCGGCGAGAACGGAACGATCTCGGCGCCGGCCTTTCGCCAAGCGCGAATCAGATGCGGGTACATGAACGAGAAGGCCGCATCGCGAGCCAGCGCGACTTTTTGGCCGGGCGGCGGGAGCGACGCCGCGTCGGCGTCGTCCGACGTGATCACGCCGGGCCGCGCCGCCGCGATGATCTTCTCCAGATCGAGCCGGGCCGAGACGGTGTCGGCGATGCGATCGAGATGGACGTCGAGATCGTCACGCTCGACCGCCTGGACGAGCCCGAGATGGCGTTCCGGGAGCGCGAGGCGGTCGTCGCGAAACACCGCGCCGAAGACCGGGATGCCGAGCGCCTCGATCGGCGGGGCGACCAGGGCGAGGTGACGCTCGCTGGCGACCCGGTTGAGGATGACGCCGGCAACGCCCACGTCGGTACGGTAGCGGGCGCAGCCGAGCGCCACGGCCGCCGCCGTCTCGGTCTGGCCGGCGACGTCGAGCACCAGGAGCACGGGCCAGCCGGTCAGCGCCGCGATGTCGGCGGAGGCGCCCCGCCCCGCCTGCCCCGCCGTCGCGACGCCGTCGAACAGGCCCATCACGCCCTCGACGATCGCGAGGTCGGCGCCCGGCCCGGCGGCGCCGACCAGCCCGCGCAGCAGCGCCGGCCGCATCGCCCAGGAGTCGAGATTGAGGCTGTCGCGCCCGGCCGCGGCCTTGTGCCAGGCGGGGTCGATGTAGTCGGGCCCGCACTTGAACGGCTGCACGGCAAACCCGCGCCGGCGCAGCGCCCGCATCAACCCGAGCGCGATGGTCGTCTTGCCCGAGCCCGAGCGCGGCGCCGCGACGAGAAGGCCTCGCATGTTCATTCGCCGCGTCCGCGAAAACGGCGCTGGTAGTCGACGCTGTAGAGGGCGCTTTCCCGCACCAGATCGCCGCCGAGCGCGGCACCGACCAGCACCAGAGCGGTGCGCTCCATCGGGCTCTCGGCCGCCTGCGCCACGATGGTGCGAAGCGTCCCGCGAAGGATGCGCTCGTCCGGCCAGCTCGCCCGGAAGACGATCGCGACCGGGCAGTCCTCGCCGTAGAACGGCGTCAACTCGGCGACGAGCTTGTCCAGCACATGGATCGAGAGGTGGATGGCGAGCGTCGCGCGCGTCGCCGCGAACGCCGCGAGGTTTTCGCTGTCCGGCATCGCCGAGGCGCGGCCGGACGTCCGTGTCAGCACCACCGACTGGGCGACCTCGGGCAGCGTCAGCTCGCGCCCGAGCGCCGCGGCCGCCGCCGCGAAGGACGGCACGCCGGGCGTCACCGTGTAGGGAATCGTCAGGGCATCGAGCCGGCGGAGCTGCTCGCCGAGCGCGCTCCACACCGACAGATCACCCGAGTGCAGCCGCGCCACGTCCTGCCCGGCCTCGGTCGCCCGGACGAACTCCTGCGCGATCTCGTCGAGCGACATCGGCGCCGTGTCGACGATGCGGGCGCCCGGCGGGCAATGGTCGAGGAGCGCCTTCGGCACCAGCGAGCCGGCATAGAGGCACACCGGGCATTTTCCGAGCAGATCACGTCCGCGCACCGTGATCAGATCCGGCGCGCCGGGGCCGGCGCCGATGAAATGGATGGTCACGGGCCGTCTCCGATGGCGAGGGCGCAGGTGGCGTTCTTCACTGCGACGCGGGGAGCGAGCAGTGTCGCGTTTCGCCCAGCCGCCACGAGCGCCGCCGCCTCGGCGACCGACGGCACGCCGACCGCCGCCTCGACGGTCTCGGACCGGGTGAGAACGCGGTCGCTCACTTGGGCGAGCTTTTCACGCACACAGGCGACCAACGGCAGGCCGAGCGTCTGCGCGGCCTCGATCACGCCGGCGTCGGCGGCCTTGAAGTCGGCCGTGGCGAGCGCGTCGGTCTCGTTCACGTCCACGCCCGCCGCCGCGCAGGCGTTTCGCACTACGACGAGAATGTCGGCGGCCGACGTGCCCTTGCGAAATCCCACGCCGGCGACCATCACGGCTTTCTCACCCGCCATTGGGTGACCGGCATGGCCGGTCGCCAGCCCGTCATGGTGCCGACCGGCTCGGCCCGCGACACCTGGAGACGCAGGAGCTCGCCGCCGTGCTGCGCATACAGCGCGAACAGCCGCGCCTCGGTCTCCAGCGCGACGGCGTTGACGACCAGCCGCCCGCCCGGCTTCAGGGCAGACCACACCGCGTCGAACACACCGTCGTCGGAGAAGCCGCCGCCGACGAACACGGCGTCGGGTACCGGGAGCCCGTTCAGCGCCTCCGGCGCGCGGCCTTCGACGATGCGCAGGTCGGGCGTGCCGAGCGCCGCGGCGTTGCGGGCGGCGCGGGCGGCGCGTTCGGCACGCTCCTCGATGCCGATCGCCTTCATGGCGGGATGGCGCAGCAGCCACTCGATCGCGATCGAGCCGGCGCCGAGCCCGACGTCCCACAGAAGCTCGCCCTGGCGCGGGGCCAGCGCCGACAGCGTCACGGCGCGGATGTCGCGCTTGGTGAGCTGGCCGTCGCTCTCGAACAGCGCGTCGTCGAGCCCCGGCGCGAGCGGCAGCACGGTCGCGTCCGCCGCCGCGATCACCTCGATCCCGATCAGGTTGAGCGGATCGATGTCTTCCAGGTCGAAGCCGGAGGCGGGCGCGTGCCGAACCCGCTCGCGTGGGCCGCCGAGCGCCTCCAGCACGTGGATGCGGCTGTCGCCCAGGCCGCGCGCCACCAACAGGTCGGCGAGCTTTCTCGGCGTCGTCTCGTCCCAGGAGAGCGCGAGAATTCTTGCGCCCGGCTGCAGGTGGCGGATGATCGTTTCCAGTGGCCTTCCGTGCAGCGTCACCGGCGTCAGATCGGGCAGCGACCAGGCGAGCCGCGACGCCGCGAGGCTGAAGCTCGACGGCTGCGGCAGGCTCAGAATTTCCGCGGGCGCGACGATCCCGGCCAGCATGCGGCCGACGCCGTAATGGAACGGGTCGCCGCTCGCCAGCACGACGACGGGCCGGCCGCGATGGGCGACGATCTCCGGAAACGCCAGCGTCATCGGCCGCGGCCACGCGAGGCTTTGTCCGTGGATCAGCGCGGCCGCGAGGGCCAGATGCCGGTCGCCGCCGACCACCAGGGCGGCCGAGCGCACCAACGCCTTGGCGGCTTCGGTGAGACCATCGACGCCGTCCTCGCCGATGCCGACCAGCGCCAGCCAGCGGGCGGGCGATTCGGACGACACTGTTTCGAGCGCCTGGAGATCCAACGTCGCGTCCTCGGTCCTTCGGGCACGACGTCTCCAAGAGACGCGGCCCGGTCGGGCGGACTGATACGGGCGCGCCGCGCGGCCCGTCAATGCGGGGGCGCCCCGTGCCGATTCTGCAACACGGGGGAAGAATGCCCCCACCCGAATTGACAGCCGGATTAGCCGGCTTCTACGGTGCCCTCGACGGTTCCCTCACGGGATCAAAAGGGAACACGGTGACGGCGCAGGCCGGATGCCGTGGCTGCCCCCGCAACTGTGAGCGGCGAGTCTTTCGTCATTGGTCCACTGGGGCTCTCGCACCCGGGAAGGCGACGGAGGGCCACGACCCGCGAGCCAGGAGACCTGCCGTCAGCCGTGGTCACACGCGGAGCCGTCGGTCGGGGTGTACCGAGGGTGGCCGAGCCGGACGTGCGTCGCACGGCCGGACCGACCTCGTCGCGGTGACGTGCCACGACCCGCTGCGAGGTGATTCTCGTGCCCGCCCGCCCCGACGCGCCGCATCCCGGCGCGACCCTTGGTCGTTACTCCATCCCCATCCATCGCGCCCCGGCCACCGCGGTGTTGCCGCTGCGCCATCACGTCGCCCGCCGTCCGCGACGCAACCCGTCCGTGATTGACACTCCCCTCTCGTGTAATGTTATTACATTACTCGAAGGACGCGGCCACGCACCGACGCGCAGGGCCGTGGTGGGGACCATCATGACACGGAGCTTCGGATTGTCGCCGGCCTCGCGCGGGGCCGGCCAGCGGCCGCGCACGCGCCTCGGCCACGCCTGCTGTCCGCCGGCGGCGCCGGCCTGCACGGCGGCCGAGACCGACACGGCACCGTCGATCTCCTCCGTCCCCTGCCCGCACCATCGCCCTGCCGACGAGCCCCGCATGCCCATCGATCCCCTCGGCCTCTACGCGGCCGGCATCGACGCCTCCGACTACGTGACGAAAGTCGCCCCGGTCGTCCGCCGTCATGTGCCGGCGGTCGGCGATCTCCTCGACATCGGCGCCGGCGGCGGCCAGCTCGGCGGCGCGCTGCGCGATCCCGCCGCGGCGTGGACGGCGGTCGAGCCCGCGCCGGTGATGCAGGCGCGGCTCGCCGCGCTCGCCGACGGCCCGGTCGTGCACGGCTGCGACTGGCAGGACGCCGCCCTGCCCGCGCGCGGCTTCGACACCGTGCTGGCCGCCAACATCCCGGCGCCCATGTCGGCACCCGCCGACTTCCTGGCGCGCTGCCGCGCCTGGGCGCGACGGACGATCGTGTGGATCGTGCCGGCCCAGCACGGGCCGCGCGGCCTCTGCCTCGCCGCCTGCCTGCCGCCGGAGTGGCACGGCGAGGACACGACGCCGGGCGTCGACAAGGTGCTGGCCGGGCTCGCTCCGGAGGACCGGCCCGACGTGATCGAGCAAGTCGCCTGGACGTTCGCGCTGCCGATCGACGACCTCGGCGCGATCGCGACGCATCTCGCCGATCGGCTCGGCTTTTCGCCCGAGGACCCGCGGCGCCCGGCACTTCGCGACCATCTCGCCGCGCAACTGATCCACGGGCCGGACGGGCCACGCCTCGAAGTGGAAAAAGTGTCGGCCGTGCTGGTGTGGAGGCTCGCATGAACCGGCTCGTCCATCTCGCCGCCTCGGCCGGCCTCGCCACGCTGTCGCTCGTCGTCGCCGACGCCGCGCGCGCCCAGAACGTCGCCCTCGACGAGCTGGTCGTCACCGCGACCGGCCGTCCGGAGCCGCGGGAGCAGATCCCCGAGACCATCCAGGTCATCGACCAGGAGAAGATCAAGAACTCGGCCGCCCGCTCGGTGACCGAGCTGCTGTCCGAGAACGCCGTCGGCTTCTTCAGCGAATGGAGCCCGGCCCAGACCTCGATGAACATCCGCGGCGCGGCGAGCGACGGCCAGGGCCGCGACTTCAAGGGCCAGGTGCTGGTGCTGATCAACGGCCGGCGCGCCGGCACGGCCAATCTCTCGAAGCTCTCGTCCAACGACGTCGAGCGCATCGAGGTGGTGCGCGGGCCCGCCTCGGTGCTCTACGGCAGCCAGAACATCGGCGGCGTCATCAACATCATCATGAAGACCGGTCGCACCGCGCCCGGCACGCTGCTCGAGACGAGCGGCGGCTCGTTCGGCCAGATCCGCGGCAAGGCGCAGAACGGCGGCGTCTATAAGGAGGTCGACTGGTATGTCGGCCTCTCGGGCGGCAAGAGCGACAACTATCGGGTCGGCGGCGGCGCCAAGGAGCTGAACACGTCCTGGAAGCGCGCCGGCGCGTCGGGTGCCTTCGGCCTGCAGATCGATCCGAACCAGCGGCTCGACATCGCGATCCGCAGCGACGGCATCTACGACGCCGGCTTCCGCGGCTCGACCGCCAACATTTTCTCGCAGGACGATCGCTGGAACCGGTCGCTCGACGTCGTCTGGGACGGCAAGGTGCCGGACGGCTGGGCGCGCTGGATGCTGCAGACCTACGCCGTGTCGGACGTCGACGTGTTCAAGTGGGCGTCGCCGACCATCGCCAGCGGCAACACCCCGGTGAAGGGCACGTCGAGCGACCGCAACGAGCGCCATCTCGACATCGTCGGCACCCGCTTCGTGCCGCGCGTCACCCCGTGGAGCGGCAACGAGCTGATTCTCGGTCTCGACTGGGAGAACAGCTGGCTGCGGTCCGACCGCACCCGCGTCTATCTGCCCGGCAGCCCGATCGCCTCGCAGGGCCAGATCGCGCCCTACGACTACAATCAGACCGAGGCCGTCTGGGCGTTCTACACGGAGGACTCCCAAAAACTGTTCGACGACCGCGTGGTGGTGCGCGGCGGCGTGCGCCAGACCTATGGCCAGACCTCGCTCGACCCGACCCCCAACCTCGCCGCGCAGCGGAGCCGCACCGCGGACTATCAGGCGACCACCTACTCGGCCGGCGCGACGTACAAGATGCTGGACTGGTGGTCGTGGCGCGCCGGCACCTCGACCGGCTTCCGGGCGCCGACCGCCTCGGAGCTCGCGGCCGACTTCACGGCGGTCGGCGGCGGCCGCACCTTCGGCAATCCGGATCTGACGCCCGAGACCGCCGCGCAGTACGAGGTCGGCACCACCTTCATGCGCAGCGGCTGGCGCGTCGATCTCGCGCTGTTCCAGAACACCATCTCGAACCGCATAACGACCAAGTCGCGCACCGGCGTTGCCAACACGTCGGACTACATCAACAACCCGGGGGACATCCGGGTGCGCGGCATCGAGCTGCAGGCCGATGCCGACATGTTCAAGGTGCTCGACCGCAATCCCGGGACGTGGCGCTGGAGCCTGTGGGCCAACGGCGCCTACAATTTCGAGATGCGCGACGAGGGTGCGCCGGTCGCGGCCGGGACCGACAAGGCGACCCGCATGTACCAGTACCAGGCGGCGGTGGGCACCCGCTTCGGCCAGACCGGCGGGCCGTGGAAGGACTGGCTGGTCCAGGTCACCGGCGTGCTGCGCGGGCCGATGTGGTACGCCAGCGAGGAGTATCTCCTGATCCCGGGCCAGGTGCGCAACACCACAGTCTACCAGAAGGATCCGTTCTGGGTGTGGAATCTGCGCGGGGAAATCGCCCTCACGGCCAATGTGAAGCTCTTCGCCACCATCAACAATCTGTTCGACGTGAACGAGAACCCGATCTTTTTCGCGCTCGACCAGACGCCCTGCATCGCCAATCCGAAATGGCAGAACGGCGGTTGCGGCACCTCGATGCCGGGCCGCGAGATGCTGGTCGGCCTGCAGGCGAAGTTCTGATGCGGCTGACGACGCGCCGCGGGGCGCTGAAGCTCGGCGTTCTCGCGGCGCTCGTCGGCGCAGTCGGCCCGGTCGGGGCCGCCCCCGCCCCGGCCGGGCCGATCCCGCCGCCGGTGGGCGCGATCGTGCTCGTGGATGCGTTCGGGCGAACCGTGACCCTGCCCGGGCCGGCGCGTCGCATCGTCACGATCTTCGCCTCCAACACCGAGATGGTGGCGGCGCTCGGCCTGTCCGATCGCATCGTCGGAATCGAGGCCTACACGCGCCATCCGCCCGAGGTGCTCGACCGGCCGCTGGTCGGCGGCCGGCTCGGCTTCTCGGTCGACGCCGTGGTGGCGCAGAACCCCGACCTCGTCGTGGTGACGCCGTCGCGCCAGGCGGCGCATCAGCTCGTCGACCCGATGGAGCGGATCGGCGTGCCGATCCTGGTGCTGATGCAGCGCAGCGTCGCCGAGGTGACGGCGAACATCCGTCTGCTCGGCCGCGCCGCCGGCGTGCCAGAGACGGGCGAAGCCGTCGCGACCGGCCTGGAGACGCGCATCGCGACAATGTCGGCGAGGCTGAAGAATCGGCCGCGGCCGCGCGTGATCATGATCACGGGACGGCTCGGCAACGGCCTCGTGCTGGTCGCGCGGCCCGGCACCTACACGGCCGACGCGGTCGCGCTCGCCGGCGGCCGCTTCGGGCTCGACGAGCGGCTGACGCTCTCGCAGGTCTCGCCCGAGGCGGTGCTGCGCGCCGATCCGGACGTCTTGTTGTTCGCCGGCCGCGCCGAAGATCTGGCCGAGCTGACCTCGCGCACCGGCTGGCGCGACATGCGGGCGGTGCGCACGGGCCGCGCCTTCACGGTGCCGCGTGCGGAATTCCTGATCCCGGGGCCGCGCACCGTCGACGGCATCGTCCGCCTCGCCGCCCTGCTCCACCCGAACGCCCAGGAGCAGACCCCGTGAGTGCGCGCGCGGCGCCGTTCGCCAGCCTCATCGGCGCCCTCCTCGTCGTGATCGGTCTCGGCCTGTGCGCCGGGCACGACTGGGCGAGCCCCTCCGATCTGATCACCGCCGTCACCGGGCCGGAGACGCTGCGGGCGAAGCTGCTGATCGACTGGCGGCTGCCGCGGGTGCTCGCCGCGGCGTGCTGCGGCGCGCTGCTCGGGCTCGGTGGCGCCATTTTCCAGGGCGTGTTCCGCAACCCGCTGGCGGAACCTTATCTGCTCGGCTCGGCCGGCGGCGCCGCGCTCGGCGCGAGCGTCGCGCTGCTGGTGCCGCTCGGGCTGCCGCAGGCGCTGGTGCTCGCCGTGCTGGCGTTTCTCGGCGCCTGGGGCGCGACCGTGATCGTGATGGGCATCGCCCGGCTCGCCGGCACGGTCGATGCGGCGGGCCTCCTGCTGGCCGGCGTCGCGGTCGCCGCCGTGCTCGGCGCGCTGCGCTCGTTCCTGATGCTGGCGCTGTCCGACGACACCGTCAACCTGCAGGTGGTGCTGAGCTGGATTCTCGGCGGCGTGCAGACGCCGTCCTGGCCCGTGCTGGCCGGGCTCGCCGCCGCGACCGTGGCGAGCGTCGTGATCACCTCCCCGCTCGCCCGCGGGCTCGATCTCCTGGGGCTCGGAGAGACGATGGCGGCGGGCTTCGGCCAGGACGTGCGGCGCTTCGTCGACGTCGCCGTGCTGGCCGGCGCCGCCGTCGTCGCGCTCGCGGTGGCGTTCAGCGGCCTCGTCGCCTTCGTCGGGCTCGCCGCCCCGCATGTGGCGCGCTGGCTGGTCGGGCCGATGCACCGCGCCCTCTTGCCCGCCTCGGCCCTCACCGGCGCCGCCCTGGTGACGGCGGCCGACGCGCTCGCCCGCGCCGCCCTGCCGCCCGCAGAAATCCCGCTCGGTCTCGTCACGGCGCTCGCCGGCGGGCCGTTCTTCGTCGTCCTGCTGGCCCGGCAGCTCCGCCGATGACGATGCTCTCGCTTCACGACGTCACGGTCGAGCGGCGCGGCGCCCGCCTCCTCGCCGGCGTCAGCCTCGCGCTGCCGAAGACCGGCGCGGTCGCCATCGTCGGCCCGAACGGGGCTGGAAAGTCGACGCTGCTGCGCCTGCTCGCCGGACAGGCCGAGCCGAGCAGCGGCGTGGTGCGGCTCGGCGACACGCCGCTGTCCACTCTTCCGACGCGCGAACGCGCCAAGACAATCGGCTACGTGCCGCAGCACTTCGCGCCGCACTGGGACCTTACCGTCACCGACCTGGTCCGGCTCGGCGTCGAGCGCGGCGGCGGCGTTCCGTCCGGTACGCTCGACGCCGTGATCGAAGCCCACGACTTGGTGACGCTGCGTCGTCGAAAGTGGTCGGCGCTGTCGGGCGGCGAGCGCGCCCGCGTGCTGCTCGCCATGGTGCTGGCCGTCGATCCGCCGATCCTGCTCGCCGACGAGCCGGGCGCCAGCCTCGACATCCGCCATCGCCTCGCGCTGGTCGAGACGCTCGCGGCGCGCGGCGGCGACCGCCTGTGCGTCGTCGTCATGCACGATCTCGACCTCGCCTTCCGGCATTTCGACCGCATCGTGCTGGTCGATAGAGGCCGCATCGTCGCCGACGCGACCGCCGACGCGCTGTTCGAGGACCAGCGGCTGGACGCCGCCTTCGGGGTGCGCTTCGTGCGGCTCGCGACCGCGCACGGCCGCCTGCTGCAAGCGGCCGGAGCGCCGCGCTGAGGCTACTTCAGTCGCACCGGACAGCCGGCGACCATCAGCCAGGCTTCGGTCGCGGCTGCGGCGGTGCGTTGCCCCAGGAACCCGGCGAGGTCGCGGAACCGCCGCAGCGCCGGCTCCATCGGCACCGGGCTCCAGCCGATCTCGTCGCCGATGACGACGACCGGGCACGGCATCGCCCGGAACGCCTCGAGCTCGCGGCTCCACGCGTCGAGCGCCGCCTCGTCCTGGTCGAAGCGGTCGGCGAGCCACAGCACCAGGCTGTCGATCACCACGCCGGAAGGCGGCGGATCGAGCGCCGCCAGCGCCGCGGCGATCGAGGCCGGCGCCTCGAGGGTCCGCCAGGTCGCTGGCCGCTCGGCCTGATGGCGGCGCACCCGCTCGGCCATCTCGGCATCGGCCGGATCGCGCCGGTAGGTGGCGACGAACACCACGGCGTCGCCGAACCCCATCGCGAGGTCGACGGCGCGCCGGCTCTTGCCGCTGCGCACCGGCCCGGTGAGAAAGATCAGATCGCCCACGCGCGCCCCCGGCCCCTCGCCGGCGGACCCGGCCCTGAGCCGGGAACCACCGCCGGCCCGCCGCCCTTGATGCATGCCGTGAGGCGCCACGCAAGACGTCCGCCGGCAGGGCCGCGTTGACAGCCCGGCGAGCCGGTTCCTATGAGGGCGCCCGCGTGCCCTCGGAGAATCATGACCGACCTCACCCCCACCCGGTTCGACGTCCTGGTCGCCGGCGGGGCCGCGGCGGGCCTGTGCGCCGCCATCGCGGCCCGGCTCGCCGGTGCGTCGGTGCGGCTCGTCGAGGCGGCGCCGGAGGCACTCCGCGGCGGCAACACCCGGCACGCGCGGAACTTTCGGATCGCCCATGCCGGACCGGCGCCCTACGTGCCGGACAGCTACCGGCCGGAGGAGTTCCTCGCCGACCTCCTCCGCGTCACCGGCGGCGACACCGACGAACCGCTCGCCCGCACCCTGATCCGCGCCTCGGCCGGCATCGCGCCGTGGCTTCTCGCCGCCGGCGTGCGGCTGCAGGCGCTCGACCGCGGCGTGCTGCCCTACTCGCGCCGCACCGCCTTCCTGCTCGGCGGCGGCAAGGCGATGGTGAACGCCCTCTACGCCACCGCCGAGGCGCTCGGCGTCGTCGTCTCCTACGACACGACGCTCGTGGACCTGCGCCCGGACGACGGCGACTGCGCGGTCGTCCTCGACACGGCGGCGGGCCGCGAGTCGATGCTCTCCCGAGCCGTCGTGGTGGCGACCGGTGGGCATCAAGCGGATCTGGCACAACTCCGCGTCGATCTCGGGCCGGCGGCCGACCGGCTCGTCGTGCGCGGCTCGCAATACTGCACCGGGCACGGTCTCGATCTTCTGCTCGGGCTGGGCGCCGAGCCGGTCGGCGACCGGGCGAGCGCCCATCTGGTCGCGGTCGACGCACGCGGGCCGCGCTTCGACGGCGGCATCGTCACCCGCATGACCGGCATCCCGCACGGCATCGTCGTCGACCGCACGGGCCGGCGCCTCGCCGACGAGCGCGCCGACACGCGCCGCACCCACTACGCCCAGTGGGGACCGCGCATCGCCGCCTGTCCGGACCAGCTCGCCTATCTGATCGTCGACCAGGACGGACTGCGGCGCGTCGGGCCGACCGCGCTCGCCCCGGTCACGGCGCCCTCGGTCGCCGAGCTGGCGCGCCGGCTGGAGATCGATCCGGCATCGCTCGACGCGACGGTGCGGACCTTCAACGCCGAGGCGGCGGAGCGCGAGCCCGCGGTGCGGCCGCTCGCGGCGCTGCCGCTCGCCGCCTGGCCGCTGCTGCCCGGCCTCACCTTCACGCATTTCGGCGTCGCCGTGGACACCGGCATGCGGGTGCGGCTGCGTGGCGGACGGCGCAGCGAGCGGGTGTTCGCGGCCGGCACCACGATGGCGGCCAACGTGCTGCGCCACGGCTATCTGGCCGGGCTCGGGCTCACCCTCGCCGCCGTGTCGGGCCGGATCGCCGGCGAGGAGGCCGCCCGTGCCGCCGCGTGAGGTCGCCGAGGAGGCCGAGCGGGTGCTGCGGCTGTGCAGCGCCTGCATGTATTGCGACGGCGTCTGCGCCGTGTTCCCGGCGATCGCCGGCAAGGCGACCTTCTCGCTCACCGACGTCGCCCATGTCGCCAATCTCTGCCACGCCTGCCGCGGCTGCTGGCACGCCTGCCAATACGCGCCGCCGCACCCCTTCGCCATCAACGTGCCGCAGACGCTCGCGGCCGCCCGTCGCCACACGTACGCGGACTTCGCCCGGCCGCGCTGGCTCGCCGGCGCGTTCGGGCGGCACGCCTGGATGCCCGCGGCCGTGGTGGGCGCCGTCACGGTCGCGGCGCTTCTCCTGGTCGTCCTAACGGTGCCGCGTGAAACGCTGTTCGGGGTGCATCGCGGCGGCGGGGCGTTCTATCGGGTCGTGCCGTGGGGCGTGATGACGACGGCAGCCGGCCTGTCGTTCCTGTGGGCCGTGGCGGCCATGACGGCGTCGACGGTGGCGTTCTGGCGGGCGATCGCGCCGCCGGTCTCCGCCCGGGTCGTCAAGCGGGCGCTCTGGCCGGCCTTCGTCGATGTCGTGACGCTGAGCAATCTCGGCGGCGGCGGCGCCGGCTGCAACGACGTCGACGGCCGTTTTTCACGCGAGCGGCGCATCGCCCATCACGTGATGGTCGGCGGCTTCGCGCTGACGATCCTGTCAACGGTTTCGGCGGCGCTCTGGCATCACGTCGCCGACGCGCCGGCGCCCTACCCGGTCTTCAGCCTTCCGGTGCTCGCCGGCACGCTCGGCGGCGTCGCGATGCTGGTCGGCATCGGCGGGCTCATGTCGGTCGAGGTGCGGACCGACACGACGGCGACCGAGGCCCAGGAGACGCGGCTGAACCTGATCTTCCTGGTGCTGCTCGGGCTCGTCGCGGCGAGCGGCCTCGCCGTGCTGGCGCTACGCGAGACAATGCTGATGGGCGTCACGCTGACGCTCCATCTCGGCCTCGTCACCGGGTTCTTCCTGGTGCTGCCGGCCAGCAAGATGATGCACGCGCCCTACCGAGCGGCGGCGCTGCTGCGCGCCGCCATCGACCGGATCGCCTCACCGCCCCGGCGCAGCGGCGGCGAGTGAGCGGCAGGCGGCGGCGAGCCGCGCGAAGGCCGGCTCGTCGGCCGGCAAGCCGAAGCGATAGCGGTTCGGGGTGTGCGGGAAGCCGCGCACCAGAATGCCGGCATGCGCGAAGGCGTCGACGAGATCGCGGCCCGGCGGGCCTTCGGCGAGGACGAACAGATCGGTGCCGCCGAGGATGCGCAGGCCGCCGCTCACCAGCATTCCCTCGAGCCGGGCGCGGTCGGCGGCGAGCCGCGCCCGCATCGTCGCCGCCCAGGCGGTGTCGAGGAGCGCCGCCGCCGCGATCGCACAGGCCGGGCCCGACACCGGCCAGTCGCCGAGCCGCCGCCGCCACGGCATCGCGGCCCGCTCCGCCACCGCGACGAAACCGACCCGCAGCCCGGCGAGCCCGTAAAACTTGCCGAGCGAGCGCAGCACCAGGACGCCGTCCGGCAGCCGCTCGGCGGCGAGCAGCGACAGCTCGGGCGCGACGTCGGCGAAGGCCTCGTCGACGATCAGCTTGCGGCCGGTCGCCGTCCACGCCTCGGCGAAACCGAGGAGTTCTGCGCGCGAAACACTCGCGCCGTCCGGATTGTTCGGGTTGACCAGCACGACGACGTCCAGGTCGCGGGCCGCCGGGTCCGGCAGCGCCGGCAGCGGCCGCACCGTGGCGCCGGTCTCCTCCCAGGCGGCGGCGTGCGAGGAGTAGGTGCGGCCGACGACCCCGACCCGCGCCCGGGATCCCAGAATCACCGGCAGCAGCCGGATGGCGAGCTCGCTGCCCGGCACCGGCAGCAGCGCCGTGCCGGCCGGGCGGCCGTAGGCCGCCGCGGCGGCGTCGGTCAGCCGGTCGATGTCGCGCCCGAGCGGCAGCCGGCGATACGCTTCCGGATCGACCGCCGGCACCGGATAGGCGTGCGGGTTGATGCCGGTCGACAGGTCGATCCACGGGGTCGGCGCCTCCGGATAGAGTCGCTCCGCCTCGTCGACACGCCCGCCGTGCCCGCGCAGGATCGCCTCGTTCCTCGGCTGCATCGGTCTGCCCAATCGGTCGCCTCAGATCGACATCCCCACCGGCCGCGCGCCTGTGTTCGGCGACGGCCGACGAGGTCCGCGTGGGCTTAGCCCGGCGCCCGGTCCGGCGCAATCGGCCCCCCCGGGGGCTGCCGGTCCGGGCGAAACCGGATGGGGCCGTGCTTGCGCCGGAACCCGCCGTGCGCCTAATGTCGCCGCGATGGTTCTTCGCGCCGTCGGTCCGGCGCGAGGTGAAAAGGGAATGCGGTGCGGCGCCCGCGGGCGCTCAGGCCGCAACTGCCCCCGCAACTGTAAGCGGTGAGGTTTTCGCGCGGGTTCGTCACTGGCCGCAGTCTCCCCCTCCGAATAGGGACTGCACGACGGCCGGGAAGACGGCGCGGAAGCCGCCGAGCCGCGAGTCAGGAGACCTGCCATCAGGTGGCGTGCGCCATGTTCCCGGGCGGGGTGTTCCGGGGCCTGTTCGAGCGCACGCGCAGCCGACGGGAGGGTTCGCGTGCATATCATGGAAGGCTATCTGCCGGTCGGGCACGCGGCCGGCTGGTTCGCGGTGTCCGCGCCCTTCGTGATCGCCGGAGCGGTCCGGATGCGGCGCATCCTGCGGGACGAGCCGCAGACCAAGATGATGCTCGCCGCGGCCGGCGCCTTCACGTTCGTCATGTCGGCCCTGAAGATCCCGAGCGTCACGGGCTCGTGCTCGCATCCGACCGGCACCGGGCTCGGCGCCATCCTGTTCGGCCCCGCCGTCATGGCGGTGCTCGGCACGATCGTTCTCGTCTTCCAGGCGCTGCTGCTCGCTCATGGCGGCCTGACGACGCTCGGCGCCAACGTGTTCTCGATGGCCATCGTCGGGCCGTGGGTGAGCTGGTCGGTGTGGCGGCTGGCGAGCAGGCTCGGCATCGGCGCGAGTGTCGCAGTGTTCTGCGCCGCCATGCTGGGCGACCTCTCCACCTATCTCACGACCTCGGTGCAGCTCGCGCTCGCCTACCCGGACGCGAGCTCGGGCGTGCTCGGCGCCGTGGCGAAGTTCGGCGGCATCTTCGCCGTCACCCAGATCCCGCTGGCGATCGCCGAAGGTCTCCTGACCGTGGTGGTGATCAACGCGCTCGAAGCCTCGCCGAATCTCCTCGGCGGATTGCGCGACGGCGTGCGCGGGCTGGCCGGGGGGACCGAGCGATGATCTCCAAGCGATCCTCGTGGCTCCTCGTCGCCCTCGCGGCCGCCATCGTCGCCGCGCCCCTCCTCCTGCCGGGCATCGAGGGCGAGTTCAAGGGCACGGACGATCAGGCGGTGAGCGCCATCGTCGAGGCGCGCCCCGGCTACGAGCCGTGGTTCAAGCCGCTGTGGACGCCGCCCAACGGCGAGATCCAGAGCCTGCTGTTCGCCCTGCAGGCGGCGCTCGGCGCCGGCGTGCTCGGCTATGTGATCGGCCGAAGGCACGGCCGATCGTCCGCGTCCGACGATGTCACCCGTCGATAGGGCGGCCCACCTCAACCGCTGGCGATCGCGGTCGCTGACCGAAAAATCCGTCCTGGCCTTCGGCATGATGGCGCTCGCCCTCGCCTTTCCGCCGTTTCCGGTCGCCCCGGTGGTCGCCGGCGTGATGACGGCGGCGACGCTGGTCGGCGCGCGGGTGCCGGCCCGGACCTGGCTCGCCTGCGTGGCGGCACCGTTCGGCTTCCTGCTGGTCGGATCGCTGTCGCTCGCGCTGCAGGTGGGCGACGGCGGCCTCGGCCTCGCACCGGACGGGCTGGCGACCGCAGCCGGAGCGACGGCGCGCGCGCTCGCCGGCGTGACGGCGCTTCTGTTCCTCGCCCTGACGACCCCTGCGACAGACCTGGTCGCCGGCGCACGCCGTCTCGGCCTGCCCGGCGAGATCGCCGAGATCGCCCTTCTGATGTACCGCTTCCTGTTTCTCCTCGGAGCGACCGCGCTGGCCATGGACACGGCCCAGGCGGCACGGCTCGGCCATGCCGGCGCCGGGCGGCGGCTGCGCTCGCTCGGCGTGCTGATCGCCAATCTCTTGCCGCGGTCGCTCGACCGCGCGCGCCGGCTGGAGATCGGCCTCGCGGCACGCGGCTGGACCGGCGAGATGCGGGTGCTGTCGCGCGACGCCGCCGTGTCCTGGCCGGCGTTGGCGGTCGTCCTCACCATCGAGGCCGGTGTCGCCGGATTGGGGTTTTGGGCGCGGTGACCCTGCTCGAAGCGCAAGGCCTGACCTACGCCTATCGGGACGGCGGTCCGGCCCTGTCGGACCTTGATCTCGTCGTGCGGCGCGGGCGCCGCCTCGCCATTCTCGGACCCAACGGCGCCGGCAAGACGACGCTGCTCCTCCACCTCAACGGCACGCTGCGGCCGCAGCGCGGCCGGGTGCTGCTCGACGGCGCACCGGCCGGGTACGGGCGCGCCGACCTCAATGCGTGGCGCCGCCGCGTCGGGCTGGTGCTGCAGGACGCCGACGATCAGCTGTTCGCCGCCTCGGTCGAGGAGGACGTGTCGTTCGGGCCGCTCAATCTCGGTCTCGCCGACGACGAGGTGCGCCGCCGCGTCGCCGATGCCCTCCTGGTGATGGGCATCGCCGAGCTCGCCGCGCGGCCGACCCACATGCTCTCGTTCGGCCAGAAGAAGCGCGTCGCGATCGCCGGCGCCGTCGCGATGCGGCCCGAGGTGCTGCTGCTCGACGAGCCGACCGCGGGCCTCGACCGCGCCGGCCTCGACGGCCTCCTGGCCGCGCTGCAGGCGTTGCACGCCGACGGGGCGACGCTGGTGTTCGCGACCCACGACGTCGACCTCGCCTACCGGCTCGCCGACGACGTCGCGCTGTTCGCCGGCGGCAAGGTGCTCCGCCAAGGTCTCGCCGAGGACGTGCTCGCAGATCGCGCCGCCATGGCGGCCGCCGGGATCGAGCCGCCGTTTCTCCTCACCCTCGGACTCGCGGCCCGCGACGCCGGGCATCTCGGCGCGACCGACCCGCTGCCGAAGACCCGCGACGCGGCGCTGTCGCTCGTCGCACGGAGCTGGGGGAAGAGCCGGGCGGGGTCGTGAAAGCCACCTGACCGAGGTCTCGTGTCCCGGGCGCGGCGCGACGCGCCGCGAACCGGGACCCAGGGGCGATCAGGTGCAGCACCCATCGTGCGGCCCCTGGGCCCCGGATCTGCGGCGCATCAGGCCTACGGCCTGCCGCGCCTTGTCCGGGCCACGAGGCCGAGCACCGGGAGAATCGTTTCATCCCTCCGGATGCCTGATGCGCTGTCGCAAGGAAGAGCGGGCGCGGCCGCGTCAGCGCGCGAGGCCGAGTAGAGCCTCGATGTCCACGTGCGCCTCGAGATGCGCCGCGAGCGCATCGAGCGTCTCGTCGACCATCGCCTCGAAGGCGAGGCCGCCCTGCTCCGCCACCGGCGCACCGAGGCGGGCGAGCCAGGCGGCACGCTGGCGGTCGTCGGCGAAGAACCCGTGGACGTAGGTTCCGGCGACGCGGCCGTCCGGCGAGACGCCGCCGTCGTCGCGGCCGCCATCCTGCGCGTCGCCCTGCGGATCGTCGAGCCGCACCAGCGGCCGCGCTATGCCGGGTCCGGTGGTGCGGCCCATGTGCATCTCGTAGCCCTCGAGCGGCACGCCGTCGGCGACGGTGTGGCCCGTCACGGCGACCAGCGACTTGTCGCCCGTCAGCGTCGTGATCACGTCGAGAAGGCCGAGCCCCGGCGCCGTGCCGGGCGGGCCCTCGACGCCGTCCGGATCGGCGATTTCGCGGCCGAGCATCTGATAGCCGCCGCACAGGCCGAGCACCCGGCCGCCGCGACGGACGTGAGCCAGAATGTCGATGTCCCAGCCGACCGCGCGCAGCGCCGCGAGATCCCGGATGGTCGTCTTGGCGCCGGGTAGGATCACGAGGTCGGTGTCGGCCGGCAGCGGCGCGCCGTTCCTCAGCAGCACGAGATCGACGGCGGGCTCCAGCCGCAGCGGGTCGAGGTCGTCGAAGTTGGAGATCGACGGCAGCACCGGCACGGCGATGCGGACCTTTCCTGTTTTCGCGGCAGGCGCGGTCGCGGTCCCGGCGTCGAGCCCGTAAATGTCCTCGGCGGGCAGGCGGTGGGCGTCATAGAAATGCGGCACCAGGCCGAGCGGCGCCCATCCGGTCTTTTTAGCGATGACCGCCATGCCGGCGGCGAACAGCGATGGGTCGCCGCGCATCTTGTTGACGAGAAAGCCGCGGATCAGCGCGGCATCCTCGGGCTCGACGACGGCGGCGGTGCCGACGAGACTCGCGATCACGCCGCCGCGGTCGATATCGCCGATCAGCACCACGGGCACGTCGGCGGCGCGGGCGAAGCCCATGTTGGCGATGTCGTTCGCCCGCAGGTTCACCTCGGAGGCGGAGCCCGCCCCCTCCACCAGCACGATGTCGGCGTCGCCGCGCAGGCGTGAAAAACTGTCCAGAACATGCGGCAGCAGCGCGGCTTTTCGCGACTGGTAGTCCTTTGCCCGGGCGGTCCCGAACACCCGGCCCTGGACGACGATCTGAGCACCGGTCTCGCTCTGCGGCTTCAAAAGCACCGGGTTCATGTGCACCGACGGCGCGACCCGCGCGGCGCGCGCCTGCAGGGCCTGGGCGCGGCCGATCTCGCCGCCGTCGGCCGTCACGGCCGCGTTGTTCGACATGTTCTGCGGCTTGAACGGCCGCACCCGCAGCCCGCGATGGGTCAGCAGCCGGGCGAGCCCGGCGACGATCAACGACTTGCCGACGTCCGAGCCGGTGCCCTGAAACATGAGGGTGCGGGCGGTCATGCTCGTCTCGCCGGTCGCGCGTCCGCCCCGTCATTGCGGGACGGCGCGAAGCGCCGGACCCCGGATCCAGTCCCGAGCATTCCGGTCGCGGCTGGTTTCCGGGTTCGCGCCTTCGGCGCGCCCCGGAATGACCATCGGCATTCCACTCGCCCCGCCACCCTCAATACTCGATCCCGGCCTGGGTCTTCACGCCGGCCTTGAAGTGGTGCTTGACCATCGTCATGTCGGTGACGAGGTCGGCGGCCTCGACCAGGGCCGGCTTGGCGTTGCGGCCCGTGACGGCGACGTGGAGATCGCGGCGGCGCGCCGCGAGCGTCGCCACCACCTCCTCGACCGGCAGGTAGTCGTAACGCAGCGCGATGTTGAGCTCGTCGAGAATCACCAGGCCGAACGCCGGGTCGGTCATCAGCGCCTTGGCGGTGTCCCAGGCGCCCCGGCAGGCGGCCATGTCGCGCGCCTTGTCCTGGGTCTCCCAGGTGAATCCCTCGCCCGCCGTGTGCCAGACGACGCGGTCGCCGAACACCGCCAGCGCCGTCTTCTCGCCGGTCGGCCGGCTCTTGATGAACTGGACGACGCCGACCCGTCCGCCGTGGCCGAGCACCCGCAGCGCCAGCCCGAAGGCGGCCGTCGACTTGCCTTTTCCAGTGCCGGTATGGACGAGCAGGAGCCCCTTCTCGACCGTCTTCGAGGCGATCTCGGCGTCCTGCAGGGCCTTGCGCTTCTCCATTTTTACGCGGTGGCGCGCAGCCTCGTCGGTCTCGGTCTCTGGGGTGGTCATGAGCGTCCTCGTCGGGGGTGGGCGACAGGACCACAGGGCGTCCGCTCGGGCAACCGCCGGATTGACAGGGCGGCACTTCCGCCGCACAGATCCTCGCGCCGACGGTGTCCCGCCCGCCGGGACGTTTTCGCATGTCGCGAAACGTCTTGCGGGTCGGACAAGAGGGAATACCGGGGGCGGCGATCCGGCACACCCGCGAGACGGGCGACCGGGTCGGTGCCGTGCCGGAGCTGCCCCCGCAACTGTGAGCGGCGAGCCTGCACCGAAGCCACTGGGGCGAGCCCTCGGGAAGGCGGTGCCGGCAGCGACCCGCGAGCCAGGAGACCTGCCGTCGCCTGCTACTGACGCCGTTCCGGGCGGGGTGTTCCGGAGCGAATGTCGGCCGAACGGAGTGCAGGTCCGCTCGCCGCACGTCTCGGAGGACACCCGTCCTCCGTCCGTCGACGAGCGATTCATGACCCCCGTGGAGCCTTCGGCCCCGACCCCGAATCCGCCTGCCCCTGTGAACCTGCATGTCTGCGTCACCTGTCGGCTCTCCGCCGACGAGGAGGTGCGGTCGGGCCGCCTCCTCCACGACGCCCTGGTCGCCGCCCAGCAGCGCGTCGGCGCGCCGGACGTGACGATCGTGCCGGCCGAGTGCCTGTCGAACTGCAACCGCGCCTGCACGGTCGCCGTCGCGGGCCCCGGCCGCTGGAGCTACGTCTACGGCGGCCTCGCGCCCGACCAGGCCGACGCCATCCTGGCCAGCGCCGCCCGCTACGCCGCGACCGCCGACGGGCTGGTGCCCTGGCGCGAGCGCCCGGAGATCCTCCGCAAGGGCGTGGTCGCTCGCGTCCCGCCGCTGCCCGCCGTCCCGCAGGAGCGTTGAAAACATGTCGCTCGAAAAAATCCCCGTCACCATCGTCACGGGCTTTTTGGGGGCCGGCAAGACCAGCCTGGTTCGGCACCTGATGGAGAATCCGGGCGGCCGCCGGCTCGCCGTGCTGGTCAACGAGTTCGGCGACGTCGGTATCGACGGCGACATCCTGAAAGGTTGCGCCGACCCGAGCTGCCCGGAGGATGCGATCGTCGAACTCACCAACGGCTGCCTGTGTTGCACCGTGGCCGACGAGTTCGTGCCGACCATCCAGGCCCTGCTGGCGCGGCCGCAGCCGCCCGAGCACATCCTCATCGAGACCTCGGGCCTCGCGCTGCCCAAGCCGCTCCTCAAGGCCTTCGAGTGGCCCGATCTGCGCACCCGCATCACGGTCGACGGGGTGATCGCGGTCGCCGACGCCGAGGCCGTGGCGGACGGCCGCTTCGCGCCCGACCTCGCCGCCGTGACGGCGCAGCGCGCCGCCGACGAGACGATCGACCACGACACGCCGCTCGGCGAGGTGTTCGAGGATCAAGTCGCCTGTGCCGACATCGTCATCCTCAACAAGATCGACCTGGTCGACACGCAGGCGCTGGCCGCCGCGCGGGACACCGTGCAGGCCGAGATGCCGCGCAAAATTCCGGTGATCGAGACGCAGGAGGGCCGCGTCGATCCGCGTGTCGTGCTCGGCCTCGGCGCCGCCGCGGAGGATGATCTCGCCGCCCGCCCGAGCCATCACGAGGAGCACGGCGAGCACGATCACGACGACTTCGAGACCATCGTGGTGACGCTGCCGGATCATGCCGCCATCCCCGAGGTGGTGGCCAAGGTCGAGGCGATCGCCCGCGACCACGGGGTGCTGCGCGCCAAGGGCTATGTCGCGGTGCGCGGCAAGCCGATGCGGCTCCTGGTGCAGGGCGTCGGCACGCGGGTGCGGGCGCAGTTCGACCGGCCATGGGCGGCCGACGAGCCGCGCGTCTCGCGTCTCGTCGTCATCGGCCAGAAGGGCTTCGACCACGCCGCCGTGACGGCGGCCCTGCAGGGCGAGCCGGCTTGACCCATGCACATCCTGTTCCGCGAGACGCACGGGCTCGAGGAGGCGGCGACGGCCGAGGATCTCGGCCACGCGCCGGCCGATCTCGTCGTCCTGTCGTTCGCGGACAGCGACCTCGGCGCCTTCGCGGCCGGCTGGCGGGCCGGACGCGACGATCTGCCGAGCCTGCGACTCGCCAATCTGGCGCGGCTCCAGCATCCGCTCTCGGTCGATCTCTACATCGAGAAGACGCTGTCGCACGCCAAAGGCATCCTGATCAGACTCTTGGGGGGGCTCGACTACTGGCGCTACGGCGTCGAGGAGGTGCGGGCCGCGGCGGCGCGGAACAACATCGCGCTGGCCATCATCCCCGGCGACGGCCGCGCCGACCCGCGGCTCGACGAGGCCTCCAACGTGCCCGTGTCGACGCTGCGCCGCCTGCAGACGCTGTGCGACACCGGTGGGGCGCGCGCCGCGCAGGGCGCGCTGGCCCAGCTCGCGCTCGCCTCGGGCCTGTGGGCCGTGCCGCTCCTCGGCGTGCGCGCCCTGCCCCGCCACGGTTTCTTCCCCGGCGATCTCTCGGCGTGTCCGGTCGACGCGCGGAACGATGTCGACGCGCCGCGCGCGCTCGTCGTGTTCTATCGCGCGATCCTGGCGGCAGCCGACACGGCGCCCGTCGAGGCGCTGATGGCGGCGCTGACCGCGCGCGGCGTGACGCCGGTCGGCGTCTTCGTCGGCAGCCTGAAGGAGCCGGAGACGCGGGCCTGGCTTCGTGATCAGCTCGCCCGCATCAGGCCCGACGTGATCGTCAACGCCACCGCCTTCTCGGCCCGCGACGCCGACGGCGGACCGTTCGACGCGGCCGACGCGCCGGTGCTGCAAGTGGCGCTCGCGGGATCATCTCAGAACGCCTGGGCGACGTCGGAGCGCGGGCTGTCGCCGTCCGACCTCGCCATCCATGTGGTGCTGCCCGAGGTCGACGGCCGCGTCTTCTCCGGCGTCGTCTCGTTCAAGGAGCCCGAGCCGCTCGACCCGGATCTCGGCTTCGCCCGCGTCGTGCATGCGCCGCACGGCGAGCGCGTCGCCGCCGTCGCGGCGCGTGCGCAAGCGTTGGCCCGGCTGCGCCGCACGGCCCGCGGCGACCGCACGCTCACGCTGGTGCTGTCGGCCTATCCGGGCCGCGACGACCAGATCGCCCACGCGGTCGGGCTCGACGCGCCGGAAAGCGCGGTCGCGGCTCTCTCCATGCTGGCCGACGCCGGATACGCGGTGGCGGATGCGCCTCCTGATCACGCGGCGCTGATCACGCGCCTGCTGGCGGAAGAGGTCTCCTGGCCCCTCGCGGACTACGAGGCGGCGCTGGCGGAACTCGATCCCGCGCTTCGCGACGATCTGGTCGCGCAGTGGGGCGCGCCTCACGACGACCCTTCGGTGCGCGACGGCAAGTTTCACTTCAGGGCGATCCGCTGCGGCAACCTCATCGTCGCGGCGCAGCCCGAGCGCGGCAGCCGCGCCGCGCGGGCGGTCGAGTATCACGATGCCCGCCGCGCCCCGCGGCACGGCTTCGTCGCCTTCCATCTGTGGCTCCGGCACGTCTGCCGCATCGATGCGCTGGTCCACATGGGGGCGCACGGCACGCTCGAATGGCTGCCCGGAAAGTCGGTCGCGCTCTCGGGCGCGTGCTGGCCGGACGTGCTGCTCGGGCCGACGCCGGTGGTGTATCCGTTCATCGTCAACGATCCGGGCGAGGCGGCGACGGCGAAGCGCCGGCTCGGCGCCGTCACGATCGGCCACATGACGCCGCCGCAGCGGCAGAGCACCGTGCCGGAGCGCCTGCACACGGTCGAGCGGCTGCTCGACGAGTACTCCAATGCCGACGGTCTCGATCCGCGCCGCCGCGAGCGGCTGGCGAAAGATATCGTCGCGGCCGCCAAGGAGACCGGTCTCGACCACGACACCGGCATCACCGACGACACGAGCCCGCAGGAGGCGGTGACGAAGCTCGACGCCTTCGTGTGCGACGTGAAGGCGACGCAGTTCGCCGACGGCCTGCACGTGTTCGGCCGCGTCCCGGTGGTGCCCGACGACGCTCTGTCGGCCAACGTGCCGTTCGATGTCTGCGCGCGAGCCGAGCAGACGAGCCTGCTCGCGGCGCTCGACGGCTGTGCCGTGGCGCCCGGTCCGGCCGGCTCGCCGTGGCGCGGGCGGCGCGACGTGTTGCCGACCGGCCGCAATCTCTTCACGGTCGACCCGCGCGCGGTGCCGAGCCGCGCCGCCACCGACCAGGGCGCCCGCCTCGCCGACGCGCTGCTGACGCGCCATCTGCAGGATCACGGCGAGTATCCGGGCTCCGTGGTGGTTGATCTGTGGGGCTCGGCGACCATGCGCACGGCCGGCGAGGAGCTCGCCATGGCGCTGCGCTTGATGGGCGTGGTGCCGACCTGGGACACCACCTCCGACCGCGTCTCCGGCTTCGAGGTGCTCACGTTGGCGCAGCTCGGGCGCCCACGCATAAACGTGACGCTGCGCATCTCCGGGCTGTTCCGCGACGTGTTCCCGAGCCTGCCGGTGCTGTTCGAGCAGGCGGTCGCCGCCCTCGCGGCCCGCGACGAGCCGGCCGACGAGAACCCGTTCCGGACCACGGGTGGCCCGAGGGTCTTCGGCCCGGCGCCGGGCGCCTACGGGGTCGGCGTCGCCGAGACCGTCGACGATCTCACGCCCGAGAGCGTGGCGGCCGCGGCCGAGGCTTGGCTCGCCGGCAGCGCCCATGCCTATGGCCGCGGCGACGGCGTCCTCGCGCGTGACGCGCTGGAAGGGCAGGTCGCGGCGGCCGACGCCTTCGTGCACACCCAGGACCTGCCCGAGACCGACCTGCTGATGGCGCCCGACTACGCGGCGCACGAGGCGGGCTTCGCGGCGGCCGCAAAAACGCTCGGCGCGAGTCCCGCCCTCTATCACGCCGATTCGGCGCGCGCCGAGAGCCCACGCATGCGCACGCTGCGGGAAGAGATCGCCCGCGTGGTGCGGGCGCGCGCCACCAACCGGACCTGGATCTGCGGGCAGATGCGGCACGGGTTCCGCGGCGCCGCCGAGATCGCCTGGACGCTCGACCAGATGGCGCTGTTCGCGCATCTCGCCCAGGCAGTGCCGCCGCATCACTTCGACCTCTATTACGACGCGACGCTCGGCGACGAGGAGGTGCGCGACTTCCTCGACAGCGCCAACCCGCGCGCCGCCGAGGCGATGCGCCGGCGCTTCCGCCAGCTCGTCACGGCCGGCCACTGGACCACCCGGCGCAACAGCGTCATCGACGCGATCGCGGACGACGGTCGATGATGCGAGACCTGATCACGACTTCACCAGTCATTCCGGGACGGCCCGGAGGGCCGGACCCGGAATCCAGCCACGACCTCCGACGTCGCGGCTGGATTCCGGGTTCGCACCTTCGGTGCGCCCCGGAATGACGACAAAGGCTTGTGCATGACCCTCGTCTACGAGAAGGACGGAGCGGCGATCTATCGCCGCTCGTTTGCGATCATCCGGGCCGAGGCCGACCTCGCCCGCTTCGCGCCCGAGGAGGAGAAGGTCGCGGTGCGGGTGATCCATGCGAGCGGCATGGTCGAGGTCGCGGCCGATCTCGTCTTCTCGCCGGGCGCCGCGGCGGCAGCGCGGGCCGCGCTGCGGGCCGGCGCGCCGATCTTCTGCGACGCCCAGATGGTGGCGCACGGCGTCACCCGGGCGCGGCTGCCGGCCGACAACGACGTGATCTGCACGCTCTCCGATCCGGCCGTGCCGTTGCTGGCCGACAAGCTCGGCACCACCCGCACGGCCGCCGCCATGGAGCTGTGGCGCGAGCGGCTGGGCGGTTCGGTCGTGGCGATCGGCAACGCGCCGACGGCGCTGTTCCGGCTGCTGGAGATGCTGGACGACGGCGCCGCGATGCCGGCCGCCGTCATCGGCATGCCGGTCGGCTTCGTCGGCGCGGCGGAGTCGAAGGAGGCGCTGCTCGCCGACGGCCGCGTGCCCAGCATGATCGTGCGCGGCCGCAAGGGCGGCAGCGCCATGACGGCCGCCGCCGTCAACGCGCTGGCGAGCGACCGGGAATGACGATGATCGTTATCTCGAGTCACGTCCCTGCCGGACTCCTCTCGATGCACGGCGCCTCAACTCCCTCTCGCTGCTTGCGCGGCGCCTGCGCTCCCTCTCCCCGCGCGCGCGGAGAGGGTCGGGGTGAGGGGGCGCCTCGTGGATACGGAGACGACCCCTCACCCGAATTCCGCGCGTGCCGCGCGAAATTCGACCTCTCCCCGCACGCGGGGAGAGGTGACGGCGCCTCTATCGCCTCCGAAGGGACCACTGTCGCCGGGGAGCGTCGCCGATGACCGCCACCGTCTACGGCGTCGGGCTCGGCCCCGGCAATCCCGAGCTGATCAGCGTCAAGGCCGACCGGCTGGTGCGCGGCGCCGCTGTCGTCGCCTATTTCTGCAAGGCCGGGCGGACCAGCAACGCTCGCACCATTGCGGCGGGGCTCCTGGCCCCCGACGTGACCGAGATCGCGATGGCGTATCCGGTCACGACCGAGATCGCCTTCAAGGACCCGGCCTACAACGCCGCCCTGAAGGACTTTTATCAGGACTGCGTTGCCCGTCTGACCGCGTACACGGATCAGGGCCGTGACGTGATCGTGCTGTGCGAGGGCGACCCGTTCCTCTACGGCTCGTTCATGCATCTGCACACGCGCCTCGCCGGCCGCGTGCCCGTTGTCGTCGTCCCCGGCATCCCCGGCATGGCCGGCTGCTGGACCGCGACGGGTGCGCCGATCACCTGGGGCGACGATATTCTCACGGTGCTGCCCGCGACGCTCGACGAGCCGACGCTCGTCGACCGCATGGGCCGGGCCGACGCGCTCGTGATCATGAAGCTGGGAAAAAACCTCCCAAAAGTGCGGCGGGCGCTGACGACCGCCGGCCTGATCGACCGCGCCGTCTATGTCGAGCGCGGCACCATGGCGGGCGAGACGGTGCTGCGCCTCGCCGACAAGCCGGACGATGCCGCGCCCTACTTCTCGATGGTGCTGGTGCACGGCCAAGGGCGGCGGCCATGAGCGACGCCTCGTCCTCGGGCTCGCTGGTCGTCGTCGGCCTCGGCCCCGGCGACCCACGCCTGACCACGCCGGACGTGACGGACGCGCTCGCCGCCGCGACCGACCTGATCGGCTACGGCCCCTACATCGCCCGCGTGCCCGACCGGCCCGGGCTGACGAAGCACGGCTCCGACAACCGCGAGGAGATCGACCGCGCCCGCCACGCGCTGACGCTCGCGGGCGCCGGGCGGCGCGTCGTCGTCGTCTCGTCGGGCGATCCCGGCGTGTTCGCCATGGCGGCGGCCGTCCTCGAGGCGGTCGAGCACGGCGATCCCGGCTGGCGCGAGCTCGACCTGCGGGTGCTGCCCGGCGTAACGGCGATGACGGCGGCGGCGGCGCGGGCCGGCGCGCCGCTCGGCCACGATTTTTGCGCCATCAACCTCTCGGACAATCTGAAGCCCTGGGCCTTGGTCGAGAAGCGCCTGCGGCTCGCCGCCGAGGCCGACTTCGTCATCGCGCTCTACAATCCGGTGTCGAAGGCGCGGCCGCATCAGCTCGGCCAGGCGCTCGACATCCTGCGCCCGCTGCGCCCGCCGACGACGCCCGTGATCTTCGCCACCGCGGTGAGCGCCGAGGCCGAAAAGATCGACACGGTGCCGCTCGCCGACGCCGTAGCTTCGCGCGCCGACATGCGCACGCTCGTCATCGTCGGCTCGTCGCAGACCCGGCTGATCACGCGGGAACGCGGCCCGGCCCTCGTCTACACGCCGCGCTCGGCGCCGGCGGAGAGCGCGTCGTGAACGCTCCCGCCGGCGAGCCACGCCAGCATGGCCGCGACGGTGTCGACCGCCGGTCGCTTCGGAACGTGCGGCCGCCGCACCATCACGACCGGCAGCCCGAGGCTTCGCGCCGCGATGATTTTCGCGACGGCCGCCGTGCCGCCGGCGTTCTTCGACACCACCAGCTCGCTGCCGTGCTCGACCATCAGCGCGCGGTCGCCGTCGACGTCGAACGGCCCGCGCGCCACCACCACGGTGACGTTCGGCAGCGGCAGTTTTTCACGCGGCGCATCGACCAGGCGGACCAGATAATGGTGCTGCGGCTTCTTCACGAAGGCGTCGAGATGCAGCCGGCCGATGCCGAGGAAGACGCGGCGTGGCACGTCGCCGACCGCGGCGACCGCCTCCTCCAGCGTGTCGACCTCGATCCAGCGGTCGCCCGCCTCCGGCCGCCACGGCGCCCGCTCCAGCGCGACCAGCGGAACACTCGTCGCCGCGCAAGCCGCGACGGCGTTGCCGCTCATCTGCGCCGCGAACGGATGCGTCGCGTCGACCACACGGTCGATCTTTTCGGCGCGCAGATAGTCGATCAGCCCCGGCACGCCGCCGAAGCCGCCGACCCGCCAGGGCACCGGCACGGCGAGCGGGCTCTCGGTGCGCCCCGCATAGGACAGCACGGCATCGATCTCGGGCGCGTTCGCCAGTGCCTCGGCCAGCCGCCGCGCCTCCGTGGTGCCGCCGAGGATCAGAACCTTCTGCCGGGCCGTCATCTATCCCCTCACCACCGGCGTGCGGGCGAGCAGCGCGCCTGTGCGGCCGAACACCACGACGTCGAGGCCGACGTTCGTGCCGCGCAGCAGCGCCGCGCCGGTCGCGACCGCGCGCGCCGCGACCACGGCGGCGATGTCGATGCCCTCGGCCTGCGTTCGCTGCAGGACCTCGAGCGCCGTGTTCGCTTCCGGGATCGCCTCGACCAACGCGCGCGACGCGCCCGCCTCGCCGGCGAGCCGGGCGAGGTGAGAAAGATCGACCTCGCCCGCACGCGAGTGGAGATCGAGGAGCCCCTGCGAAAACTTGGTCATCTTAGCGAAGCCGCCCGCGACGGTGACGCGCTCGACCGGGTGCAGCCGCACGTATTTCAACAGGCCGCCGACGAAGTCGCCCATGTCGATCAGCCCGATCTCGGGCAGGCCGTCGAGCGCCGCGATGGCGGCCTCGGAGGTCGATCCCGTCGCGCCGGCGATGTGCGACAGGCCCGCGGCGCGGGCGACGTCGACGCCGCGATGAATCGCGTGGATCCACGCCGCGCAGGAGAACGGCACCACGATCCCGGTGGTGCCGAGGATCGACAGGCCGCCGACGATGCCGAGCCGCGGGTTGAGCGTCTTCTGCGCGAGGGCTTCGCCGTTCGGGACCGAGATCACGACCTCGATGTCGCCGGCCGCGCCGGTGACGGCGCACACCTCGGCGATCGCGGCGCGGATCATAGCGCGCGGCACCGGATTGATGGCCGGCTCGCCGACCGCGACCGGCAGGCCCGGCCGCGTCACGGTGCCGACCCCCTCGCCTGCCCGGAACGTCACGCCGGTGCCCGGCGCACCCGGCCGGACCGTCGCGACGACGACGGCGCCATGCGTCACGTCGGGATCGTCGCCCGCGTCCTTCACCACGCCGGCCCGGGCGAAACCCTCGCCCGTCTCGCCGAAAGCGAGCGAAAAGCTCGGCCTCTGGCCGCCCGGCAGCGTCACGGTGACGGGGTCCGGCAAATGGCCGGTCACCAGCGCCTCGACGGCGGCGCGCGTCGCCGCGGTCGCGCAGGTGCCCGTGGTCCAGCCGGGCCGCAGCGGCTTCTCTTCGCTCATGCGCGCGACTATAGGCGGGCCGCCGCATCCTGTCAGGACTGCCGCCAGAACTGCCGCCAGGACTGCTTAGATGACTGACGATCCCGATCACCATGCCTCCGCGGGCCACATCGCCCTGGTCGGGGCCGGACCGGGCGACCCGGATCTGCTGACGCTGCGTGCCGTCGATCGCCTGCGCGCCGCCGACGTGGTGCTCTACGACGATCTCGGCAGCGCCGGCGCCCTCGTCCATGCGCGCGAGGACGCCGAGCTGATCTCGGTGGGAAAGCGCGCCGGTCAGCACGCGCCCAAGCAGACCGAGGTGAGCCGGCTGATGGTCGCCTATGCGCGGCTCGGAAAGCGGGTGGTGCGGCTGAAGTCGGGCGACCCAGCGATCTTCTCGCGCGCCGACGAGGAGATCACGGCGGCCCGCGAGGCAGGCCTCGCCATCGAGATGGTGCCGGGCGTCACCTCGGCGACGGCGGCGGCCGCCCATCTCGGCACGGCGCTGACCAAGCGGCTGGTCGCGCGGCGCGTGCAGTTCATCACGGCGCACGAGGTGACGGGCGGCCTGCCCGACGACCTCGACCTCTCGGCGCTTGCAGACCCGGCGGCGACGACCTGCGTGTTCATGGGCAAGGCGACGTTCCCGGCGCTCGCCGACAAGCTTCTTGCCCACGGCCTGTCACCCGACACGCCGGCCGCCGTGGTGGAGAGCCTGGGGAGCGATCCGAAGACCATGACCGGCACGATCGCAACGATCGCGGCGCGCCTGCGCGAAAACCCGCCGACCGGAGCGTGCATGATTCTGTACGGGGCGGCACTGGCGGGGGTGATGGCGAAAGCGGAAACAACCGACCGATCCTGATCAGCTCCGGACGGTAGAGCAATTACAACTTCTCCCGCGAGGAAGCCTCGCAGAATTGCCTGGTCGCCCCGGGGCGGCGCGAAAGCGCCGAGCCCGGGATCCATACCCGCTGTCTTTCGCGAGCCATCTCTTTCGTGAGCCATCATCGCCGGGCGTATGGATCCCGGGCTCGCGGACCTGCAGTCCGCGCCCCGGGATGACCGGAATCTGTCACCCGAACATGTCGGTCGTCATGCCGCGATACCAGCCGACCGCCTCCTTGGCCTGCTTTTCGCGCAACTCTGCGGATTCGTCGCGCTGTGACGTGTAGGGGTCGAGCATCACGATCTTGCCGTCGCGCGGCTCGTAGCGGGCGCCGTTCTTGATCGCGTCGTCGGGCGCGATGGTGCTCCAGCAGTGGTTGGTGAAGCGTACCGGCAAGAGCCGCCCGCCGAGCAGCTCGTGGCGGACGATCATTGCGGTGTTCTTCGCCTCGTTGTTGGCGGCGAAGCCCGACTTCGGAAAGTCGCCGCCGATCGCGGCGTCGCCTATCACATGGATGTTTGCATCGACGAGCGACTTCATGGTCCCGGCATCGACCGGGCACCAGCCGGTCTCGTCGGTGAGGCCGGCGTCGCGGCCGAGGCGGCCCGCCTGCTGGGGCGGGATGACGTTGACCAGCGCCGCCTTGTGGGTCTCGAGGTCGGTCGTCACGGTCATGGACTTGGGATCGACGGACTTGATGCCGCCGTGCATCTTGGGGTCCTGCCACTCGATGACGCCGGGATAGTGCCGCTCCCAGCCGTCCTCGAACAGCGGCTGCATGGTGAAGTGGTCCTTGGCGTCGAGGATGACGATGCGGACGTCCTTGACGCCGCGTCGCTTCAGCGCCAGCGCCATCATCGAGGCGCGCTCGTAGGGCGCCGGCGGGCAACGATAGGGCGTCGGCGGCGCGATGATGACGATCAGGCCGCCGTCCTCGACCGCGTCGAGCCGGCGCTTGAGCAGCAGGAGCTGGTCGCCGCCCCGCCACGCGTGCGGCATGCGCTCCGCCGCCTCGGCCGAATAGCCCGGCACGTCGGCATACCGGAAGTCGATGCCGGGGGAGATGATCAGGCGGTCGTAGGGAATCTCCGACCCGTCGGCGAGGCGCAGGCGCTTCGCCGTGCGCGCGATGCCGGCGACCCGCTCGAACACCAGCTTGACGCCGCGCCCGGCGAGATTGTCGTAGCCGAAGACGAGCTGCTCGTAGGGCTTGAGCCCGGCGAGGAACTGGTTCGACGTGAACGGCGTAACGAACTGGCGATTCTGCTCGACCAGCGTCACGTCGAGCTCGGCGCCGGTCGAGACCAGATACTTGGCCGCCGTCGCGCCGCCCGCGCCGCCGCCGACCACGACGACGTGCGGCTTCACCTGGGCGATGGCGGGCGCGGCGAGCGCCGGTGCCGCCAGGGCGCCCGCCGTCCCGCGCAAAAAGATTCGTCGGTCGATCACGGCCAGTCCTCTCACCTCCCGCTCTCCTCATGGTGAGGAGCGGACCGCAGGTCCGCGTCTCGAACCATGTGGCCACCACGAGCCGGCATCAGCCGACTTGTGCAGGTCCGAACGCCGAAACCGGGCGGGTGCGATTTCGGTGGTGGCCGCCCCCGCCCTTCGAGACGCGACCTGCGGTCGCTCCTCAGGACGAGGGCGGAACGACCGCGACGCCGAAGCGGTGGTTCCGCCTCACCCGAAGATGTCGGCGACGATGCCCTTGTACCAGCCCATGTTCTCCTCGCTGGTCTGGCGGCGCTCGTCCTTGCCCTCGCCGGTCTTGGAGACGAAGCCCTCGACCTCGGCGATGGCGCCGTCCTTGGCCTCGTAACGACCGCCGATCTTGACCGTGTCGTCGGGCGCGATGATCGACCAGCAGGTGTTGGAATAGCGCGCCGGGAAGGTGCGGGAGCCGGCGAGCTCGCCGCGCACCGCCATCGCCACCACCTTGGCCTGGCTGTTGGCCGCGAAGGCCGACTTCGGCATCGCCCCGGCGATCGAGGCGTCGCCGAGCACGAAGATGTTCGGGTCGTTTGCCGACTTCATGTTGGTCGGGTCGATCGGGCAGTAGCCGGTGGCGTTGGCGAGCCCCGCGTCACGGGCGATCTTGCCGGCCATCTGCTTGGGGATCACGTTGACGAGGTCGGCCTTGATGCTCTCGAGATCGGTGACGACCGTCATGGTCTTCGGGTCGACGCTCTTGAGCCCGCCATGCATCTTCGGGTCCATCCACTCGACCATGCCCGGGTAGTGGTTCTGCCATCCCTCCTGGAACAGCGCCATCTTGGAGAAGCGGTCCTTCGGGTCGATCACCACGATGCGCGACTTGGTGTGGCCCTTCTTCTTGAGGACGGCCGCCATGCAGGAGACGCGCTCGTAGGGTCCGGGCGGGCAGCGATACGGGTTCGGCGGCGCGATCATCACGATGGTGGCGCCGTCCTGCAGCGTGTCGAGCTGCTTCTTCAGGAGCTGGGTCTGCGGGCCGGCCTTCCAGGCGTGCGGCATCACCTCGGCGGCCGCCTCGGACCAGCCGGGAACCGAGCCGAAGTCGAGATCGATGCCGGGCGCGACGACGAGGCGGTCGTAGGGCAGCACGTTGCCGTCGGCGAGGCGCACCTCCTTCTTGTCGCGATCGATCGCGGCGGCCGCCTGGTCGACCTTCTTCACGCCGGCGGCGGCGAGATTGTAGTCGTGCGCGATCGAGTCCCACGGCCGGTAGTCGCCGAGATAGAGGTTCGAATGGAAGCAGGTGATGAACTTCTTGGCCGGCTCGACCAGCGTCACGTCGATGGCGCCGTTCGAATCCTTGGCGACATAGCGCGCCACGGTCGCGCCGGCCGGCCCACCGCCGACCACGACGAGGCGCGGCTTCGCCTGCGCGCGCAGCACGGCAGGCATGGCGATCACGCCGGCGCCCGCCAGCAGCGCGGTGGAGAAATGACGTCGCGTCATGGAAATCATGATGTCCTCCCTGGAATTCCGATTCTGGCCCAGACTCCGGGTCTCGTTCCCCCGGCGCCGGGGAGTGTTCGTCGCACTCGGCGGCCGCGTCTCTCTCCCTCTCCCCGCGTGCGGGGAGAGGGTCGGGGTGAGGGGGCGCCTCCGACCAGCAGAGACTCGCGGCGGCGCCCCC
>NZ_NHSK01000142.1 GCF_016653355.1 Rhodoplanes elegans | reverse complement strand
CCTGCCGGTCGCCGCCGTCGTCGCGACCCTCGGCTCCGACGCCGCGCGAGGACTGCGTCAGGCCGAGGCGGAGCGCCGGCTCGCCGAGCACGGCGAGAACCGCCTGAAGAGCGCGCCCGAGACCCCGTGGTGGCGCCGCCTCGCCGAGCAGTTCCAGGACTTTCTGGTGATCATCCTCCTGGTCGCCACCGTCATCTCCGGCGTCGAATGGCTGCTCCAGGAGCCGCGCGAATCCGCCCTGCCCTACGAGGCGATCGTCATCATGGCGATCGTGCTGCTCAACGCCCTGCTCGGCTTCGTCCAGGAGGCGCGCGCGGAGAGATCGGTGCGCGCCCTGATGGCGCTCGCGGCACCCGAATCGACCGTGGTGCGCGACGGCGAGCGCCAGCGCATCCCGGCGCACGACATCGTCCCGGGCGACGTGCTGCTCGTCGAGGCGGGCGACCGCATTCCGGCCGATGCGCGAGTGATCGAGGACGCCAACCTGCGCACCGACGAGGCGGCGCTGACCGGCGAGAGCGTGCCGGTGGTCAAGGACGCCGCCGCGATCGACCACGAGGTCGGCCTCGGCGACCGCAAGAACATGCTCTATGCCGGCACCACGGCGACCTACGGGCGCGGCCGCGCCATCGTCGTCGCGACCGGCATGGGCACCGAGGTCGGCAAGATCGCCGAGCTGATCGAGGGCGCCGAGAAGCAGGCGACGCCGCTGCAGAAGGAGCTCGACCGCACCGGCAAGCGGCTCTCGATCATCATGCTGGTGATCTGCGCGGTCGTCTTCGCGACCGGCCTCTTGAAGAACCCGGTCACCGATCTCGACGCGATCCTCGGCCTCTTCCTGTTCGCCGTGGCGCTCGCCGTCGCGGCGATCCCGGAGGCGCTGCCGGCGATCGTCACGGTCGGGCTCAGCCTCGGCGTGCGCCGGATGGCGCAGAGCAACGCCATCGTCCGCAAGCTGCCGGCCGTCGAGACGCTCGGCGCCGCGACGGTGATCTGCAGCGACAAGACCGGCACGCTGACCCGCAACGAGATGACGGTGCGCACCGTGCTGGCCGCTGGCGCCGTGGTCGACGTCTCCGGCAGCGGCTACGTGCCCGAAGGCGACTTCACGGTCGCGGGCGCGCCGCTCTCCGGCCGGCCCGCGCTGGAGCAGGCGGTGACGCGCACGCTGCGGGCCGCCGCCCTCGTCAACGACGCGACGCTGACGAGGCGCGACGGCCGCTGGCAGGTGCAGGGCGATCCGACCGAGGGCGCCCTGGTGGTCGCCGCCCGCAAGGCGGGGCTGACCGAGGCGACGCTTGCGACGCTGCCGCGCATCGCCGAGATTCCGTTCACGTCGGAGCGCAAGCGCCACGCCACCCTGCACGCCGATCCGGCCCGGCCCGGGATGCTCACCCTGTGCGTGAAGGGCGCGCCCGAGGTGCTGCTGCCGCGCTGCCGCGAGCTGTTCGACGGGGCCGGCCTCGTCCCGCTCGACGACGCCGGCCGCGCCGCCGTGACGGCGCAGAACGACGCTCTCGCCGCGCAGGCGCTGCGCACGCTCGCGGTCGCGACGCGGACGCTGCGGGCCGAGACGCTCGGCCTCGACCCGGCCGCCGTCGTCACCGGCACGGTCGGCGACATCGAGCTGCCCGAGGACATCGAGGACGACCTCGTGCTGCTCGGCCTCGTCGGCATGATCGACCCGCCGCGCGCCGAGGCCAAGGAGGCGGTCGCGACCGCCAGGCGCGCGCACATCCGCACCGTGATGATCACGGGCGACCATCCGGCGACCGCCGAGGCGATCGCCCGCGAGCTGGCGATCGTCGAGCCCGGCACCCGCGTCGTCACCGGCGCGGAGCTGCGGCGGACGAGCGACGCCGCGCTCGACCGCATCGTCGAGGACGTGCGGGTGTTCGCCCGCGTCGACCCCGACCACAAGCTGCGCATCGTCGAGGCGCTGCAGCGGCGCGGCCACATCGTCGCGATGACGGGCGACGGCATCAACGACGCGCCGGCGCTGAAGACGGCGAACATCGGCGTCGCCATGGGGATCACCGGCACGGACGTCTCCAAGGAGGCCGCCGACATGGTCCTCACCGACGACAACTTCGCCAGCATCGTCAAGGCGATCGAGGAGGGTCGCGGGATCTTCGACAACATCCGCAAGTATCTCGTCTACCTGCTCTCGTCGAACGCCGGCGAGCTGCTCACCATGTTCGCGGGCGTGATGTTCGCCGGCCTGCTCGGGCTCGCCTCGGCGAACCACGGCCTGTTCCTGCCGCTGCTCGCGGCGCAGCTCCTGTGGATCAACCTGATCACCGACGGCCCGCCCGCGCTCGCCCTCGGCATCGATCCCAAGGACGCCGACGTGATGAGCCGCAAGCCGCGGGCGCGCGGCGCCGGCGTCATCGGCACGGCCGACTGGGTGCGGATCGGCGGCGTCGGCCTGGTGATGATGGTCGGCACGCTCCTGGTGCTCGACGCCTACTATCCGGGCGGCATGATCACGCTGTTCGCCACGGAGGCGGCGCCGAATGCCGCCGACGAGGCCTATGCCCGCACCATGGCGTTCACGACGCTGATGATGTTCCAGCTCTTCAACGTCTTCAACGCCCGCTCCGGCCATCGCAGCGCGTTCGTCGGGCTGTTCGCCAATCCATGGCTGATCGCCGCCGTGGCGTTCTCGCTCGCCGCCCAGATCCTGGTGGTCTACGCGCCGTTCATGCAGGCCGCCTTCCACACCGTCGGCCTCACGCTCGGCGACTGGGGGGTGGCGACGGCGGTCGGGGCGACGCTCCTCGTGGTGATGGAGATCGTGAAGGCGGGCTTGCGCCTGCGCGGTGTCGAGGAGGCGTGAGGCTTCCTCGTCGACCTCTCCCCGCCGGGGAGAGGGAGCTCCGCCGCACTCGGCAATTCGTCAAAGGATGCCGGCAACGCCCTCCAAAGCGACCGAACAAAAAAACGGCCCCGGTCGCCCGGGGCCGTTCTCATTGTCGATATCGGTGCGACGAGCGCGCCCGAATCACGCCTCGTGTTCGGCGACCTTCTCGGCCGCGCGGGCCTGCTTGGAGCGCCGCCACAGGCCGCCGACCACCAGCACCAGCACGGCGCAGACCGCCGCCGCGGCGAGCTCGACCTGGTGGGCGCCTTCGGTGCCGAAGCGCGCGACCAGGAGCGGCTCGACCGCCGGGTCGGTCGCCAGCACCTCGCCCGTGATCCAGCCGAGCAGCGCCGCACCGGCCCAGATCAGGATCGGGAAACGGTCGAGCAGGCCCATGATCAGCGCCGCGCCGGCGATGATCAGCGGCACCGACACGGCGAGGCCGAAGACCAGCAGCAGAAGGCTGCCGCCCGCCGCCGCCGCGATGGCGATGACGTTGTCGAGACTCATCACGATGTCGGCGATGGCGACCATGCGCACCGCGCGCCACAGATGGTCGGCCGCCTCCACCTCGCCGTGCGAGTCGTCCGGCACCAGAAGCTTGCAGGCGATGTAGAACAGCGCCAGGCCGCCGGCGATCTTCAGGTACGGCATCGTCATCAACGAGGCGATGATGATGGTGAACAGGATGCGCAGGCCGACCGCCACGCCGGCGCCCAGGATCATGCCCCAGAAGCGCTGCTTCGGCGGCAGGCTGCGGCACGCCATGGCGATCACCACGGCGTTGTCGCCCGAGAGCAGGATGTTGATCCAGATGATCTTCCCGACCGCAACCCAGAACGACGGGGCGGCCATTTCGGCCAATCCGCTCTGCAGGACGGCGCTCCAATAGGCCGGATTCAGATAGTCAGCCGCGATCATGGTCAGCCTCGCTGGCGGCCGGCCGAACCTCCGGTCCGCACATCACACTATACCACCGAACCAGACACAACCATGGCGCGACGAGGATCCTCGCCGACCAGTTGCAGAAGGTCAGCCGACGATCTCGTTGCCCGAGAAGAACTGGGCGATCTCGATGGCCGCCGTCTCGGGCGCGTCGGAGCCGTGCACCGAGTTCTCGCCGATCGACTTGGCGTGGACCTTGCGGATGGTGCCCTCGGCCGCCTTGGCCGGATCGGTGGCGCCCATGACCTCGCGATAGCGCGCGATGGCGTTGTCGCCTTCGAGCACCTGGACCACGACGGGTCCCGAGATCATGAAGTCGACCAGCTCGCCGAAGAACGGCCGGGCGCTGTGGACGGCGTAGAAGGTCTGCGCCTGCTCGCGGGTGATGCGGACGCGCTTCTGGGCGACGATCCGGAGTCCGGCCTGCTCGATCATGGCATTGATCGCGCCCGTGATGTTGCGGGCGACGGCATCCGGCTTGATGATGGAAAAGGTGCGCTCGACGGCCATCTCAACTCCCCTACAGCGGCCCTAGCGTGGGCGGCTCATACCCCTGTGGCAAAGCCGCGGCAACGGCCTGCGGCGCAGAGCAGCTATAAAGCGACAGCCTGCCGAGAGGAACACCCCGGCGGCCAGAAAATTGTGCCCTCGTACCGCTGAAATCCGGTTCTACCAGTGGGTGCCGAAACACCGCGGGGAACGCCCCGGGGTCGTTCGGCGAGGGTCGAGGAGGTCGTGCGATGCGCGTCCTGTTTGCGTTCGTTCTGGGCTTCACCGTCGCGGTCGGCGGCGCCTATCTGCGCGACAGCACAGTGGCGGCGAGCGAGCGCCGCTTCGTCAACTGGGACGTGGTGAAGGAGTCGACCGACGCGGCCACGGTGCAGCTTCGCGAGCAGTGGAGCCGCCTCACCGGGCGCTGACGGGCCCGAGCCGCGGCAGACGACGCGGCCCTCGCCGACGGCCGCCCCCGACGGCCGACCGCTCGCTGTGCTGCAGGTCGGCGGGCTACGGCTCGGTGGCCTGCCACTGGGCCATGGCGTCGTCGGAGAGGAGGCTGAGGCGGACCTTGTCGTCCACCTCCTCGACCCAGGCGAGTGGAACCAGGTGATGGCGGCCGCCGGCTTCCGGACCAGTCCGAGCCAGCATGATGTGATCGCCGTCGAGGCGATCCACGGTTCCGACCGGCAGGTCGTCGGCCCCGACAACGTCCATATGCGCCTGGATGTCGTTGTGCAGCATGGGGAACTCCTCGATGATGATGTGCCGGATCAACCGGACCCCGCGACGGCGGTTCCGGCCGGCGCCCGAACGGCGGTGAGGAATTTGCGATGCGCGCAGTCTGGTACGAGCGGAACGGTCCCGCCCGTGAGGTGCTGACCGTCGGCGAGATGCCGACCCCGGAGCCCGGTCCCGGCGAGGTGCGGGTCCGTCTCGCGACCTCGGGCGTCAATCCGTCCGACGTGAAGGCGCGCGAGGGCCGCACCCGCAAGATCGCCTTCCCGCGCGTGATCCCGCACAGCGACGGCGCCGGCGTCATCGACGCGGTCGGCGCCGGCGTGCCGGCGGCGCGCATCGGCGAGCGGGTGTGGACCTGGAACGCGCAGTGGAAGCGCGCCTTCGGCACCGCCGCCGAGCTCGTCGCGCTGCCGAGCGCGATGGCCGTCCCCCTGCCCGACGACATGAGCTTCGAGGCCGGCGCCTGCCTCGGCATTCCGGTGATGACGGCGGCCCATGTGATCGCGACCGCGCAGGCGGACGTGGCCTCGACGCTGCTGATCAGCGGCGGCGCCGGCGCCGTGTCGCATTACGCCATCCAGCTCGCCAAGATGCGCGGCGCCGTGGTGATCACCACGGTCAGCTCGCCCGAGAAGGCGGCGCTCGCCCGCGCCGCCGGCGCCGACCATGTGATCGACTATCGAGGCGAGGATGTCGGCGCGCGGGTGAAGGAGCTGACCGAGGGGGCCGGCGTCGACGCCGTGATCGAGCTCGACATCGCCGCCAATGCGGCGCTGCTGCCGGGCGTGCTGCGGCCGCGCGGAAAAGTCGTCGTCTACGGCACCGGCGCTATGGACGGCGGCGTGCCGCTCTACTTCTTCCTGGCGAACCAGATCACGCTGCAGTTCGTGTTCGTCTACGAGCTGACGGCGCAGGAGCGCGCGACGGCGCTCGCGATCATCGCCGAGGCGCTCGCCTCGGGACGGCTCGTCCACAACATCGCGGCGACGATGCCGCTCGCCGCCGCCGTCGACGCCCACGAGGCGGTCGAGAGCGGGCGGGTCGCGGGGAACGTGGTGCTGACGATCTGAGATCCGAGGACGGGCGTCCGGAACGCCGGACGCGGCGCCATCGGCGCCGCGTCCGAGTGGTTCAGCGGCTCACTGGCCGTACTTCTCGAGCACCTTGCGGCACGGGACGCTGAGCTTCTGGCGCTGCGACTGGAAGCAGCTCAGCACCGCCATGTCGTCGCCGAGATAGGGCTTGCACAACGTGGTGGCATCGCGTTGGCAGGCCTTCTGATCCTCGTCGGTCCCGCGCGAAGCGGGCAGCGGCAGCGGAAACCGCGACTGGGCCAGCGCCACCGAGGACGCCAGGACGGCGGGAGCGACGACGAGAACGGCCAGCAAACGAAGCATTGGACCTCCTGTGCGCCGAAACATCGGCCACCGCGAATCATCATCCGCGGCTTTTATATCATTCGGATTGTCGGATCGGATTCACGCACCGGACGCTGCCCGGCCCGCTCTCCCCCACCGGCGCCACAGGCCGCGGCAATGCGGCTTTCATGTGAACGCGGCCGCAACCGGGCCATCAGCGCGCCCGTGAACGTGGAGATGAACCGCCGATGAACGCCGACGTGTGTTGGCGTACACCTCCGATCGCGATTCGAAAGCCTCCAGGAACCGCCGTGATGACGGGGCGTTCGGACTTCGTCGGGAGCACCCGACAGCATGGGGTTCACACCATCTGGAGGAAGGCTCGATGAAAACGAATCGACTTCTGATTGCGACCGCCATCTCGGCACTCGTCGCGGGGACCAGCCTGGCCGTTGCGCAGAGCGGCGGTGGTGG
>NZ_NHSK01000141.1 GCF_016653355.1 Rhodoplanes elegans | reverse complement strand
GTGTGTTTCGGAGTCGCAGCAAGCCTCGGCCTGCTCCCTCCCCCCTTGTGGGGGAGGGGTGGGGAGGGGGGTAGCCGCGCGCGCGTACGTCTCGGTCGGGCCTGCCGCACGCGCGCGAGGAGCCCGAACATGACCGCACTCCGTGCCCTCCTGGTCCGCGACCTCAAGATCGCGCTGCGGGTCGGCGGCGGCGCCATGATGGGGGTGCTGTTCTTCCTCACCGTGGTGACCCTGATGCCGTTCGCCATCGGGCCCGATCTCGCGCTGCTGCGCCGGATCGGCCCGGCGATCCTGTGGATCGGCGCGCTGCTCGCCTCGCTCCTGGCCCTCGACCGGCTGCTCGCCGCCGACCACGACGACGGCTCGCTCGACCTTCTGCTGATGGGCCGGGTGCCGATCGAGCTCGCGGTCGCCGTGAAGGGCGTCGCGCACTGGCTCGCCACCGGCGTGCCGCTGGTGATCGCCGCGCCCATCCTCGGCCTGTTCCTCAACCTGGAGCCGGCCGGGCTCGGCGCCGTGGTGCTGACCCTGCTGGCCGGCACCCCGGCGCTGACCTTCACCGGGCTGATCGGAGCGGCGCTGGCGACCTCGCTGCGCCGCGGCGGTCTCCTGCTGCCCGTGCTCGTGCTGCCGCTGACCGTGCCGGTGCTGATCTTCGGGGTCGCCGCCTCCAACGCCGCGATCGTCGGCCCGGTGCCGTTCGGCACCCCGTTCACGATCCTGTGCGCCCTGACCCTGGTCAGCCTCGTGGTCGGCCCGGTCGCCGCCGGCGCGACGTTGCGCCACGGGATGGAGTAGTCCGGGCGGACGGGTTCACCCCTCCGTAGAAGTGCCGCATTGCGCGGCCAAAGCGTGCGGACTAAGAGACAGCCATGGCCTGGATCGACCTCGCCAATCCGACCCGCTTCCTGCGCCTCGTCGACCGGGTTCTGCCCGTCGTCGCCGGGCTGTCGGTCGTCGCCTTCGCGGTCGCCCTGTGGGGCATCGCCGGCGCGCCCGACGACTATCAGCAGGGCGCCACCGTCAAGATCATGTTCATCCACGTGCCGGCCGCGTGGCTCGGCATGTTCTGCTGGGGCATGATGTCGATGTCGGCGCTCGGCACCCTGGTGTTCCGCCATCCGCTGGCCGACGTCGCCGCCAAGACCGCGGTGCCGCTCGGCGCCGCCTTCACGTTCGTCTGCCTGGTCACCGGCGCCCTGTGGGGGCGGCCGATGTGGGGCACCTACTGGGTGTGGGACGCGCGCCTCACCTCGGTGCTGGTGATGTTCGTGATGTATCTCGGCCTGATGGCGCTGTGGAACACGGTCGAGGACCCGAGCCGGGCCGGCCGCGCCGCCGCGATTCTCACCTTGGTCGGCGCCCTCAATCTGCCGATCATAAAATTCTCGGTCGACTGGTGGAACACGCTGCACCAGCCGGCCTCGGTGGTGCGGGTCGACGGCCCGACCATCCACCCGTCCATCCTGATGCCGCTGCTCGCCATGACGCTGGCCTTCACGCTCCTGTTCGTCGCGCTGCATCTCGCCGCGATGCGCAACGAGGTGTTGAGGCGGCGGGTGCGGACGCTGCGCCTCCTGCAGGCGCAGAGCGCGCGCGGAGCGTGAGTCTCATGGGCAGTGCCGCGTTCCTCGGGCCCCATGCCGTGTTCATCGTCGCCTCCTATGCGGTGACGACGATCGTCGTGGCCGCCCTGGTGCTGTGGGTGTGGGTCGACGGTCGCCGCCAGGCCCGGCTGCTCGCCGACCTCGAGGCGCGCGGCGTTCGCCGCCGCTCGGCCGAAGCACCGGCCGCGACGCCCGCGGCGTCCGCCGTCGTCAAGGAGCCGGCCGCATGACCACGGTCCCGTCGGAGGCAGGGAGCGCGCGCCGGCGCTGGGTCCTGCTGCTGCCGCTCGTCATCTTCATCGCGCTGGCCGGCCTGTTCCTCTATCGGCTCGGCGCCGGCGATCCCTCGGCCCTGCCCTCCGCCCTGATCGGCCAGCCGGCGCCCGCCACCACGCTGCCCGGCATCGCCGGGCTCGAGCGCGACGGCAAGCCGGTGCCGGGGATCGACTCGGCGGACCTGAAGGGCGCCGTCACGGTGTTCAACGTGTGGGCGTCGTGGTGCGTCCCGTGCCGGGACGAGGCGCCGCTCCTGATGCGGCTCGCCGAGGACAAGCGCATCCGCATTGTCGGGCTGAACTACAAGGACGAGCCGGCGAACGCGATCAAGTTCCTGGAGCGCTACGGCAACCCGTATCACGCCACAGGCGCCGACATCCGCGGCCGCGCCGGCATCGAATGGGGCGTCTACGGCGTCCCCGAGACCTTCGTGCTCGCCCGCGACGGCACCATCGCCTACAAGCTGGTCGGCCCGATCACGGCGAAGAACCTCGACACGGTGCTGAAGCCCGAGATCGAGAAGGTTTTAGCGAAGGGGTCGTAGGCGCTCGCGCCTGAAAGCCACGGCATCGTGTCCCGGGCGGAGCGCGCCGCGTCAGCGGCGTGCGCAGACCCGGGACCCAGGAGCCCCGGGCGACACGCTCTTCATATCGGGAACACATGCCGGCAGCGCGGACATGCGCGGCTTGGCTTTACGCTGTCGCCCTGGGTCCCGGGTCTGCGCGCCTCGCTTCGCGATGCGCTCCGCCCGGGACACGGGCGCGTGCGCCCGACCCTACCCCCACGCCACGACGAGGTCGTCGCGGTGGATCACGGCGGTGCGGCCGTGGGTGCCGAGGATCTTCGGGATGTCGGCCGAGGAGTGGCCGCGCAGGCGCTCGGCGTCGGCGGCGTCGTAGGCGACGAGGCCGCGGCCGATCTCGTGGCCGTCCGGCCCGCGCACCAGCACGGCATCGCCGCGGGAGAACTCGCCCTCGATGCGCACGATGCCGGCCGGCAGCAGGCTCTTGCCACGGCGCAGCGCCGCCACGGCGCCGGCGTCGATGACGAGCGTGCCCTTCGGCTCCAGCGAGCCGGCGATCCACTTCTTGCGCGACGTGACGGGATTGCCGGCGGCCAGGAACCAGGTGGCGCGCGCCCCGTCGGCGACGGCGCGCAGCGGGTGGTCGACCCGGCCGGAGGCGATCACCATGTGGGTGCCGCCCGTCGTCGCGATCTTGGCCGCTTCGATCTTGGTGCGCATGCCGCCCTTGGAGAGCTCGGAGGCCGATTCCCCCGCCATCGCCTCGATCTCCGGCGTGATGCCCTCGACCACCGGGATCAGCGTCGCGTCCGGGTTCTGCCCCGGCGGCGCCGTGTAGAGCCCGTCGATGTCGGAGAGCAGCACCAAGAGATCGGCGCTCGCCATGGTGGCGACGCGCGCGGCGAGGCGGTCGTTGTCGCCGTAGCGGATCTCGTTGGTGGCGACCGTGTCGTTCTCGTTGATCACCGGGACGGCCCGCCAGTCGAGCAGGCGCGCCATGGTGGAGCGCGCGTTGAGGTAGCGGCGGCGCTCCTCGGTGTCGCCGAGCGTCACGAGGATCTGGCCGGCCGTGATGCCGTGGCGGCCGAGCGCCTCGGCCCAGATGCGGGCGAGCGCGATCTGGCCGATCGCAGCCGCCGCCTGGCTGTCCTCCAGCGCCAGCGGGCCGCGCGGCAGCCGCAGCATCGAGCGGCCGAGCGCGATGGCGCCCGACGAGACGACCAGCACGTCGCGGCCGTCCTGGTGCAGGCCGGCGATGTCCTCGACCAGCGAGGCGAGCCACGCCGCCTTCAGCCCGGTCTCCTGGTCGACCAGCAGGGCCGAGCCGACCTTCACGACGATGCGGCCGAAGTCGCGCAGCGCCGGCAGCCGGCCGGGCGGCGCGGCCGGGACGCTCGGAGCGGCATCGGAAGGAACGGAGCCGGACATCTGGCGGCCGACGGTTCTTCTGGACGAGGACGGATGACGGGTCACGAACGGCACGACGGGCAGGCCTGAAAACGACAGCGATGGGCTTGGCATCCCACACCCGGCCCGGGTTGGCAATCGAGGCGACGGTCCTGCCGGCCGTCACGGAGGTGCCGCGGTAAAGCCTCGTGATTGCTGCGAAACCGAGTTGCGCCGCCGGGGTTTACACCGCGAGTGCGGCCGTCTGGTGCCGCCATTGGCGTCGCCCCGAGAGCGGCGCGGAAAAAGGAGGCCGGCCCGTGCCAGATACCTCGACGGTCCATATCGGAACCTCGGGCTGGAGCTACGACGGCTGGCGCGGCGTGTTCTTTCCGGGTGACCTGCCCAAGCGGAAATGGCTCGCCTGGTACGGCGGCCGCTTCACCACCACCGAGATCAACGGCTCGTTCTACCGCACGCCGCCGCTCGGCGCCGTCTCGGCGTGGCGCGACCAGACCCCGGACAACTTCGTGTTCGCCTGGAAGGCGTCGCGCTTCATCACCCATTGGAAGCGGCTGTCGCCGCGCACCGCCGAGAGCCTCAAGCTGATGGAGACGCGGCTCGCCACGCTCGGGCCGAAGGCCGGACCGGTGCTGTTCCAGCTTCCGGCCCGCTTCGGCGTCGACCACGAGCGGCTGCGGACCTTCCTCGACCTGCTGGCGCCCGGCCGCCCCTACGTGCTCGAGGTGCGCGACCCGAGCTGGTTCGACGACGAGGTTTATGCGCTGCTGCGCCAGCACGACGTCGCGCTGTGCCTGTCCGACCACCGCGACGCCCGCACGCCGTGGCAGCTCACCGCCCGCCATGTCTATGTGCGCGGGCACGGCCCGCAGGGCGACTATCGCGACCGCTATCCCGAAGCGACGCTGCGCGACTGGGCCGACCACATCCGCACCTGGCAGCAGCAGATGCGCACCGTCTACGTCTATTTCGACAACGACCAGAAGAGCGCCGCCCCGCACGACGCCGCGCGGCTGAAGGAGATTCTGGCGGAGGGGTGAGGCGGGACGAGGCGCGCCATAACTGTTGGCACCGACTCTCCCCGTCACCCTGAGGTGCCCGGCGAAGCCGGGCCTCGAAGGGCGACGGCCCGGGCACCTGTGTCGATTCTCGGGCCGCATCCTTCGAGGCTCGCTGCGCGAGCACCTCAGGATGACGGGGATGCGTCGGATGCAGTCGGCAAAGGACTCGTGATCACGCCGCCGCCGTCTTGGCTCCCGCCCGGCTCCGGTTCTGCAACCGCCGCACCTGCCGGCGCCCCCACAGCCAGAGGCCCGTACCCATCAGGCCGATCAGGGCGAACGACGTGACCACGTTGATCAGCGCCGACCAGACGCCCGCCCAGTTGCCCTCGTGGATCAGCCGCGGCCAGTTGCGCCCGGTCTCGACCAGCCCGGCGCGGCCGACCGCGTAGACCTTGTACTCGCCGCCGTCGTCGACGCGGGCGAGCAGCGCCCGGCCGCGCTGGCGCAGCCACAGCAGCGACGAGGCGTCGTGCCGGGCCGTCACCATGCCGACCGCCTCGCGCAGCGGCACGACCGGGCCGGCCGCCGGCGGCGCCCCCGTGAACGAGATGCCGAAGGCGAGCGCCAGCCCGGTGAGCGGGCTCAGGATCACCAGTGGCAACCCGATCCATGCCATCCCCTTGTGCCAGCCGCCGAGCGTGTTGGCGAACCGTGGCCAGCCCATCAGGATGCCCAGCACGGCGACCACCAGCATGGCGATGGTGCTGGCCGTCACCAGCCAGCCGAGCTCGTAGATCAGCCGCTCGTGGACCTGCCGCGAGGTGAGGAGCGTCCGGGCGAGCGGGCCGATGTCGGCGCGCTCGGCACCGGTGGCGAGGTCGACCACGATCGGCTGGGGCCGCACGCCGGAGATCATCAGCGAGCCGTCGTAGGGCCGCAACGCGACGCCGCGCGCCTTGCCGTCGGGGTCGTGGCGGGCGATCAGCCCGTCGAGCTGCGCCGCCGTGACGCTGCCGGGCTTTTGGCCGGCGATCATCGGCTCGAACGACAGGATCAGCCCGGTGACCAGGACGACGGCGAGCGGCAGCGCGAAGACCAGGGTGATCCAGCGGTGCAGCCGAAGAAGCAGCGGGCGCGACATGACGGCTCCGAACAGTCGCTCGTCCGGCGCGCGGGCAACAGCCTCGGCCGGGCGAGTCTCGTGAACTCTCGGCCCCCGTATTGCCGCACCGCCCCTGACGGCCGGCTGACGGCGACTTGGATCAAGGCCGCCGATGGGCTACGTCCGTCGACCGGAAACACTGTGGCGGTGATGAATCGGACCGGACGTCCGGCAACCTCGAGGTGATCCGTGCCGACCGACGCGACTGCGCGACCGACCGTCTCCTCCGTCCACGCCGGCGCGAAGCACGCGTTCAGCAAGCCGCCCAGCCTGTGGATCCGCCTGATCGAGAATCTGGGCGTCGAGGGCGACGCGCATGCCGGCGCCACCGATCAGCACCTCTATCACATCCGCCGCTTCGGCCCGACCCCGAACCTGCGGCAGGTCCATCTGATCGGGGCGGAGACGCTGGAGGAGCTGGCCGGCAAGGGCCATGTCGTGCGGCCCGGCGAGCTCGGCGAGAACATCTCGACTCGCAACATCGATCTGCTGGCGCTGCCCACCGGCACCCGGTTGCGTCTCGGATCCGACGCCGTGATCGAACTGACGGGCCTGCGGAACCCGTGCGTGCAGATCGACAATTTCCAGAAGGGACTCTTGAAGCACATGGTCGAGCGCGGCCCGATGGGTGTCGCGCTCAAATGCGGCGTGATGAGCGTCGTGATCAGAGGCGGCGAGGTGCGGCCGAACGACCCGATCACGATCGAACTGCCGCCGCTGCCGCACCGCCCGCTGGTCTACGTGCCGCCGGTGCCGGCCGGCGCGACGGCGTGATTTTTAGAGCGCGGGAGTCTGCGGCGCCCTCGTTTCACCTCTCCCCGCCGGGGAGAGGGAGCCGCGCCGCACGCGCCGCGGCGTCAGAGGATACCAGCGCCACCGTCCCGATGCGGCCGGGTGGGCACGCGTCGCGTACACACCCTACGACGCTGATCAGTTCCGCAAGCCCGGCGCCTCGTGGCCGGTGCGGGCGACGTATTCGGTGTAGCCGCCGCCGTACTGGTGGACGCCGTCCGGCGTCAGCTCCAGCACCCGGTTCGACAGCGCGGCGAGGAAATGCCGGTCGTGCGAGACGAACAGCATGGTGCCTTCGTAGTTCGCCAGCGCGCCGATCAGCATCTGCTTGGTCGTGATATCGAGATGGTTGGTCGGCTCGTCGAGCACCAGGAAGTTGGGCGGATCGTAGAGCATCAGCGCCATCACCAGGCGCGCCTTCTCGCCGCCGGAGAGCACGCGGCAGCGCTTCTCCACGTCGTCGCCCGAGAAGCCGAAGCAGCCGGCGAGCGTGCGCAGCGAGCCCTGGCCGGCCTGCGGGAAACTGTCCTCCATCTGCTCGAACACGGTGCGGTCGCCGTCGAGCAGATCCATCGCATGCTGGGCGAAGTAGCCGAGCTTGACGCTGCCGCCGACCGTGACGCTGCCGGCGTCGGGGTCGGTCGCGCCGGCGACGAGCTTGAGCAGCGTCGACTTTCCGGCGCCGTTGACGCCCATCACGCACCAGCGTTCGCGCCGCCGCACCATGAAGTCGAGCCCCTCGTAGATGCGCTTCGACCCGTAGCCCTTGTGCACGCCCTTCAGGCTCACGACGTCCTCGCCGGAGCGCGGCGCGGGGGGAAAATCGAACAGCACGGTCTGGCGCCGGCGCGGCGGCTCGACCTTCTCGATCTTCTCGAGCTTCTTCACACGACTCTGAACCTGGGCTGCGTGCGAGGCGCGCGCCTTGAAGCGCTCGATGAACTTGATCTCCTTGGCCAGCATCGCCTGCTGACGCTCGAACTGCGCCTGCTGCTGCTTCTCGGCGAGCGCCCGCTGGCCCTCGTAGAACTCGTAGTCGCCCGTGTAGGTGGTGAGCGAGCCGCCGTCGATCTCGACGATCTTGTCGACGACCCGGTTCATGAAGGCGCGGTCGTGCGAGGTCATCACCAGGGCGCCCTCGTAGCCCTTCAGGAACTGCTCGAGCCAGATCAGGCTCTCGATGTCGAGATGGTTCGACGGCTCGTCGAGCAGCATGGCGTCGGGGCGCATGAGAAGAATCCGGGCGAGCGCGACCCGCATCTTCCAGCCGCCCGACAGCGCGCCGACGTCGCCCTCCTGCATGGCCTCGTCGAAGCCGAGCCCGCCCAGCACTTCCCGGGCACGCGCCTCGAGGGTGTAGCCATCGAGTTCTTGAAACCGGTGCTGCACCTCGCCGTAGCGCTCGATGATCGCCTCCATCTCGTCGGCGCGATCGGGGTCGGCGAGCGCGTGCTCGAGCTCCTTCAGCTCGGCCGCGACGGCGCTCACCGGGCCGGCGCCGTCCATCACCTCGTAGAGGGCGCTGCGGCCGGCCATCTCGCCGACGTCCTGGCTGAAATAGCCGATGGTGACGCCGCGATCGACCGCCACCTGGCCCTCGTCGGGCGGCTCCTCGCCGGTGATCATCCGGAACAGCGTCGTCTTGCCGGCGCCGTTGGGGCCGACCAGCCCGACCTTCTCGCCACGCTGGATCGCCGCCGAGGCCTCGACGAACAGGAGATGGTGGCCGTTCTGCTTGGAGACGGAATCGAGGCGGATCATGCGGACGGGCTTTTCGGACGTGGCGGACGGCGGCCGGACCGAGCCGGCGACGCCAGCGCGTCGCGGCGGCGAAGCCGGGGCGCCGTCGATGTTACGGAATCGGTGAAGCGCGAGTGGCGGAGAGGGGGAGATTCGAACTCCCGATACGGTTACCCGTATGCCGCATTTCGAGTGCGGTGCATTCAACCACTCTGCCACCTCTCCGCGGGGCCGAGTGCGGGCGTCGCCGCCCGGCGGGACGGACTTCTACAGAACCGGCCGCGCCGACACAAGGGCCATGCGATCGGTGATTGGAGTCGGGTCACCGGCCGTGATGCGAGGCCCGACGACGGGTTCGGGCGCGACAACCCTCGGCCGAATCGCCGCGCGTTCCTTGACTCGGCCGGGAGCCGTCGCCATAAACCCGTCGTGCGGCGCGGGTCCCGAAAGGCCCCGCGCCTTCCCACATGGCCGCGCCGGCTTGCGCTCCCCGAGCGCAAGTCTCTGGCAAGGCTTCCGAATTCGGCTGCTCGCGCGGCCGACCGTGCAACCGACTGAAAGAAGCCGGCCCCTCAAAGGCCGGATCCGAACACGAGGACAGAAAGATGTTCGCAGTCATCAAGACCGGCGGGAAGCAGTACCGCGTGGTCGAGAACGACCTGCTGCAGGTCGACACCGTCGCGGGCGAGACCGGCGACACCGTGACGTTCGGCGAGGTTCTGGTGGTCGGCGGGGACGAGACCCTGCTCGGCGTCCCGACCGTCGCGGGCGCCTCGGTGGCCGGCACGATCGTCCGCCAGGGCCGTGGCCCCAAGGTGATCGCCTTCAAGAAGCGCCGCCGCAAGAACTCGCGGCGCAAGCGCGGGCATCGCCAGGACTTCACGCTGGTCCGCATCACCTCCATTCTCACCGACGGCAAGGCGGCCGCGGCGGAGTGAGACGGGAGCGGGGCCGGCGCGGTTAACTCTTCGTGTCCGGCCCGGTGATGATTTGGTCACAGTTCGTCGGTAGACCCCTAGATCGAAACGGATTCGAGCGATGGCTCACAAAAAAGCAGGCGGCTCCTCGCGCAACGGCCGCGATTCGGCTGGTCAGCGCCTCGGCGTGAAGATGTTCGGTGGCGAGCGCTGCCGGGCGGGAAACATCATCGTGCGTCAACGCGGCACCAAGTGGCATCCGGGCGTGAACGTCGGCCTCGGCAAGGACCACACTCTCTTCGCGCTCGTCGACGGCACGATTTCGTACCGTACCAAAGCCCAGGGCCGCACCTACGTGTCGGTGGTACCGGCGACGACGCAGGCTGCGGCCGAGTAGACGGTGGATCACTTCGGGGTCCGCCGGCGCAAGTCTCCCGGCGGATCCGCGAAGGACAAGCGGGTTCCGAGAAGGGGAGACCGGAGAGCGCCGGCCTCCCCTTCTCGTTTTGAACGTCCAGCACCGATCACTTCCAGTTGGAACACGGAGCCCGCCATGACCATCCTCGAACGACCCAGGGGCGGCCTGCACGAGGCATGTAGCCTCGTCCTCGAGACCGACCGGCTGATTCTGCGAGCGCCGCGCCTCGAGGACGCAAAAGCCGTAGCGACGCTCGCCGACGACCGCCGGATCGCCGAGAACACGTTGCGTATTCCGCATCCCTACGGTCTCGGCGACGCCGAGGACTGGATCGCCGTCAGCAACCTGGACGGCGGCGAGGACACGTTCCTGATCACCCGGGCCGACGACGGCGCCGTGCTCGGCTCCTGCGCGCTGCGCTGGACGACCGATGAGACGCCGGAGATCGGCTACTGGCTCGGCGCCCCCCATTGGGGCCGCGGCTACGCCACCGAGGCGGCCCGCGCCCTGATCGACCACGCCTTCGGCGAGCATGGCGTCGAGACGGTCGTCGCCGGCGCCCGCACCTCGAACCCGAGGTCGCGCCGGGTGCTGGAGAAGTGCGGCTTCCAGTGGACCGGGGTCGAGCTGCACCGCATCCGCGCCATCCGCTCGTCGGCGCCGTTCGACCGCTTCCGCCTGGAGCGCGCCATCTGGTCGTCGCTCAAGGGCTGGGGCCGCACCGCCACCAAGGTGCGCTGCTCGGCGTAACGCACGCTGTGCGTTCAAGGAAGCTTGAAAATAGCCAGAGAATGGCTATTTTCAAGCGATGAGCACCCATAGCGTCGTCGAAGCGAAGAACCAGCTTTCGGATCTGATCGACCGCGCCTTGCGGGGCGAGGACGTGGTGATCACGCGACATGGGCGCCCGGTCGCCCGCCTCGCACCCGTCGAGCCTGCTATGAAGCCGGTGACGGCAGAGGCGCTCGACTGGCTCGCCGCCCATCGGGTCGGCGACCACGAACCGAGCGAAGACTCCGGCACGCTGGTGTCGCGGATGCGCGACGAGGGCGAGCATTGACGGCCTATCTGGATGCGAGCGTGCTGGTCTCTCTGTTTGCTCGCGACAGCAACTCCGACCGGGCGAGCGCGATCCTCCGCGAAACTGTTCCGGTACTCCTCATCAGCGACTTCGCCACGGCTGAGTTCTCGGCGGCGATCGCGCGCAGAGTTCGGGCAAGCGGCTTGACCTTGCAGGAGGCTCAGGAGGTGTTCGTGAACTTCGATGCCTGGACGACGCGGATCGCCCAACGGGTCGAGACGATCGCCGCCGATATCTCGGTCGCCACCGCCTTCGTCCGTCGCCTCGATCTGAACCTGCGGACCCCGGACGCGATCAACATCGCGATCGCCCAGCGAATCGGGGCTCGACTCTTCACCTTCGATATCGGTATGGAGGCGGTCGCGCGAAAACTCGGCGTTCCTCTCCTGGAGCACGGCGCGACCAACCCGCCGTGATGAGCGCATGAAATTCCTCGACCAGGCCAAGATCTACATCCGCTCCGGCGACGGCGGGGCGGGCTGCGTCTCGTTCCGGCGCGAAAAGTTCATCGAGTTCGGCGGCCCGAACGGCGGCGACGGCGGCCGCGGCGGCGACGTCGTGGCGGAGTGCGTCGACGGCCTCAACACGCTGATCGACTATCGTTATCAGCAGCACTTCAAGGCCAAGACCGGCACCCACGGGATGGGCAAGAACCGCGCCGGCGGGCGCGGCGCCGACGTGGTGCTGCGCGTCCCGGTCGGCACCCAGATCTTCGACGAGGACAACGAGACGCTCCTGGCCGATCTCACTGCGGTCGGCCAGCGCGTCGTCATCGCCAAGGGCGGCAATGGCGGCTTCGGCAACGCCCATTTCAAGTCGTCGACCAACCAGGCGCCACGCCGCGCCAATCCGGGCCAGCCGGGCGAGGAGCGCACCATCTGGCTGCGCCTCAAGCTCATCGCCGACGCCGGCCTCGTCGGCCTGCCGAACGCCGGCAAGTCGACCTTCCTCGCCGCGGTGAGCGCCGCCAAGCCGAAGATCGCCGACTATCCGTTCACGACGCTGCATCCGCAGCTCGGCGTCGTCTCGGTCGACGGGCGCGAGTTCGTGCTGGCCGACATCCCGGGCCTGATCGAAGGCGCCAGCGAAGGCGCCGGCCTCGGCACCCGCTTCCTGGGCCACGTGGAACGGTGCCGGGTGCTCCTGCACCTTGTCGACGGCACCTGCGAGCACGCCGGAAAAGCCTACAAGACGGTGCGGGGCGAGCTCTCCGCCTACGAGCACGAGCTCGACCAGAAGCCCGAGATCGTCGCGCTCAACAAGATCGACGCGCTGTCGCCCGAGGATCTCAAGCAGCAGGTCGCCCGTCTCAAGCGCGCCGCCAAGAAGACGCCGCTGCTCCTGTCCGGCGCCACCGGCAAGGGCGTCCCCGAGGTGCTGCGCGCCGTGCGGGCCGTGGTCGACGGCGAACGCGCCGCCGAGAGCGGCGACGAAGAGGTCGAGGCCGCCGGCTGGCGGCCCTGAATCTTTTCCTCCGGCACCACCTCGTGTCCCGGACGGGCCGCGACGCGGCCCGAGCCGGGACCCAGGGCCACCGAACATTGCTTTGGCCGATCTGTCGCGGGTGTCGCCCCTGGGCCCCGGCTCTGCGGCGCATCAGGCCTGCGGCCTGACGCGCCTTGTCCGGGGCACACGGCCGAAAGCGGCCGCCACGACGTCACCCCACGACGATGCGGGTCCGCGGCCCGATCTTCTCCAACAGCCGCCGCAGATCGCCAGGGGTGAGCGCGACGCAGCCGGCGGTCGGGGAAAATCCCGCGCGGGCGACGTGGATGAACACGGCGCTGCCGCGGCCGGCGACGCGCGGCCGGCGGTTGTGGTCGATCTCGATCACCAGGTCGTACAGCCGGTCGTCGCGCCACAGGACGTCGCCGGGCTCGGCCGTGCCGTCGGCCCGCTTGAGGCGGCGGAACGGCTTGTTGTAGCGGCGGTCGGTCGGGTCCTCGCACCAGGCGAGGTCGCGCGTGATGCGCGTCGTCGGCAGGCCGGAGCGCGGAAACGGCCCGCGATCGGCCCGCCACCACAGCCGCACGGGGCGGAATCGTCCGCGCGGTGTCCCTCCGTCGCCTTCATGCTTGTCGGCCTTCAGGCCGGTCCGGCCGAGGGCGACCGGCAGGCGCAACGGTCCGGCGATCAGCCAGCCGCGGGTCGGGGCGCCGGGGCGCGCCCTCACCACGATGCGGGAGAGGTGCCGGGCCCGGGCTTCCGCCTTTCGTCCATGGGTCTGAGGAATCAAGGGTATGGCCGCCTTCTGGTGCGTCGGGACGCTTGCTCTTTTATGCCCGAATGCTCTACTTCGCGCACACTCGCGTGATTTGTGCGCGTCTAGTGCGTGCGCGTGCGCCAGAGGCCTCGACCGATGCCGAATGCCCGGAAGATCCTGATCGTCGACGACGAGGCCGAGCTGCGCGAGGCCCTGGTGGAGCAGCTCTCGCTCCACGACGAGTTCGAGCCCGAAGCCGTCGACACCGGCGCCAAGGCCGTGCAGGCCGCCAAGGCCGGACCGTTCGACCTGGTGCTGATGGATGTCGGGCTGCCCGACATCGACGGGCGCGAGGCGGTGCGCATCCTGCGCAAGAACGGCTTCAAGGCGCCGATCATCATGCTGACCGGCCACGACACCGACTCCGACACGATCCTCGGGCTCGAGTCGGGCGCCAACGACTACGTGCCGAAGCCCTTTCGTTTCGCGGTCCTGCTGGCCCGCATCCGCGCCCAGCTCCGCCAGCACGAGGCGAGCGAGGACGCCGTGTTTGCCATCGGCCCCTACACGTTCCGGCCGAGCTCCAAGCTGCTGGTCAGCCCGAAGGGCAACAAGGTCCGGCTGACCGAGAAGGAGACGGCGATCCTGCGCTTCCTCTACCGGGCCGGGCAGAAGCCGGTGTCGCGCGATGTGCTGCTCCAGGAGGTCTGGGGCTACAATTCGGGCGTCACCACGCACACGCTCGAGACCCACATCTACCGGCTCCGCCAGAAGGTCGAGCGCGACGCCGCCAACCCGGCCATCCTGGTCACCGAGGCGGGCGGCTACAAGCTCGTGCCGTGAGCGGCCAGCCGGCCGAGGGCCCGCGGGGACCCTGTCCGAACCGTTCGGCGGCCGATGCCAGGGGCCGGGCCGGACAGGAATCTCTGTTTAAGGTTATTGGATTACGATTCGGCTGCGGGGAAGTTCGGAATCCACTTTCGCCGAACTCGCGGTAAATTCGAACGAACCGGTCGCCGGGGGCGCGGCCGGTCCTGCCGTCAACGGAACCGGCCGTCCCGGGTGTAGCCCCCCAAAAGTCCGGCAGCGTCGCTTCGCCCCTATGAGCATCGAGGACGATATCGGCTTCCTGGCGAGCGTGCCGACGTTCCGCCTGCTCGGGCCGAATGCGCTGCGGATTCTCGCCATCGGCTGCGAGAGCCGGTCGCTCGACACGGGCGACACGCTGTTCCGGGGCGGCGAGCCGGCCGACTGTGGCTACGTGGTGCAGGAGGGTGCGTTCCGGCTCGATCCGGGCCGCCCCGACGGGCCGCTGGTGTCGGTCGGCCCCGGCGTGCTGCTCGGCGAGATCGCGCTGCTGATCGACACCGTCCGCCCCGTCACCGCCACGGCGACCGAGCCGTCGACCGTGATGCGCATCCCGCGCCAGCTCTTCCTCAAGATGCTGGAAGGCTTCCCGGACGCCGCCTTCCGGCTGCGCGACCACCTGGCGACGCGCGCCATGGAGACGGCCGACGACATCGCCCAGGTGCGCGCGAATCTCGATCTGGGGCGGTGACTCTCGTCAGTGATGCATCAGCTCGGCCAGTGATGCATCACCGGCCGGTGCTCGGGCTCACATCTCCAGCTTCACGGTCACGGGCACGTGGTCGGATGGCTGGGTCCAGCCGCGGGCCGCGCGGGTGACCGTCATGGACGACACCCGGTCGCCGAGCGCCTGGCTCACCCAGACGTGGTCGAGCCGGCGGCCGCGGTCGGAGGCGGCCCAGTCGGCCGCCCGGTAGCTCCACCACGTATAGAGCTTCTCGGACGGGGGCACGTGCGCCCGCATGGCGTCGACCCAGGCGCCCGCCTGCTGCACGGCGACGAGCTTCTCGCACTCGACCGGCGTGTGCGAGACCACCTTCAGCATCTGCTTGTGGCTCCACACGTCGTGCTCGAGCGGCGCGACGTTGAGGTCGCCGACCAGGATCGAGCGCGCCCCGTTCGCCGGATGCAGATCGACGGCGGCCCGCATCTCGTCGAGGAACTGGAGCTTGTGGGCGAACTTCGGGTTCACGGCCGGGTCGGGCTCGTCACCGCCGGCCGGGACGTAGAAGTTGTGCAGCGTCGCGGGGTCCTTCAGGCCGGCCTGCTCGCCGATCGTCACGGCGACGTGGCGGCAGTCCTGCTTGTCGCAGAACGAGCGCGTGGCGGTCGCCTCGAACGGCAGGCGGGAGACGATGGCGACGCCGTGATAGCCCTTCTGGCCGCTCATCGCGACATGGGTGTAGCCGAGCTTCGCGAACCGCTTGAGCGGGAAGGCGTCGTCCGGGCACTTGGTCTCCTGCAGGCACAGGACGTCCGGCCGGGTCGCCTTGAGGAATTTCGCGACGAGCTCGATCCGCAGCCGGACCGAGTTGATGTTCCAGGTGGAGATGATGAGGGGCATTGGGACCTTCGTTTCGGTCCCTTGATAGCCGGGATGCCGGCGGGAGCAAGGCTCAGGTCCGCCAATCCACTTGCAGAATACGCCTTATTCGGCCGCCGCACCGGCCCGGGTCGGCGGGGGCGTCTCGAGGTCCGGCGCCTCGGGGGCGTGGACGGCGAGCGGAGGGCTCGGCGGGGTGAGCGCCGCTGCGGCGGCCGCGATCGCGGCGGCCACCTGCGGCTCGTAATGCATCATGTGGCCGACTCCCGGGACGACCCGCAGGGTCGCGTTCGGCAGCGCCTCGACCAGGCGGGCGCCCTGGAAATGCTCGACCAGCCGGTCGCCGGCCGCCGCCAGCACGGTCACCGGACAGGCGATCTCGCCGTAGCGCCGCCGCAGGCGCCGCGCCGCCGGGATCATGGCGATCGACTCCTCGGCGACGGCGCGCAGCTGCTCGGGCCGCAGCGCCATGCCGATCGGGAAGCCGGCCCGGAAGGCCGGGGCGACCGGGCGCGGCGCGAACAGGCGGCGCACGAAGGGCCGGGCGATCAGGGCGCCGATCACGGGCGAGATCGTGTGCCGCATCACGGTCCCGACCACCGGCCAGGCCGGGCCGGACATCAGCCACACGTCGAGCCGCCGGGTCGGGACGTAATAGCCGGCCGCCAGCACCAGGCCGGCGACCAGCTTCGGCGCCTGCACGGCGAGCGCGAGCGCGACCAGCGTGCCCCAGGAGTGGCCCACCACCACGGCCCGGTCGATGCCGAGGAGCCGCAGGAGATCGCCGGCGAGCTCGGCCTGCGCCTCCGGCGGCAGCGGCCGGCGCGGGCGGTCGCTCCAGCCGAAGCCCGGACGGTCGAGGCAGACGACGCGATGGGTGCGGGCGAGCCGGTCGATCAGGCCGCTGGCCGCCATGTCCTGGGTCATCGCGCCGTTGCCGTGGAGAAGCAGCACGGCCGGCGCGTCGGGCGGCCCGGCCTCGACGACGTGGAGGCGCAGGCCCATCACCCGCACGAAGCGGCCGCGCGGCGGGTTTTTCCGCTCCGCCCGGCGGCTGGCGACGGCCACGGCCAGCGCGTTCACGGCGAGCAGGCCGGCCATCACGCCGAGGGCGCGCGCGCCTGAATTCTTCATCGAGGTCATGGAGATGTCCCGCGGCCGGCAGCCCGCAACGGCAAAGGGCGCACCGGCCGGCGCGCCCTTCGAACAAATCCGTCGCGATGCTTCCGTTCCGTCCGCGGCAGGCGGCCCGCCCCCGGGGGCGGCGGCGTGCCTTACTGCAGCACGCGCTCGTAGTTGATCCTGAACAGGCCGGGATCGGGCTTGGCGGTCGGATCGAGATTGTAGACCGCGACCGTGGTGTCGTAGCCCTGCGGGTCCGTCACGGTCCACTGCTTGAGCTGCATGTCCTTGGCGCCGAACATCATCATCAGCTTGTGGGTGCCGGTGAGCGCCTGCTTCTCCTCGATCACGATGGTGACGAACACGTCGTCGGCCGAGACCGAGACGACGTTGGTGTCCTTGGTGAGGTCGATCTTGTCGACCAGGAGATAGCGCAGCGGCGTCTGCGACAGCGGATAGAGGTCCTGAGTGGCGAGCTTGCGGTCGCGCACCACCACCGAATTGCCATCGGCGACGACGTCGATCGGGCTCGGCGGATTGTACTCGAAGCGCACCTTGCCGGGCTTCTGGATGTAGAACTGGCCCTCGGTGCGGCCGCCGTCCGGACCGACCTGGATGAAGTTGCCGGTCAGGGCGTGCACGCCGGACAGATAGCCGCTGACCTTGTCGGCCAGCACCTTCTGCGAGCCGTCGAGGCCGCGGCCCTGGGCGGGCGCCGCGACCGGGACGATCGAGCCGGTGGTCGGAGTGCCGGTGAAGGCCGGCGCCGACAACGGCGCGCGGGCCGGCGGCGTCGCCTGGGCGACCCGCTTCTTGGGCGAGGGCACCGGCAGCGGAACCGTCTCGGCAGCCGCGACAGCGGTGGCGCCGACCAGGCAGGCCGCGAGCAGGCACGTCCCGAGCGTCAAGCTGCCGATCCGCGCGGCCGCCCCCGAAGTCCGCATGTTCATCTCCGATTCACCCCATCCTCAGAGACAAGACCTGTCGTCCAGGTCTATGGCGATTTCGCGGCCCGGAGCCGCTGTGACGCGGCCCGGAGACCGCGGTTGCGCGGCCCGAGACGCCGCGAGTCCGCGGCCGGACCGTTCTCCCAAGGTGCTCCGACCAAGCTGCTCCGACCAAGGTGCTCGGGCGCGACTCGCCGCACGGCCATGAGCCAGCATAGCGGGTCGCTCAGAAACTGTCCTCGCCGCCCTCCCCGCCCACCAGAATCTCGCGCTTTCCGGCGTGGTTGGCCTGGCCGACGATGCCTTCCTGCTCCATCCGCTCCATCAGCGAGGCGGCCTTGTTGTAGCCGACCTGGAGGCGGCGCTGGATGTAGCTCGTCGACGCCTTGCGGTCGCGCAGCACCACCTGGACGGCCTGCTGGTAGAGGTCGCCGCCCTCCTGGCCCATCGCGGTGCCGTCGAACACGGCCTCGCCGTCGCCGCCCTCGGGTTCCTCGGCCGTGACCTCCTCGACATATTGCGGGGTGCCCTGCGCCTGCAGGTGGCGGACGATCTTCTCCACTTCCTCGTCCGACACGAAGGGACCGTGAACGCGGCTGATGCGGCCGCCGCCCGCCATGTAGAGCATGTCGCCCTGGCCGAGGAGCTGCTCGGCGCCCTGCTCGCCCAGGATGGTGCGGCTGTCGATCTTCGACGTCACCTGGAAGGAGATGCGGGTCGGGAAGTTCGCCTTGATGGTGCCGGTGATGACGTCGACCGAGGGGCGCTGCGTCGCGATGATGACGTGGATGCCGGCGGCACGCGCCATCTGGGCGAGGCGCTGCACGGCGCCCTCGATGTCCTTGCCGGCGACCATCATCAGGTCGGCCATCTCGTCGACCACGACGACGATGTAGGGCAGCGGCTCGAGGTCGAGCTCCTCGGTCTCGTAGATGGCCGTGCCGGTCTCCTTGTCGTAGCCGGTGTGCACGGTGCGCGACAGGCGCTCGCCCTTGGCCTTCGCCTCCTGGAGGCGGGCGTTGTAGCCGTCGATGTTGCGCACCCCGACCTTGGAGAGCTTCTTGTAGCGGCTCTCCATCTCGCGCACCGCCCATTTCAGCGCGACCACGGCCTTCTTCGGATCGGTGACGACCGGCGTGAGGAGATGCGGGATGCCGTCGTAGACGGACAGTTCGAGCATCTTGGGATCGACCATGATCAGCCGGCACTGGTCCGGCCGCAGCCGGTACAGCAGGCTGAGGATCATGGTGTTGACGGCGACCGACTTGCCCGAGCCGGTGGTGCCGGCGATCAGCAGATGCGGCATGCGGGCGAGGTCGACGATGACGGGATCGCCGCCGATCGTCTTGCCGAGACAGAGCGGCAGCTTGGCCGAGGAGTCGTGATACTGCTCGGCCGCCAGCATCTCGCGCAGATAGATCTTCTCGCGCGTCGCGTTGGGCAGCTCGATGCCGATCACGTTGCGGCCCGGCACCACGGCGACGCGGGCCGACACGGCGCTCATCGAGCGGGCGATGTCGTCGGCGAGCCCGATCACCCGCGACGATTTGATGCCGGGCGCCGGCTCCAGCTCGTACAGCGTGACGACCGGCCCGGGATGTGCGTCGAGGATTTCGCCGCGCACGCCGAAATCGCCCAGCACGGTCTGCAGCGACGCCTCGTTGGCCTTGATCAGGTCCATCGACGGGGCGTGGCGGTCCGACGCCTTCGGGGCGGCGAGCAGGTTGACGGAGGGCAGCTCGTACTCGCTCGCCTTGGCCTTGGCGGGCGGCTTCTTGGGCGGCGGCAGCTTCTTGGCCGCGCGCTTGGGCGCCGGCTCCTCCTCGATCTCGTCCTCGACCTCCGGCTCCTGGGCCTCGCCGAAGGGCGGCGTCTCGTCGTAGGCGCGCCGTTCGACCGGCTCGCCGGTGTCGCCTTCGAAGCGCGGCTCGCGCCGCTCGAAGGTGCGGTGATCGATGTCGGGCTCGCGCGTGGTCTTCGCGAGCTTGATGCCGGCAAGGACGCCGTGCCGGGCCAGCCGCAGCGCCCGCGCCTTGAGGCTGAGCAGCGAATGCACCACGAAGCCGAGCGAGATCGAGGCGCGGTCGGCCCTCGAGTCGTCGTCCTCGTCCGTCTCGGGGTCTGCGGCCGGCGGCGGCGGCGGGGCGGCCTTCTTGGGCGCCGGCTTGGCCTTGGCGACCGGGGCGTCGGGATCGGCCTCGGCGAAGCCGACACCGCTGGCGAACAGGAGCGCGGCGACCGCCAGCGCGCCATACACGGCGGCCAGGACCGTGACGCCGACGCCGGCCGGCAGCACCGCCGTCGGGCCGCGCACCAGGACATCGCCGATCACGCCGCCGAGGCCGCTCGGCAGCGGCCAGGCGGCGCTGCGCGGCAGGCAGGCCGCGAAGCCGGCGGCGAGCGGCGCGCCGAGCCCCCAGGCCAGCACCCGCCACTTCTCGCGGTCGAACCGGCGCAGATGGGCGAGCCGCCAGCCCCAGGCGGCGACCGGACCGACCAGCGCCAGGGTGGCGAGGCCGAACAGCTGCATGAACAGGTCGGCCGCGATGGCGCCGGGGGCGCCGAGCAGGTTGCGCACCGGCGCCGCGGTGGCGTGGCTGAGGCTCGGATCCTTCACCGACCAGGTGACGAGCGCCGCCGTGCACAGCATGGCGAGGCCGACCAGCACGAGCCCGACGAGCTGGCGGACGCGCCGCTCCAGCCCGGCCCGGAGCTCGTCCGGCAGCAGGGTCGCCGCTCCGACTCGGCGCTGCATTGCGGGCATTGCGTCCCCGTGTCTGCCCGGGCGGCCGCGGAATGCGACCGCCGTGTCTCAAAAGGTCGAGCTCAGCCCAGCACGGCGACGAGGCGGTGCAACGCCTCGGCCGTGGTCTCCTCGTTCTGAACCATCGCGAGCCGGATGTAGTCGGCCCCCGGATTGCTGCCGTCGGCCTGGTCGCGCGCGATGTAGCGGCCCGGCAGCACGCGCACGCCGGCCTCCCGCCACAGCTTCAGCGTCACGGCCTCGCTGCCGCCGAGCGCGGCGACGTCGAGCCATAGATAGAAGCCGCCGGCGGGACGCACATAGCCCCAGCGATCGCCGACGATCTGGTCGGCGAGATCGAATTTTCGCGCGTAGAGGCGGCGGTTCTCCTCCACGTGGTCCTCGTCCGCGTAGGCCGCGGCCGCCACGGCCTGGGCGACGCCCGGCACCTGCGGGGCCGCGACGTTGCGCAGATCGAGGAACTTTTGCAGGAACGCCGCGTCGCCCGCCGCGAAGCCGACCCGCAGGCCGGGCAGGTTCGAGCGCTTCGACAGCGACTGGAACACGACGGCGTTGGAGAAGTCGGCGCCCGCGGCCTGAAGGATCCCGGGCGGTGCTTCGCGGGTATAGATCTCCGAGTAGCACTCGTCGGCGAAGACGAGAAAACCGTGCTTGCGGGCGAGCGCCAGCAGGCGGGCCAGATAGTCGAGGTCGGCGACGGCCCCCTGCGGATTGGCCGGCGAGGCGATGTAGAGCGCCACGGTGCGGGCGAGCAGCGCGTCGTCGAGCGCATCGAAGTCGGGCAGGAAGCCGTTGTGTTTCCAGGCCGGCATGTAGACGACCTCGCAGTCGGCCGCCGTGCCGCCGGCCGGATAGGCGGCGTAGAACGGGTTCGGCACCAGGATGGCGGGCTTGCCGGGCAGCGGGCCGCGCCGCGCCTCGACCCAGCGTTTCGCCGCGATGGCGCCGAGAAACAGGCCCTCGCGGGTGCCGCACAGAACCAGCACCTCGCTCGCCGCGTCGACCGGGCGCGGCAGGCCGTAGCGCCGCGTCAGCCAGCCAGCGGCGGCCTCGCGGAACGCATCGGTGCCCTTGCCGGCCGGGTAGCGGCCGAGCGAGGCGAGATCGGCGACCAGCGCGTCCTTCACGAAGGGCGGGATTGGGTGCTGCGGCTCGCCGATCGACAGGTTGATGGGCGCCTGCGCCGGCACGACGCCCGCGAGCAGCTCGGTGAGCCGCACGAAGGGCGAGCGGGTGTCGGGCGGCCTCGCGGGCGAGGCCGAGGGCGCACAGGCGGCGGAGGTCATGGACATCGGATCGTGCGGCTCGTGGGCGGGCGCGCCGGACGGCGCGGCCACGTCGGGGTGAAGCTTAGAGGGGGCGAGGTTAAGGCGCGATTAACCATCGACCGTCAAGGGCCGGACGCGGCGGTGGGCGGGTCGGAAAGTCGCCACAGGGGACGCAGCGCCGCCGGCGCCGGGGCGCGTCTAGGCCGCCAGATCCGCCACCACGGCGTCGAGCACCGGGAAGCCGGAGCGGGTGACGCGCAGCCGGCCGTTCGGCATCGACTCGACGAAGCCGTAGGACATCAGGTCGGCGATGCGGGCCGGGTCGAGCGGGCGGCCGGCGATCTTTTCGAAGCGCTTCGGGTCGATGCCCTCGGTGAGCCGCAGCCCCATCAGCAGGAACTCGTCGGCCTGCTCGGGCCGCGTCACCACCTCGTCGACGACGAGGCCATGGCCCGCCGCCTCGACCTGCGCCAGCCACGCCTCGGGGCGCCGCTCGGTCGCCGTGGCGAAGCGCCGGCCGGCGGGATCGAGCAGGCGGCCATGGGCGCCCGGACCGATGCCGGCATACTCGCCGTAGCGCCAATAGACGAGGTTGTGGCGGCACTCGGCGCCCGGACGGGCGTGGTTCGACACCTCGTAGGCCGGCAGCCCCGCCGCGGCGCAGACCTCCTGGGTGACGTCGAACAGATGCCGCGCGATCGTGTCGCCCGGCACGGCGAGCTTGCCGGCCCGCTCCAGAGCCTCGAACGGCGTGTCGGGCTCGATGGTGAGCTGATAGAGCGAAAGATGCTCGGCCGCCTCGGCGATGGCGCGCCGCAGCTCGGCGGCCCACGCCGCCACGCCCTGGCCGGGCCGGGCATAGATCAGGTCGAACGAGTACCGGTCGAAGATTTTTCGCGCCGTGCCGACCGCCGCCATGGCCTCCGAGGCCGTGTGAAGCCGCCCCAGCGCCTTCAGCGAATCATCGTCCAATGCTTGGACGCCGAGTGAAACCCGGTTCACCCCCGCCGTCCGAAACCCGCGGAACCGCTCCGCCTCGACCGAGGTCGGGTTGGCCTCGAGCGAGATCTCGGCGTCCGGCGCCACGGTCCAGTGCCTCGCGATGGCGTCGAGTACGGCACCGACCGTCTCCGGCTTCATCAGCGAGGGCGTGCCGCCGCCGAAGAAGATGGTCGACACGGTGCGACGCCCGATCCGCTCGGCCGTGGTGGCGATCTCGGCCGCGAAGGCGCGGGCGAAGCGGTCCTGCTCGACGGCAACGTGACGGACATGGCTGTTGAAGTCGCAATAGGGGCACTTCGACAGGCAGAACGGCCAATGGACGTAGACCCCGAAGGGCACGTCCTCGCGGGGCTCGGTCACGCGATCCAGCACGGGGCGCTCCATGAGGTCAGCGTCGCTCAAGGCACGCCTCCGCCAGCATCACGAAGGCGCGGGCCCGATGCGAGAGGCCTTTTCCGATGGGCGGCAACCCGTGCTTCTCCTCGGCCGGCATCTCGCCGAAGGTGCGGTCGTGGCCATCGGGCAAGAACATCGGGTCGTAGCCGAAGCCGAGGTTTCCACGCGGCGGCCACACCAGCACGCCGTCGACGCGGGCCAAAAAATCCTCGCGGTGGCCGTCCGGCCAGGCGAGGCAGAGGGCCGAGACGAAATGGGCGCGGCGCTGCTCCGGCGCGGTCGCACCGCGCGCCACGAGCTTCGCGTGGATGTCGGCCATCGCCCGGAGAAAGTCCTTGTCCGGCCCGGCCCAACGGGCCGAGTGGATGCCGGGCGCCCCGTCGAGCGCGTCGACCACGAGTCCCGAGTCGTCCGAGAAGGCCGGCAGGCCGGTCGCGGCGGCGGCGGCCGCCGCCTTGATGTGGGCGTTCTCGACGAAGGTGGTGCCGGTCTCGTCCGGCTCGGGCAGGCCGAGCTCGCCGGCCGACACGGCCTCGATGCCGTAGGGCGCCAAGAGCTCGCGCATCTCGCGCAGCTTGCCGGCGTTGTGGGTCGCGACGACCAGCCGGCCGGTCAGCACACGATGCGCCGTCTCGCTCACATCACCGCCATTTTCTGCAGCTCGACCAGCCGGCCGACGCCCTTGCGGGCGAGCGCCAGCAGGCTGAGGAACTGGGCCTCGCTGAACGGCTCGCGCTCGGCCGTGCCCTGGATCTCGACGATGCCGCCGTTGCCGGTCAGCACGAAGTTGGCGTCGGTGTCGGCCTGCGAGTCCTCGGCATAGTCGAGGTCGAGCACGGCGAGGCCGTTGTGGACGCCGCACGACACCGCGGCGACGTGATCGCGAAGAACCTCGCCGCGCAGCATGTCGCGCGCCTTCATCCAGGCGAGGCAGTCGTGCAGGGCGACCCAGGCGCCCGTGATCGAGGCCGTGCGGGTGCCGCCGTCGGCCTGGATGACGTCGCAGTCGACCGTGATCTGGCGCTCGCCGAGCGCCTCGAGGTCGACGACGGCGCGCAAGGATCGGCCGATCAGCCGCTGGATCTCGACGGTGCGGCCCGACTGCTTGCCGGCCGACGACTCGCGCCGGGTGCGCTCCGAGGTCGCCCGCGGCAGCATGCCGTACTCGGCCGTCACCCAGCCGCGCGCCTGACCCTTGAGCCACGGCGGCAGGCGGTCCTCCAGCGTGGCGGTGACCAGCACATGGGTGTCGCCGAACTTCACGAAGCAGGAGCCCTCGGCATATTTCACCACGGCGCGTTCGAGCGAGACGGCACGCAGCTCGTCGGGCTGGCGGTGGCTCGGACGCATGGACGGCTCCTCGGGCGAAGCGACGGAACGACGGCGAGGTCGCCGGGGACGGGGTCGCTGTGGGCATGGTGCGATCGGCCGCGCGGCGGGGCCGCGGGAAGAGCGATCGGCGGCTCGCTTTTAGGTCGCCGGGCTGCGGGCGGCAAGGGGCGGCTGTCGGTGGTCCCCGGCCACGAACGCTCTGCGGCTTGCGCTCGCCCGGGCCGAGGGACAAATCTGGAGGCCGAACCCGTCAGTCCAGAGCGAGCCGAGCCAAGCCAAGTGTCCCAGGACCTTCCGATCGGCGCCAGCCCCAGCCTCGTCCAGCTCAACGAGCGCTCCCGCGAGATCTTCCGCGGCATCGTCGACTCCTATCTCGCCACCGGCGAGCCGGTGGGGTCGCGCAACCTCGCGCGGCTGATCCCGATGACGCTGTCGCCCGCCTCGGTGCGCAACGTCATGCAGGACCTGGAGCAGGCCGGGCTGATCTACGCCCCGCACACCTCGGCCGGCCGGCTGCCGACCGAGTTCGGGCTGCGCTTCTTCGTCGACGCGCTGATGCAGGTCGGCGACCTGCCGGAGGACGAGCGGCGCTCGATCGAGGCCCAGGTCGCCGGCGTCGGCCGCTCCATGGAAGGCGTGCTCACCGAGGCGTCGACCATGCTGTCCGGTCTCACCCGGGCCGCCGGCGTGGTGCTCACCACCAAGGCGAACGCGCGGCTCAAGCACATCGAGTTCGTCCGGCTGGAGCCGACCCGGGCCCTGGTCGTGCTGGTCGCCGAGGACGGCCAGGTGGAGAACCGCATCCTCGACCTGCCGCCCGGCCTGCCGAGCTCGGCCCTGGTCGAGGCGACGAACTTCCTCAACCGCCACATCCGCGGCCAGACCCTTCTCGACGCCCGCGCGGCGCTCGAGCAGGCGCTCGCCGCCGGCCGGGCCGAGCTCGACGCGCTCACGCAAAAGATCGTCGCGGCCGGGCTCGCCAGCTGGTCGGGCGGCGACGGCGACGACCGCAAGCTGATCGTGCGCGGCCACGCGCATCTCCTGGAGGACCTGCACGCGCTGGAGGACCTCGAGCGGGTGCGCCAGCTGTTCGACGAGCTGGAGACCCAGCGCGGCCTCGTCGACCTGCTCGGTCGGGCCGAATCGGCGGAGGGCGTGCGCATCTTCATCGGCTCGGAGAACAAGCTGTTCTCGCTGTCGGGCTCGTCGACCATCATCGCGCCCTACCGCGACAGCACCGGCCGCATCGTCGGCGTCATCGGCGTGATCGGCCCGACCCGCCTCAACTACGCCCGCGTCGTCCCGATGGTCGACTACACGGCCCGGGTGATCGGCCGGATGCTCGGGGGGTGAGGCGCGCCGCCCGCGCGGCCGGCCCGCCCCGCGCCCGAAATCCTTGATTTCCCGGCGCGGCCGCCCGATATGCGGGGGCGAAACCGGATCAACGTACAGACGGACGGACCGCCATGACCGACGACAAGGCCGGCGCCGCGACCGCCGAGCAGGCGACGAGCGCGAGCGCCCCCGACACCGCTGCCGCCACGGCCGCCTATGCCGCGACGGCGGCGAACGCCGAGGCCGCCGCCGGCTCGCAAAATCCTGCCGGGCAAGACCCGGCGGTGGATGTCGCGGCGCTCGCCAAGGAGGCCGCCGAGCACAAGGACCGGCTGCTGCGCACGCTCGCCGAGATGGAGAATCTGCGCCGGCGCACCGAGCGCGAGGTCGCCGACGCCCGCGCCTACGGCATCTCCGGCTTCGCCCGCGACATGCTCGCCGTCGCCGACAATCTCCGCCGCGCCTTGGAGGCGGTGAGCGCGGAGAACCGCGACGCCCTGCCGGCGCCGGTGAAGAGCTTCCTCGAAGGCGTCGAGCTGACCGAGCGCGAGCTCCTGAAAGGCTTCGAGCGCAACGGGGTGAAGCGGTTCGATCCGCAGGGCCAGAAGTTCGACCCCAACGTCCACCAGGCGATGTTCGAGATCCCGGACCAGACCACCCCGAACGGCACCGTCGTCCAGGTCGTGCAGGCCGGCTACATGATCGGCGAGCGGGTGCTGCGGCCCGCCCTGGTCGGCGTGTCGAAAGGCGGCCCGAAGGTCGCCCCCGGCGCCGCGGGCGAAGCGGCGGCCCCGGCCGCCGGCGAGGGTCTCCCGCCCGGCGGCACCACGGCCTGATCGCGCGGACGTCTGCCACACGGCGCCGGCCCGTCGCGAGACGGCCGGGCGCCGACGCGGGCGGCCTCAGCCGCGCGGATTGACCCCGTCGCGCACGGCGCGGAAGCGCGGGAAGGCATTCGACCAGACGTCGTCGCGGGCGACCCCGAGGATGCGCAGATAGGCGCCGGAGCCGAAGCGGATCCACTGCACGAGCTTGATCGTCGCGTCGGTCTTGGGGTCCTTGCCCTCCGCCATCACCTGATGGGTGTTGGCGCCGCCGCCGCCGAGCCGCAGCATCTCGGCGTTGACCACCCGCAGGTCCTTGTAGCCGCCGAAGCCGGCCAGCAGGTTGCGGGCGAAGGTGTCGCGCGCCGCCGTCTCCTCCGGCCCGCCGCGGCCGACCGAGACCAGCATCATCGGCTGCTCGGCGGCGTCGAACGTGTCCTTCGGGCCTTCGGTGAGCACCGCGCCGGCGCCGCCGATGACCCGCACGGGCCGCATGCCGGAGAGCTCGTCGATGCGGATCGGCAGCAGGCTCAGCTGCTCCTCGAGCGGCACCGCGTCGCGCCGCGCGACCGAGGCCAGCATGCTGCGCACCGCCGCGTCCGGGTAGCCCTTGGCGGCCTCCTCCGGCACCTGGACGACGACCAGGGCGGCGGCCTCGCCGGCCGGCGCCAGCAGGATCCACTTGCGGACCTTCTTGCCGTCCGCCTCCTGGCGACCGGCCACCAGCGTGCCCTCGCCGCCGGCCGGGAAGCTCTCGCGCGTCTCTTCGACGATGCCCTGCTTCTTGATGCGGTCGCGGGAGATCTGCTTGGCCGTGTCGGCGAGGCTCTGGCCCGTCACCTCCAGCATCAGCACCGAGGCGCCGGTTTCGTCGTCCTCGAAGCCCGGAAACTTCTCGCTCGCCTTGAGGCTGCCGGTCGGGACGAGGCCGAGCTTGATGCCGGGCGGATAGACCGGATCGGCCGCCCGGGCCGTCGTCGTCAGCGGGCCGGCGAGCGCGACCAGCGAGGCCAGCGCGAGACCCAGCGCGGCCGCGCGGGCGGTGCGCGAGCCACGCTCTCGCGCCCGATGCTCGCACGGACGATGCTCGCACGGACCTTGCGCACGCAGACGACGCTCTCGGATCATGACGATTCCCTCGTCCGGCGCGGCGGCCGCCGCCCGGGTCGAGAACAGATGTCAGCGCAATGCGGCGTGGTTCGGGCAGCCCGACATGCGTCCCAGCGCCGCGGACGCGGCGGAGCGACGCCGCGATCAGGCCTGGGCCGCGGGGGCGCGGCGGCGGCGGGCACCGCCGGCGGCGGGCGGCGCGTTGGGCGCCGGGGCGCTCGGCACGGGTGCGTTCGGCGCGAGGTCGTAGCGGCGGCCGTTCGGCATCACCAGATAACGCGACACCACCCGCAGCGTGCCGTGCCGGTCCGGCTCGCCCTCGACGACCAGGCGGGTGCCGACCGGAAACCGGCGGGGCAGGCGCTGTTTCGGCGTCATGGCGATCTCCGGGCTCGACGACTGCGACCGGGCGGGTGGATGGGAGCGTGGGCAACCAGGTCGGCTCGTCCGAGCCGGGTCGACCGAGCCGGTCCGGCCGGATCGCTGCGGGGCCGATCCGACCGAAACGCCAGTCTGCCCCGCGACGAAGACGCGATGGCCCGCTTCGCAGCGGACCTGCGGGCATGCTAGGAAGGTGTCATGACAAAGGCATGTCGCCGATGAGCGCCACCCTGACGACGCCCGGATCCCGTGTGACCGAGTCCCGCGGGCCGGAGGGCCGTACCCCGGACCTGACCGCCGTGATGGCGGACATCGGGCGGCGCGCCCGTGCGGCCGCCGGGGCCGTCGCGCTGGCGAGCGCGATCGACAAGAGCGAGGCGCTGATCGCCATGGCCGAGGCGCTGCGCGCCGCGGCGCCGGAGATCCTCGCCGCCAATGCCGAGGACGTCAGCGAGGCGCGCAGCCGCGGCGCCACGGCGGCGCTGATCGACCGCCTCAAGCTCGACGAGAAGCGCGTCGCCGCGATGGCGGAAGGCATCGAGATCGTGGCCGCGCTGGCCGACCCGGTCGGCGCCGTCATGGAGGCCTGGACACGGCCGAACGGCATGACGATCGAGCGCGTGCGGGTGCCGCTCGGCGTGATCGGCGTCATCTACGAGAGCCGGCCGAACGTCACGGCCGACGCCGGCGCGCTGTGCCTGAAGGCCGGCAACGCCGTGATCCTGCGCGGCGGCTCCGACAGCTTCCGCTCCTCGCGCGCCATTCATGCGGCCCTGGTCGAAGGGCTGCGCGCCGCCGACATGCCCGAGGACGCGATCCAGCTGGTGCCGACCCGCGACCGCGCCGCGGTCGGGCTGATGCTCGGCGGGCTCGACGGCAACATCGACGTGATCGTGCCGCGCGGCGGCAAGGATCTGGTCGCCCGGGTGCAGGCCGAGGCGCGGGTGCCCGTGTTCTCGCATCTCGACGGCAACTGCCACGTCTATGTCGACGCCGGCGCCGATCTCGCGATGGCGAAGACCATCCTGATGAACGCCAAGCTGCGGCGCACCGGCGTGTGCGGCGCGGCCGAGACCCTGCTGGTCGACCGCGCCGTCGCGGCGACCCATCTGGCGCCGCTCGTGACCATGCTGCTCGACGCCGGCTGCGAGGTGCGCGGGGACGCCGCGGCGCAGGCCGTCGATGCGCGTGTAAAGGCGGCGACCGAGGCCGACTGGGCGACCGAGTATCTCGACGCCATCATCGCCGCCAAGGTGGTCGACGGCGTCGACGAGGCGATCCGCCACGTCAACCGCTACGGCTCGCACCACACCGACGCGATCGTCACGGCCGATCAGGCCGCGGCCGAGCGCTTCCTGGCCGAGGTGGACTCGGCCATCGTCCTGCACAACGCCTCGACCCAGTTCGCCGACGGCGGCGAGTTCGGGTTCGGGGCCGAGATCGGAATCGCCACCGGCCGGCTGCATGCCCGCGGCCCGGTCGGCGTCGAGCAGCTCACCACCTTCAAGTACCGCATCCGCGGCTCGGGTCAGACCCGTCCATAGGGGCGATCGATCCTCCCGGCCGGGAGGCAGCCCGCGGAGCCGGAGGGATCCTCGACTTCCATGCCCATGGCGTACCATTCGCTCCGGCCCGTCTCGGCGGGGGACGAGGCGGCGCTTCGCGGCCGCGACTATCGCGTTCCGCCCTACGCGCCGGGAATGCGGATCGGCCTGTTCGGCGGCACCTTCGACCCGCCGCACGAGGCCCATCTCGCCGCCTGCCTGCTCGCCATGCGGCGGCTGCGGCTCGACCGCGTGTGGTGGCTGGTCACGCCCGGCAACCCGCTGAAGAACACCTCGGGCCTGGCGCCCTTGGCCGAGCGGATCGAGGCGGCGCGGGCGCTCGCCCGCCATCCGCGCATCGCCGTCACCGGGCTCGAGGCCGCGGTCGGGGTGCGCTACACGTTCGACACCGTTCAGTATCTGGTGAAGCGCTGTCCCGGCGTGCATTTCGTCTGGATCATGGGAGCCGACAACCTGCGCAGCTTCCACCGCTGGAACAACTGGCGCGGCATCGCCGACCTGGTGCCGATCGTGGTGGTCGACCGGCTCGGGCCGAGCCTCTATGCGAGCTCCGGCGTCGCCGGGCGGGCGCTAGCCTTCGCCCGCGTCAACGAGGACCGGGCGGTCCGGCTGCCCTATCTGAAGCCGCCCGCCTGGGCGTTCCTGCACGGCCTGAAGTCGCCGCTCTCCTCGACCCAGCTGCGCGCCCAGCGGCGGCTGCCGGCGGGTGACGGGCACGCCGGCGACGGGACGGCCGGAGACGCCACCGAGGCGGCGGATGACGACGCGAGCTCCGCTACGACCGTTGCCCGGACGCCAGAGCCCGAAAGAAACCTCCGGCGCGGCACCGCGGGTGGTTGAAACCGTTTACTCCACCCCCTTATCTTGAGAGTGGCCGGCCGAAGAGGCCCAGCTCTCGCTCAACAGGTCTTGCTCGAAGGAAGGTCCCCTGACGACATCTGCGCGCTCGCGGGCGAGCGCCTCCCGAAAGCCCGCCGCCTCCGCCGCCCCCTCGGGCCCGGCCAAGTCGAAACCGTCGAAGCCGGCCGTGCCGGCCGCGGTCGACACCGACGCCGCTCCGCTGCAGCCGGCCCCGCCGCGTCCCGCCGCCGACGAGACGCTTCGCCTCGTCCTCGCCCGCCTCGACGACATGAAGGCCGAGGAGACGACGACCATCGATCTCCGCGACAAGTCCGTGCTGGCCGACACCATGGTGGTCACCACCGGGCGCTCGAACCGCCATGTCGGCTCGATCGCCGACCGGGTGGTCGAGGACCTGCACAAGGCCGGCGTGCGGACCAAGGTCGAGGGCATGCCGCATTGCGACTGGGTGCTGATCGACGCCGGCGACGTGATCGTCCACGTCTTCCGCCCGGAGGTCCGCAGCTTCTACGCGCTGGAGAAGATGTGGGCGCCGCGCGACGCCGGCGCGCGCCGCGCCAGCTGAGCCGGAGGCCGCCATGCGGCTGGTCGTGGCCGCGGTCGGCCGGATGAAGGCGGGCGCCGAGCGCGAGCTCGGCGATCGCTATCTCGACCGGCTGGCGAAGAGCGGTCGGGCGATCGGCCTGCGCGACGTCGAGATCGTCGAGATCCGCGAGAGCAAGGCCCAGGAGACCGACCGCCGCCGGCTGGAGGAGGCGATCGCGCTCGCCAACGTGATCCCGGACGGCGCCGTGACGGTGGCGCTCGACGAGCGCGGCCGCAATCTCGACAGCCAGGCCTTCGCGGGCGAGATCCGGACCTGGCGCGACACCGGCCGCGAGGCCGCCGTGTTCGTGATCGGCGGGGCGGACGGCCTCGGCGAGGAGATCCGGCGGCGCGCCGACCTCGTCCTGTCGTTCGGCGCCGCCACCTGGCCGCACCAGCTCGTCCGGGTGATGCTGCTCGAGCAGCTCTATCGCGCGGTGACGATCCTGTCCGGCCATCCGTACCACCGGGGGTGAGCCGACGCCCGCGCGGGTCGCCGCCCGAGCGAAATCATGGACGCGAATTCATCCGCCGGCGCGGCGCGGCGACGCGAAGCCGCCCCAATCCGTCGGTAAGTGCCTCCCATTCCCGTGCCTCGCGATTCCGGATCGCCGCTGCAACCGATGACGCCGAGCCCGTCCTCCCGCCCCGCGCGCGCCGCGTTGTCGCTGGCGCTGGCCTTCGCTTGTGCGGCCGCGCCGGCCGGCCCAGTCGTCGCGCAGGAGCGTGGCCGCTCCCCGGCGGCGCTCGACACCATCCGGCAGCGCGACAAGGAGCTCGAGACGATCCGGGCCGAGCAGAAGCGCGCCGCCGACACCGAGAAGCAGCTTCGCGCCGAGATCGACCGGCTCGGCGAGGACCGCCGCAAGCTGAATCAGACCATGATCGACACGGCCGGGCGGGTGCGCGGCGCCGAGCAGGCGATCGCCGCCATCGAGGCGCGGCTCGACCTGCTCGAATCGACCGAGCACGGCATCAACGGCTCGCTGGAGTCGCGCCGCGCCACCATCGCCCAGGTGCTGGCCGCCCTGCAGCGGCTCGGCCGGCGGCCGCCGCCGGCCTTCCTGGTGAGCGCCGAGGACGCGCTGAAGTCGGTGCGCACCGCGATCCTGCTCGGCGCCGTGCTGCCCGAGCTGAAGAGCGAGGCCGAGGCGCTCGCCACCGATCTCGCCGACCTCGTGCGGGTGCGCCGCGACAGCGCCGCCGAGCGCGCCAAGCGGGCCAACGACCTCGCCGTGCTGGCCGAGGAGCGCACCCGGCTCGGCCTGCTGATCGAGGAGCGCCAGAAGCGTCTCGGCGAGGTCGAGAAGGAGCTCTACACGGCGCGCCGCCGCGCCCTCCAGCTCGCCCTCCAGGCCGACAACCTGAAGGACCTGATCGCGCGGCTCGAGCACAATCTCGACGCCGCGGCGCGCGCCGCGCGCGCCCAGGCCGAGCACCAGGCGGCGGTCGGCGCCAGGCCCGATCTCGCCGCCCTGAAAGACCCCGGCCGGCTCGCCCCGGCGATCGCCTTCGCCTCGGCCAAGGGGACGCTGCCGCTGCCCGTCAACGGCATGCGGCTGCGCGAGTTCGGCGCCGCCGACACGCATGGCGGCACCGAGAAGGGGCTGTCGATTACCGCCCGGGCCGGCGCCCAGGTGACGGCGCCGTGCGACGGCTGGGTGGTCTATGCCGCCCCGTACCGTTCCTATGGCCAACTCTTGATCCTGAATGCCGGCGGTGGATATCATGTGCTGCTGGCAGGCATGGAACGGATCACGGTCGATCTCGGCCAATTCGTCCTGACCGGAGAGCCCGTCGGGACGATGGGAAGCAGCGGTCCGGCGATGGCGAGCGCCGCCGCCGGCGGACCGTCACCACCCGTGCTTTACGTGGAGTTCCGCAAGGACGGGCTCCCGGTCGATCCGTCCCCCTGGTGGGCAACCAACGAGAGCGAGAAGGTCCGCGGATGATGCGAAAGACTTCACTGGTTCTGCTCGGGGCCGCCACCGGCGCCGCCCTGACCGGCCTCGCGACCCAGATCCCGACCGGCCTCGCCAACAACCTGCTGTGGTCGAGCGCCAAGGCCGCCTCCACCGACACCTATCGTCAGCTCAACCTGTTCGGCGACATCTTCGAGCGGGTGCGCTCGCACTATGTCGAGAAGCCGGACGACTCCAAGCTGGTCGAGTCGGCGATCAACGGCATGCTGTCCGGGCTCGACCCGCATTCGAGCTACATGGACCCGAAGAGCTTCCGCGACATGCAGGTGCAGACCCGCGGCGAGTTCGGCGGGCTCGGCATCGAGGTCACCATGGAGGACGGCCTCGTCAAGGTCGTCGCCCCGATCGACGACACCCCGGCCGCCAAGGCGGGCATCCGCGCCAACGACGTGATCACGCATCTCGACGGCGAGGCCGTGCAGGGCATGACCCTGAACCAGGCGGTCGAGAAGATGCGCGGCCCGGTCAACACCAAGATCAACCTCAAGGTGATGCGCAAGGGCGCCGAGAAGCCGCTCGAGATCGCCATCACGCGCGACATCATCCGGGTCCGCTCGGTGAGGAGCCGCATCGAGGGCACCGACGTCGGCTACATCCGCATCACCCAGTTCAACGAGCAGACCACCGAGGGCCTGAAGAAGGCGCTCGGCGACATCGCGAGCCAGATCCCGGCCGACAAGCTGCGCGGCTTCGTCATCGACCTGCGCAACAATCCGGGCGGCCTGCTCGATCAGGCGATCTCGGTGTCGGACGCCTTCCTGGACCGCGGCGAGATCGTCTCCACCCGCGGCCGCGATCCCGACGAGACCCAGCGCTTCAACGCCCGCCCGGGCGACCTGACCAAGGGCAAGCCGGTGATCGTGCTGGTCAACGGCGGCTCCGCCTCGGCCTCCGAGATCGTCGCCGGCGCCCTCCAGGATCACAAGCGCGCGACCCTGATCGGCACCCGCTCGTTCGGCAAGGGCTCGGTGCAGACCATCATCCCGCTCGGCGCCGGCAACGGCGCGCTGCGGCTGACCACGGCGCGTTACTACACGCCCGCCGGCCGCTCGATCCAGGCCAAGGGCATCGTGCCGGACATCGAGGTCCTGCAGGACGTGCCGGACGAGGTGAAGTCGCGCGCCGAGATGCGCGGCGAGTCCTCGCTGCGCGGCCACCTCAAGGCGGACGGCGAGGAGCAGGCCGGGTCGCAGTCCTACGTGCCGCCGGAGGCCAAGGACGACAAGGCCCTCGGCATGGCCCTCGACCTGATGCGCGGCACCCAGCAGAACGCCGCGTTCCCGCCGAGCGGCAAGGCCGCCGCGGTGCCGAACTGAGCCGGCGCCGACTGGTTCCGAGTTGACGAAGGGCGGCCGCGAGGCCGCCCTTTTCGCATGCGCGACGGGTTCGGGAGGCATCCCGTACCGCCCACCGCCGACGGGCTCGGGCCGTTGCCGTTTGCGCCTGCCGGATCAGCGCGTTGGTGCCGCACCGGGGCGAATCGTGCGTGCTACACTCGCGGCCGTGATTCGCAGGGAGTCAACGGTGGCCGGCGACGATCTGGAGAAGCCGCTCGGCGTGCCCGAGCCGGGCGAGGCGGGCGGGCCGGAGCCCGAGCATCGGCGCAAGCGCCGTCACGTCCCGGTCGGGATGCCGATCGCGGCGCTGCTTGCCCTCTGCCTCGTCGGCTTCGTCGGCTGGGCCGTCGTGGTCGACGATCCGACCGGCGGCGAGCCCACCGCCGTCGTCGCGCTGCCGCCCGGCACCATCCCGGCCACCCCGAACGGCGCCGCCCCGGCGAGCGAGCCCGGTGGCGCGGCGGCACCCGCCGACAAGCCCGGCGCCGACAAGCCGGGCACCGGCCAGCCGGGCACCGGCCAGAAGGGCGCCGCGCCCGCCGCCCCGGCGGGCGGCCAGACCGTGACCATCATCGACGGCTCGACCGGCAAGCGCCAGCAGGTGTCGGTCGGGGCCGGCGAGAGCAAGGCGGAGGCCGCCGGCGACGGCAAGGCCGACGGCAAGCCGTCCGGCCAGAAGCCCGACGTCAAGGTCGCGGCGGTCGAGCAGTCGCTGCTCGAGGCGACCCGCCACGGCCACGTGCCGCGCATCGCCCTCGACGGCACCCGTCCGTCGGTCGCCTATGCCCGCAAGGGCCCGCCGGCCAGCGAGGCGGCCGTCCGGGTCGCCCTCGTCGTCGGCGGGCTGGGCGTCGGCAGCAGTGGCAGCGCAAAGGCGCTGGAGAAGCTGCCGCCCGTCGTCTCGCTCGCCTTCGTGCCTTACGGGACCGAGGTCGGGCCGCTCGCCGCCAAGGCGCGCGGCCAGGGCCACGAGATCCTGCTGCAGCTCCCGATGGAGCCGTTCGACTATCCGGACAACGATCCGGGGCCGCAGACGCTGCTGACCTCGCTGACCCCGGAGCAGAACGTCGACCGCATGCAGTGGGCGATGAGCCGCATGCAGGGCTATGTCGGCGTCGTCAACTACATGGGCGGCCGGTTCACCTCGACCGAGACGGCGATCGGCCCGGTGCTGCGCGAGGTCGCCAAGCGCGGCCTCGTCTACATCGACGACGGCACCTCGCCGCGCAGCTTGGCGAGCCAGTTCGCCGGCGCCAACAACCTGCCCTTCGCCAAGGCCGCCGTGGTGATCGACGCGGTGCCCTCCAACGCCGAGATCGACCGGGCGCTCGCCCGGCTGGAGACGACGGCGCGCGAGACCGGCAGCGCGGTCGGCATCGCCCGCGCCCTGCCGCTGTCGATCGAGCGCCTGACCCAGTGGATCAAGCAGGCCGAGGGCCGCGGCATCGTGCTGGTGCCGATCACGGCCATCACGGCGCGCGCCAAGGCGAGCTGAGCGCGTCCCGGCGGGGCGGTTTTCCGCGTGATTTTCCGCTGCGACCGGCTGCCGCGGCACCCCGAAACCCGCTATGGTGGCGCGCTTTTCGCGCACCCGTCTCCCGCCGAACCGATCCCCGGAAGCCCCGGAGCCCCGCCGGGACGCGCTCAGCTCGCCTTGGCGCGCGCCGTGATGGCCGTG
>NZ_NHSK01000140.1 GCF_016653355.1 Rhodoplanes elegans | reverse complement strand
GGCGAAAGCCTGCCGGCCGTGCTGCTGCCGTATCAGCGCGAGCTGCTGGCCGCCACCTCGAAGACGCAGCTCGTCGTCGTCGACAAGTCGCGCCGCATCGGAGCGACCTGGGGGATCGGGGCCGACGCGGTGCTGACCGCCGGCGCGCAGAAGAGCGCCGGCGGCATGGACGTGCTCTATCTCGGCTACAATCTCGACATGGCGCGCGAGTTCATCGACACCTGCGCCATGTGGGCGCGCGCCTTCTCGCCGGCCTGCAGCGCCGTGCAGGAGTTCCTGTTCCATGAGCAGGACGAGCGCGGCGCCGACCGCGCCATCCAGGCCTTCCGGATCAGCTTCGCCTCGGGCTTCGAGATCGTCGCGCTGTCGTCGCGCCCACGGAGCTTGCGCGGCCGCCAGGGCTACGTGATCCTCGACGAGTTCGCCTTTCACGACGAGGCCGACGAGCTGCTCAAGGCCGCGATCGCGCTCCTGATCTGGGGCGGCAAGGTCCTGGTGATCTCCACCCACAATGGCGTCGACAATCCGTTCAACACGCTGATCCAGGAGATCCGCGAAAGGCGCCGGCCCGGCGCCGTCGTGCGCTGCACCTTCGACGACGCGCTCGAACAGGGTCTCTATCAGCGCATCTGCCTGGTCACCGGCAAAGCGTGGTCACCCGAGGCCGAGGCGACCTTCCGGGCGGACATCCGCGGCTTCTACGGCGCCGGCGCGGCCGAGGAGCTGGACTGCATCCCGGCGCAGGGCTCCGGCGTCTATCTCACCGGCGCGCTGATCGAGGCCTGCATGACGGCGACCGCGCCCGTGCTGCGCCTCACATGCCCGAAGGGCTTCGAGCTGAAGCCCGATGCCGAGCGCGCCAGCTTCGTAGATGCCTGGATCGAGGACGCGCTCGCGCCCGTGCTGGCGGCGCTCGATGTGCGGATACGCCACGGCTACGGCTGGGACTTCGCCCGCTCCGGCGACCTCTCCGTCATGGTGCCGCTGTCGGAAGGCCGCGACCTGGTGCGGCGGACGCCCTTCGTGATCGAGCTTCGCAACGTGCCGTTCCGCGAGCAGGAGCGCATCCTGTTCCATGTGGTCGACCGGCTGCCGCGCTTCGGGGCCGGCAAGCACGACGCCCGCGGCAACGGCCAGGCGCTCGCCGAGTATGCCGTGCAGCGTTACGGCGCGCTGGCGATCGAGGCCGTGATGCCGTCGCAGCCCTGGTACATCGCCAACGTGCCGCCGCTGAAGCGCCGCTTCGAGGACCGCACCATCGCGATCCCGCGCGACGGCGACCACAAGGACGATCTGCGCCAGATCCGCATGGTGCGCGGCGTGCCGAAGGTGCCCGACGACGCCCACACGACCGGCGCCGACGGCGGCCAGCGGCATGGAGACTACGCGATCGCGCTGGTGCTGGCGAACGCCGCCATGGACTCCGAGGTCGGCGCCTATGGCTACGTGCCGGCCTCCGCGTTGGCGGACGATAGCGACGCCTGGCTCGACCAGGTGGTGGCGGACGAGACGGGAGGGCGTGCGCTGTGGTGACCCCGCGAAAGGCGATCCTCGGCCCGGATGGCGAGCCGATCGACACCTCGCTCCTGTCGCAGGAGATGGCGACGGCGACCTTCGGCGGCGCCCGCTCGGTACTGGCCGATGCGGTCGCCTCCGGCTTGACGCCGGAGGGCCTCGCCGCCGTGCTCAAGCGCGCCACCATCGGCGAGATCCGCGCCTATCTCACGCTCGCCGAGGAGATGGAGGAGCGCTACCTCCACTATGCGAGCCAGGTGCAGACGCGGCGGCTCGCGATCGAGGGCACCGAGATTTCGCTGCAGGTGCCGGACGGCGTGCCGGCCAAGATCGCCGACGCCGTGCACGAGCTGATCGCCGATCCCGGCTTCCTCGACGCCATGGGCGCGCTCACCGACGGCATCGCCAAGGGCTTCGCCGTGGTCGAGCCGATCTGGGAATACGAGGCCGGGCTCCTGCGGCCCGTCGCCTATCGCTGGCGCGACCCGCGCTTCTTCCAGTTCGATCGGCTGTCGATGACCGAGCTGCGCCTCGCGGTCGACGGCAATCTCGACGGCCTGCCGCTGCCGAAAGCGAAGTTCATCGTCCACGCGCCGCGGGCCAAGACCGGCATCCCGATCCGCCGCGGCTTTGCGCGCGCCGCCGCCTGGGCGTTCCTGATCCAGCAGTTCACGTTGAAGGATTGGGCCGCGTTCTGCGAGGTGTTCGGCATGCCGCTGCGCCTCGGCAAGTATCACTCGGGTGCCAGCGAGGCCGACAAGAAGACGCTGCTGCGCGCCGTCGCCGGCTTCTCGTCGGACGCGGCCGCCATCATCCCGCAGGGCATGGAGATCGAGTTCATCGAGCGCAAGGCGCTGGAGGGCTCGAGTTTCGAGAAGCTCGTCGACTATCTCGACCGCAACATCTCCAAGCTGGTCGTCGGCCAGACCATGACGGCCGACAAGGGCGCGAGCCTCGCCCAGGCCAAGGTTCACAACCAGGTGCGGCTCGACATCCAGCGGGCCGACTGCGGCCAGCTCGCCCACACGGCCAATAGCCAGCTGGTGCGGCTGTTCGTCTCCATGAACTTCGGGCCGCAGGAGGCGTACCCGTCGATCGACATGCCGGTCGCCGAGCCGGAGGACACGACGGCGCTCGCGGCCGCCGTCGAGAAGCTCGTCCCGCTCGGTTTAAAGGTCTCGCAGAAGGAGCTGCGCGGGAAGCTCGGGCTCTCCGAGCCGGCCGCGGGCGAGGACCTGCTCACGCCTCCCGCGGCGGCGGCGGCCGGGCCGATCGAGGTGCGCAGCGGCGCCGGCGATCGCCGCCCGGCCGGAGCGCGGCAGGATCGGGCCCGGCTGTCGGCCGGTCACGGCGGCGC
>NZ_NHSK01000139.1 GCF_016653355.1 Rhodoplanes elegans | reverse complement strand
CCACGGGGCGCCGGCGCCGCCACCCGGCTGGGCCGGCGGATCGCCCGGCCACGGTGCTGCGCCGCCGCTCTGTTGCGCCGGCGGGGCATCGGGCCACGGGGCGGTCTGCGCGAGGGCGCCGGGGGCGACCGCGAGCGGAGCCAGCAGCCCGGCCGCGAGCAGCCCGGCCGCGAGCCGGCCGCGACGGATCGGGCGGTGCGGACCTCGTCCGCCGGATCGCATCGTCCGCATGCCGTTTTTCCCCCTGTCCGGACCTGTTTTCCACACTACAAGAGACTGAAAATTCCGGCGAGAAGGGGGCGCGCCTGCACTTCCCCTCGCGCTCGGTCCGGCGTCCGGTACGCCAGGACCGCCGTTCGGGAGGAGCGCGATGCCGCGCTACGAGTTCCGCAGTCCGCGCCTGTTCGTCGAGGCGCCGCTCGCCCCCGGCGTCCGGGTGCCGCTCGATGCCGCGCCCCTGCATTATCTCAGGGACGTGCTTCGCCTCAAGCCCGGCGACCCGGTGCTCGTGTTCAACGGCCGCGACGGCGAGTGGCGGGCCGACCTCGCCGAGGAGGGCCGCCGGTCGATGGCGCTCGCCGTCGTCGCGGCGACGCGGCCGCAGACCCCGGCGGGGGATCTCCACTACCTGTTCGCCCCGCTCAAGCGCACCCGGCTCGACTACCTGGTGCAGAAGGCGGTCGAGATGGGCGCCTCGCGCCTCGCCCCGGTGGTGACCCGCCATACCCAGGCCGAGCGGGTGAACACCGAGCGCATGCGGGCCAACGTCGTCGAGGCGGCCGAGCAGTGCGGCGTGCTGGCGCTGCCCGCGGTCGCCGAGCCGGTGGCGCTCGACAAGGCGCTGGCCGGGCTCGATCCCGAGCGGCTCCTCGTCTTCTGCGACGAGGACGCCCCGGTCGCCGACCCGTTGGCGGCGCTGGCCGGCGCCGGCCCGGGCGACCCGGAGGCGGCCGGGGCGGCCGGGCCGCGGCCGCTCGCCGTGCTGATCGGGCCGGAGGGCGGCTTCTCCGACGACGAACGTGCCCTCCTGCTCGCGCGGCCCGGGGTGGTGCGGATCGCGCTGGGCCCGCGCATCCTGCGCGCCGACACGGCGGCCGTGGCGGCACTCGCCCTCGTCCAGGCCGTGCTGGGCGACTGGGGCGCCGGGGCCGACCGGCCGGCCGGCTGAGCCCAAGCGGCGCGCGAATCCCGGGGTGCTCGCAACCCCGGGCCGAGGTCGCGGCGGCAGGGAGAATTCGAAGCAATATCAAGCCGCTTTTTGCGCCACGGGAGCGCCCGGACTTCACCTCGCATTAAGGCGAAACGCCTATGACCCGGGCCGGGTTAACCCTCGCTGGATCCGGTCCATGTCCCTCCCGACACTTCGCCTGTCCGCCCGCATCTATTCCGGCTTCGCCGTGCCGCTCGTCTTCGCGGTCGGCCTCGCCGTGTTCGGCAGCTACGGCCTCGCGACGATCGGGTCATCGGTCGAGCGGATGAGCGCGCTCTCCGAGAACACCATCCGCAGCCTGCAGATCAGCAAGGATCTGGAAGCGATGCGGCGCAGCGCGCTGCAGTACAAGATGGTCGGGTCCGAGGCGGCGCTGGCCGACGGTGCGGCGACCGCGAAGCGGGTCGTCGGCCTGCTCGACGAGGCGTCGGCGGCGACCGTGTCGGCTGAGCGCCGAACCCTCTACGGCGAGATCAAGACCGGTGTCGCCGGCTACGAGACGCTGCGCCAGAAACTGCAGGGGCTCGGCCAGGAGATTGCCGGCGAGCGCAAGAAGCTGTTCGCCGGCGGCGACGCGCTCTCCGCCGCCGTCACCAAGATGATCGATGCGGCGCGCGGCAGCGACAGCCTGCCGCTCGCCCTCGCCCTTTCCGATCTCGACAAGCACATCCAGGCGGTGCGGGTCGCCAACTGGCGCTTCCTCGCCACCCGCGACGCCAAGGGGCCGGCCGTGTTCAAGGCCGCGGTGGCCAAGGCCGACGAGGCGCTCGACCTGATGCAGCAGTCGGACCTGCCGCTCGACGTGCTGATGGCGCTGTCGCCGGTGCGCGACGCGCTCTCCGGTTATGCGTCGGGCTTCGCCCTGCTGGCCTCCGCGCTGGAGCGCGGCGATGCGCTGTTCACCGGCGAGATGGTCCCGGCGATCGACCGGCTGCAGGCCAAGACGGCGGCCGCCGAGGCGAGCCTGCAGGCCGACTTCACGGCGTCGCGCAAGCTCTCCGAGACGACCATCGCCGGCACCGTGACGGTTCAGCAGATCCTGGCGGCGGCGGCCCTGGTGCTCGGCGCCCTGATGGCGTGGCTGATCGGCCGCGGCATCGCCGGCCCGATCCGCCGCATCACCGCGGTGCTGATGCAGATCGCCGGCGGCGACAAGTCGGTCGAGATTCCCTATGTCGACCGCCGCGACGAGGTCGGCGACAACGCCCGCGCCGCCCAGGCCTTCAAGGAGAACCTGATCCGCATCGAGCAAGCCGAGACCGAGCGGCACGCCGCCGAGGCGCGCGGCGCTGCCGAGCGCAAGGCGCTGATGCAGAAGCTCGCCGGCGACTTCGAGGGCGCCGTCGGGGGCATCGTCGAGACGGTGTCGACGGCCTCGACCGAGCTCGAGGCCGCCGCCGGCACGCTCACCCGCACGGCCGAGACCACGCAGTCGCTGTCGACCGCGGTCGCCGCGGCGTCGGGCCAGGCGTCGGCGAACGTCCAGAGCGTCGCCTCGGCGACTGACCAGATGACCGCGTCGGTGCACGAGATCAGCCGTCAGGTGCAGGAGTCGAGCCGCATCGCCGCCGAGGCGGTCCGCCAGGCCGAGAAGACCGACAGCCGCATCCTCGAGCTGTCGCAGGCCGCGCAGCGGATCGGCGACGTCGTCAAGCTGATCACGGCGATCGCCGAGCAGACCAACTTGTTGGCCTTGAATGCGACGATCGAAGCGGCTCGCGCGGGAGAAGCCGGCAAGGGGTTCGCGGTCGTCGCCCAGGAGGTCAAGGCGCTGGCCGCCCAGACCGCCAAGGCGACCGGCGACATCGCCAGCCAGATCACCGGCATGCAGGCGGCGACCAGCGAGTCGGTGATGGCCATCAAGGAGATCGGCGGCACCATCGGTCGCATCGCCGAGATCGCCTCGTCGATCGCCGCCGCCATCGAGGAGCAGGGCGCCGCCACCCAGGAGATCGCCCGCAACGTCCAGCAGGCGGCGCGCGGCACCGAGGAGGTGGCGCGCAACATCGGCAATGTCGAGGTGGGCGCCGGCGAGACCGGCTCGGCCTCGGCCCAGGTGCTGTCCGCGGCGCAGTCGCTCGCCGGCGAGAGCAACCGGCTCAAGGCCGAGGTGGCCCGCTTCGTCTCCACGGTCCGGGCGGCCTGACGGCGTGTCGGCGACGATCGCGCAGCCCTCGGCCGTCCTGCGAACATGCGACGGCGGTATCCTACTGAAGGTTGTATTTATGGCGGCTTTGGGCCTGTAGTAACAACCGGCGATGCGTAGTGGTGCGTATCAGGGTAGAGCCAGCCCTTATTAACTAACGTTTAGTTGTCCCGCTCCGTAATGGTGCTCGGAAGTTGACGGGCACATTGCGGGGTGGGCACCCCGGCCGCGGGGACGTGGCCGGAGCGGTCGACATCACCCCGAGTTCCGGCCCGGAACCGGGGGACACATCATGTCGGACGCTTCGCCATCGACCTCGTCGCCGCCGACCTCGTCGCGCGGATGGGGGGCGATCTACACGGACCGCCGCATCGCCACGAAGATCTCCATCGGCTTCGCGCTCGTGCTGATCGCCGTCGCGGCCATCGCTCTGCAGGCGCGCAGCGGCTTCGCCACGGTCGACGACAGCCTCGCCGTGTATGTCCAGCGCAACACGGTGGCCGGCTTGGCGCGCGACATCGACCGCGAGTTCGTCGGCCTGCGTCGGGTGTTCGGCGAGTACATCGCCGACCCGAGCGACAAGCGCCTCGACACGGTCCAGGAGCGCCGCGCCCGCGTGCAGGCGGCGCTCGATCGCGCGCTTGCCGAGGTGAAGGCGCCCGAGCGCGTCGTCGCGCTGAAGCGGATCGCCGACGACCTCGCCGGCTACGGCAAGGGGATCGACGCGATCACGCCGCTGCGGCGCGAGCAGCAGACCATCTCGGCGGTCACGCTGGCGCCGCTCGGCGCCAAGATCACGGCCAATGTCGACGCCCTGCAGCGCTGGGCGCAGGGCCGCGACGACATGGCCGAGGTGCGCATCGCGGTCGTGTTCAGGACCCTGCTGACGAGCCGGCTGAACGTCGCCAAGACGTTCGGCAAGCTGGAGGCGGGCGCCGACAAGGCGGCCGAGGCGAACTTCCGTGATCTGCAGGCGGCCATCGCCGTTGTCGCGGGCCTCGCCGGCGACCCGGACAGCCGCAAGCTGGTCGCCGATCTGCGCACGAATCTCGACGGCTACATCGCCGGGTTCCGCACCTTCGTCGGTGCGATCGGCGCGATCGACCGCATCGTCGCCGAGATGGCGGTCAAGGCCGAGGACCTGGCGCAGTCCACCGCGCAGATCCGCGACAGCGCCATCACCGAGCAGACCGCGATCCTGGCCGTCACCGAGGAGCGGCTCGCCGGCGCGGCTCAGGCCGTCACCATCGGCAGCCTCGTCGCGCTGGTTGCCGGCATCGTGCTCGCCTGGTTGATCGGCCGCAGCATCGCCGCTCCGATCGTCAAGATCGGCGAGGTGCTGGTCGCCATCGCGGGCGGCGACCGGTCGGTCGACATCCCCTATGTGGCGCGGCGCGACGAGGTCGGCGCCAATGCCCGCGCCGCCCAGACCTTCAAGGACAATCTGGTCCGCATCGCCGCCATGGAGGCCGAGCAGCGCGCCGCGGACGAGCGCGCCGCCAAGGAGCGGCAGGCCGCCGTGCACCGGATCGCCGACACGTTCGAGGCGGCGATCGGCGAGATCGTCGAGAGCGTGTCGTCGGCCGCGACCGAGCTCGAGGCCGCCTCCGGCAGCCTCACCCGGACGGCGGAGACGACCCAGAAGCTCTCGACCGTGGTGGCGGCCGCCTCCGAGGAGGCCTCGGCGAATGTCGAGAACGTCGCCTCGGCGACCACCCAGATGACGTCGTCGGTCAACGAGATCAGCCGGCAGGTGCAGGAGTCGACCCGCATCGCGTCGGAGGCGGTGCGGCAGGCCGAGAAAACCGACGCCCGCATCGGCGAGCTGTCGCAGGCCGCCGGCCGCATCGGCGACGTCGTCAAGCTGATCACGGCGATCGCCGAGCAGACCAATCTGCTCGCCCTCAACGCGACCATCGAGGCGGCCCGGGCCGGCGAGGCGGGCAAAGGCTTCGCGGTCGTCGCCCAGGAGGTGAAGGCCCTGGCGGCGCAGACCGGCAAGGCGACGGGCGAGATCGGTGCCCAGATCGCCGGCATGCAGGCGGCGACGCACGACTCGGTCGTCGCCATCAAGGAGATCGGCGGCACCATAGGCCGCATCTCGGAGATCGCCTCGGCGATCGCCGCCGCCGTGGAGGAGCAGGGTGCGGCGACCGGCGAGGTCGCCCGCAACATCCAGCAGGCCTCGGCCGGCACGTCCGAGGTCGCCCGCACCATCGCCGAGGTGAGCCGCGGCGCGGGCGCTACCGAGGCGGCGTCCGAGCAGGTGCGCAGCTCGGCCGGCATGCTGGCCGCCGAGGGCAGCAAGCTGAAGGACGAGGTCCGCAGCTTCCTGATGAACGTGCGCACCGGTCCGCTCGATCGTCGCGAGCAGGACGACCCGAACTACAAGGGTCCGGAGCGGCGCGCCGACCGGCGGGGTGCGTCGGGCCCGGTTGCGCGCGGGCGCGCCGCCTGAGTCCGGGCCTGCGTCTCGATCTGACGCCGGCCCGCAGACCGGGCCGGCGCGGCGCCGTTGCGACCTCGTTCGGCGGACGGTCGTCTGATCGGTCGGGCGTGCTCGGACGCCCACTCTCGCGGCCGGATTAGTCTCTTCCGGCTAGCGTTCAGATTGCCGAAGGTCAAGAACGCGCGTTGCGCGCGTAGATAATTTTAATGATTCCGCGTGATCCTCGAAAACTACTTCTTTTTGGCGAAACGCCACCGGAGGCGGATCTCCTCACCGCCGGTGCGTCCGCCACCTGTCGATTACGGGGATCATAGGACAATGCCGCGCTTTCGTCTGACCATCGGCCGCAAGATCGTGGTGCTCATCGCGCTCGCCGTGCTCGGCCTGGTCGGCCTGGCGCTGTTCGACTCGCGCGAGCTCGGCGCGAGCCTCACGGAGCAGCGCAAGTCGGAGCTGAAGCACCTCACCGAGCTGGCGCTGGGGATCGTCAAGGAGGAGCACGCCGCGACCGTCGCCGGGCGGGTCGGCGCCGAGGAGGCACAGGCGCGCGCCAAGGCGCGCATCGCCACGCTGCGCTACGGCAACGGCGACTATTTCTGGATCAACGACATGGAGCCGCGGATGGTGATGCATCCGACGCAGTCGCGGCTCGACGGCAAGCCGCTCGGCGACTTCAAGGACCCGAGCGGCAACCCGCTGTTCGTCCGCTTCGTCGAGATCGTGCGCCGCGACGGCGCCGGTTTCCACGCCTACGAGTGGCCGAAGCCGGGCTCCGACACGCCGCAGCCGAAGCTCTCCTACGTGGCCGGCTTCGCGCCGTGGGCCTGGGTGATCGGCACCGGCGTCTATGTCGACGACCTCGCCGCCCAGACCTGGGCCGCGGCCCGCACCTCCTTCGCCATCGCGGGCGTCATCATCGTGATCACGCTTGCCATCGCGTTCCTGCTGGCGCGCAGCATCACGCGGCCGCTGCGGCAGATGAGTGCCGCGATGGACGATCTCGCGCGTGGCGCGCTCGACGTCGCCGTTCCGGGCCTCGGCCGCCACGACGAGATCGGGGCGATGGCCGAGTCGGTTGCCGTGTTCAAGACGAACGCGATCGAGCGGGTCCGCCTCGAGGCCGAGCAGAAGGAGGCGGAGGGCCGCGCCGCGGCCCAGCAGAAGGCCGGCATGGTCCGGCTCGCCGACCAGTTCGAGCAGGCGGTCGGCGGCATCGTCACCGCGGTCTCCTCGGCCGCGACCGAGCTGGAGGCGACGGCGACGACGCTGACGCGCACGGCCGACACGACGCAGACGATGTCCGCCACCGTGAGCGCGGCCTCCGAGGAGGCGTCGACCAACGTGCAGGCGGTCGCCGCCGCGGCCAACCAGATGAGCGCGTCGATCGTCGAGATCGGTCGCCAGGTGCAGGCCTCGAGCCGCATCGCCGCCGCCGCGGTGACCCAGGCCGCCAAGACCGACGCGCGCGTCGGCGAGCTGTCGCTCGCCGCGCAACGCATCGGCGACGTGGTGAAGCTGATCACCGACGTCGCCGAGCAGACGAACCTGCTCGCGCTGAACGCGACCATCGAGGCCGCCCGCGCCGGCGAGGCCGGCAAGGGCTTCGCGGTGGTCGCCTCCGAGGTGAAGGCGTTGGCCGGGCAGACCGCCAAGGCGACCGGCGACATCTCGGCCCAGATCTCGGCCATGCAGGCCGCCACGCAGGACTCGGTCGCGGCCATCAAGGAGATCTCCGGCACCATCGGGCAGATCGCCGAGGTCGCCTCCGCCATCGCGGCGGCGGTCGAGGAGCAGGGCGCGGCGACGGCGGAGATCTCGCGCAACATCCAGCAGGCGGCGCGCGGCACCGCCGATGTCTCGCAGACCATCGTCGCGGTGAGTCGCGGTGCGGAGGAGACCGGCGCGGCGTCGGGCGAGGTCTTGAACGCCGCCGGCCAGCTCGCCCGCGAGAGCAGTCATCTGCGCAGCGAGGTCGGAAACTTCCTCGCCACCGTCAGGACGGCGTGAGGCGACACACAAAACGACTTCCTCGTCCAGGTCGGGCGGCCCGGCGCGCTCCGCGCCGGGGGCGCCCCGCGCAGCGCCGACCTTATCGAGCGTCCCGAACTGATTCGGCGCGGAGAGCGATTCGATTCGCGTGACGATCGCAGACGTCGGAGTCGTTTCAACTGGTGCGGTCAGTATAATCCGAAGAGATTATGTCGTGTCCCCTAGCATGAACTAATTACCGCACTCGCCCGCATCACCATCCGGGTCCTGGATCCGACATGCCGGCCCTGAAATTCTGGCGGGCCTGCCGCTCGAAGGCGCTTCATTTAAAAGTTTCGAAATGTGTGAAGGCGCTGAATCGGCGTGGACACCCCACCGGATACCTCCATCATGAGCAAATTGTTCTCCCTTTCGATTCGCGCCAAGATCGTCGTCGCCTTCGCGGCTGTCGCACTGGTGACGGCCGGCCTCGGCCTGTTCGCGATCGATCGCCTCGCCACCGTCAACGCGGCCGCCGCCGAGATCCGGGACAACTGGCTGCCGTCGACCGCCTATCTCGCCACTGTCGCGAAGTCGATCGAGCAGTATCGCGTCAATCAGGCGACCCACATGCTGGAGACGTCGGACGCCGCCATGGACCGCCAGGAGGCGACGATGGCGAGTGCCCTGAAGGGTATCGACGAGGCGTGGCGGGCCTACGAGGGGCTGGCGACGACGCCGCAGGAGAAAGCGCTAGTCGAGGCGTTCAAGACGGAATGGGCGTCGTATCGCGACAAGAGCCGACAGCACCAGGCGCTGTCGCGCAAGAACGACTTCGACGCCGCCAAGGCCCTCTACATCGGGCCGATGCGCGAGAACTCGGTGCGCATGCGCAAGGTGCTCACCGACCTGCTCGATCTGACCGTCCGCGAGGGCCGCGAGGAGGCGAATCGCGGCGCGACCGTGTTCGCGACGTCGCGCACCATGATCGTCTCCGCCATCCTCGCGGCGACGCTGCTCTGCGCCGCCTGCGGCTTCGTGATCATCCACGGCGTGTCGGGCCCGATCACCCGGATGACGGCGGCGATGAAGCGGCTCGCCGACCGCGATCTTTCCGTGGCCATCGAGGGTGTCGGCCGCAAGGACGAGATCGGCGGCATGGCCGACGCCATGCAGGTGTTCAAGGACAACATGGTCCGGGTCCAGGCCATGGAGGTCGAACAGAAGGAGGCGGAAGCGCGGGCCGCCGCGCAGCGCAAGGCCGACATGGTGAAACTCGCCGACCAGTTCGAGCAGGCGGTCGGCGGCATCATCTCGGCCGTCTCGTCGGCCGCGACCGAGCTGGAGGCGACCGCGACGACGCTCACCCGCACGGCCGACACCACCCAGCAGATGTCGGCCACGGTGAGCGCGGCGTCGGAAGAGGCCTCGACCAACGTCCAGGCCGTCGCCGCCGCGACCAACGAGATGACCTCCTCGATCGGCGAGATCTCGCGCCAGGTGCAGACCTCGAGCCGCATCGCCGACGACGCGGTGAGCCAGGCGGCGAAGACCGATGCGCGCGTCAACGAGCTGTCGCAGGCGGCGAGCCGCATCGGCGACGTCGTCAAGCTGATCACCGACATCGCCGAGCAGACCAATCTGCTGGCGCTGAACGCGACCATCGAGGCGGCGCGGGCCGGGGAGGCCGGCAAGGGCTTCGCCGTGGTGGCTCAGGAGGTGAAGGCGCTGGCCGGCCAGACCGCCAAGGCGACCGGCGAGATCTCGGCGCAGATCTCGGCCATGCAGGCCGCCACGCAGGACTCGGTCGCGGCCATCAAGGAGATCTCCGGCACCATCGGGCAGATCGCCGAGGTCGCGTCCGCCATCGCGGCGGCCGTGGAGGAGCAGGGCGCGGCGACGGCGGAGATCTCGCGCAACATCCAGCAGGCGGCGGCCGGCACCGGAGAGGTCGCCCAGAACATCGTCGAGGTGAGCCGCGGGGCGGAGGAGACCGGCGCGGCCTCCAGCGAGGTTCTGAACGCCGCCGGCCAGCTCGCGATCGAGAGCAATCAGCTCCGCGCCGAGGTGACGACATTCCTGAACACGGTGCGGGCCGCCTGACGGGCGCAGGCCTCGCTCGCGATCGCGCGCCGTTCACGATCTGCAGTCGATGCGCCGGATCCCATCGGATCGGCGCATCGTGCGTCGGATGGTGCGCCCTGCATCGACGACGACAGACCCATGTCTCCAGGCGAGGGTGTCTAGACGCGAGCACTCCGACGCACGCCATCCGAAAGTGTTTCGTCAAGCGACAGACAGACGTTGTTTGGTCGAGTGCTCGGCTCCGGATCGAACCAATCTCGGTCAGAAGAACTACTGAGAGTCGCGCGGGACCATTCTTCTTTAACAGTGGCGCATCATGATAATTACGTCGCAGCGCCAGTGGCGTCGCCGGTGACGCCGGCTTAGCCACGAGACGAGCTGCCGACGATCCGTCGCGCTCCCCCGCCGACGCCTCAGCTTCTCGTGAGTCGACATGCTCTCTCGTTTCAAAATCGGCACCCGGCTGATCGCCCTCGCGCTGATCAGCGTGCTCGCCCTCGTGCTCGTCGGCGTCGTCGGCGTCCGCTCGACCGCGCTCGTCAACGACATGCTCCTTCGCACCAAGTCCGAGGCGCAGCAGCCGATCGCCCAGATGGCGCGGATCAACGAGCTGATCCAGGACGCCAACCGGCAGCTCCTCGCCGCCTCGCTGCACAATCCGGCGCTGCCGGCCGCCAAGCATCACGACCATCCGGTGTCGCTGCACACCGACGGTGCCCGCAAGGCGATGCGCGAGCTCGACGAGGTCGTGCGCAGCTATCTCGCCTCACCCGGCGGCAAGCTGTTTCCGGATCTCGCCGACCGCGCCCGGCAAGCGATCGGGGCGCTGATCGGCCAGGGACTGGAGCCCGCGGTCGGTCTCGCCGATGCCGACAAGACCGAACAGTACGGCCAGCTCGGCGTCGACGTCACGGTCAAGGTGCTGCCGCTGTTCAACGAGGCCAAGGCGCTGGCTTTCGAGCTGCTCCAGCGTCACCAGCAGGTCGCCGACCAGGTCGCCGTCGAGGCGGCGCGGAGCTATCAGGAGGCGCGCCTCGCCATCGCGATCGTCGGCGGCGTCATCGTCGTGCTGGTGCTCGGCGGCGCCGCCTGGATCACCCGCTCGATCACCCGGCCGCTCGGCGCGCTCGGCGGCGCCATGAAGGAGCTGAGCGAGGGCCACTTCGACGTCGCGCTGCCGGGGCTCGGCCGCAAGGACGAGGTGGGAGCCATGGCCTCCGCGGTCGAGGGCTTCAAGATCAAGGCTGTCGAGAAGGCGGCTCGCGAGGCCGAGGAGAAGGCGGCGGCCGACGCCCGCGCCGCGGCCGAGCGCAAGGCCGTGATGTACCGGCTCGCCGACGACTTCGAGTCGGCGGTGGGCGACATCGTCGAGACCGTGTCGTCGGCCTCGACCGAGCTGGAAGCGGCAGCCTCGACGCTGACCCGGACGGCGGAGACGACCCAGGCGCTCTCCACTTCGGTCGCGTCCGCCTCCGAGCAGGCGTCGGCGAACGTGCAGAGCGTCGCCTCGGCGACCGACGAGATGACCGCCTCGGTCGGCGAGATCAGCCGCCAGGTGCAGGAGTCGACGCGCATCGCCGCGGACGCGGTCCGCCAGGCCGAGAAGACCGACGGCCGCATCGGCGAGCTGTCGCGGGCGGCGGGGCGTATCGGCGACGTCGTCAAGCTGATCACGGCCATCGCCGAGCAGACCAATCTTCTCGCGCTCAACGCCACAATCGAGGCGGCGCGCGCCGGGGATGCCGGCAAGGGCTTCGCCGTGGTGGCCAACGAGGTGAAGGCGCTGGCCGGTCAGACCGGCAAGGCGACCGGCGAGATCTCGCAGCAGATCTCCGCCATGCAGGCGGCCACCCAGGACTCGGTCGTCGCCATCAAGGAGATCGGCAGCACGATCGGCCGAATCGCCGAGATCGCCGCCTCGATCGCCGCGGCGATCGAGCAGCAGGGCGCCGCGACCGGCGAGATCGCCCGCAACGTCCAGCAGGCGTCGCAGGGCACCGTCGCGGTGGCACGCAGCATCGGGGACGTGAGCCACGGCGCCGGCGAGACCGGCTCCGCGTCGTCGCAGGTGCTGGCCTCGGCCCGGTCCCTGTCGTCCGAGAGTTGCCGGCTGAAGCTGGAAGTGACCAAATTCCTGCAGACGGTCCGTGCGGCCTGATCAGTCGTCGCCGTCGTGACGGGCGGGCGCGGCGTCGGACGCCGGGCCGTCGCGGCGGTCGCATCGGCGCGGGCAAAGCCCGTCGTGCCGATCTCGCGATCGCCTCACGACGAGCCGATCGAAGCGATATAGCACGAAGAGGCTAAATCGGAGATGATCATCTGATCAGTCAGGGCCTCATCCAGTACGTCGAGTTGTCGACATCAGAAACATGCAATCCCAGAGCGGCAGCTCTGCTTCTGCGCCGGCCATCTCATCATCTCGATAAATAAGAATTTAAGCACTCGGGTCCACCATTCCGACTATGTCGTTCGCACCTGCCCTGTGGTGTCGACCCCCGTCCACTGCGATGTCCCGGCTGACTTCTGCGAAGACCTTCTGATGATGCCGGCCGCATCGGCTGGCAGCGGAGTCCGACATGCGTCGATTGCCCCTCTTCCGCCTATTGTTTCTGCTGACCCTCCTCCCCGTCGTCGGTGTCGCCGCGTTCGGCGGCCAGCTGGCCTACGAGAGCTGGTCTCGCTATGCCGAGCTGTCGCGTGCCTCGGAAGTTCTCAGGCTCGCCGTCGCGGCGAGCCGCAACGCCGCGTTGCTGCCGCGGCAGGCGGCGGCCGAGCGCGAGCTGATCGCCGGCACGGGCGATCGCGCCCGGGTCGACGGGTTGCGCCGGGCTGCCGAGACGCAATACGCCGCCTTCCGGGCCGCGGTGACGCCGGAGGCCGAAAAGCACGCGACGATCGCGCGGCATGTCCGCGAGCTCGACGATAAGATGCGCAAGTACCAGGATCTATGGAAGCAGATCGACGCCAAGGCGGTGAACAACGTGGCGATGCCGACGATCGTCGGCGCGCCGATCGTCGGCCAGTCCATCGATCTCGTCGGCAACGCGTCGGCGCTGGTCAGCGATCCGGAGCTGTCGCGCCGCATCGTCACGCTCTACGTGACGCTGCAGTTCGCCGACAGCGTTCTCATTCAGCGCGGCGCCGGGCTCCAGTCTCTGCAGCAGGGCAAGCTCCCGCCCGAGTCGTGGTTGCTCCTGAGCCGCGGCGTGTCGCTCTACGGGCCGTTCGGCAAGCTGTTCGCCGACTATGCGCCGGCCGAGGCCGTGGCTCTGTTCAACGCCTTCGACGCCGCGAACGGGCGCGAGATCCAGGCTCTGCGGGACAGGGCCGTGAAGCCAACGGGCGAGCCGGCCTCCGCCGAGGAGATCCGCCGCTGGGGCGAGCTCGGCAATCAGCAGACGGCGTTGTTCGGCAAGATCGTCGGCCAGACCATCGACAGCGTCGCGGCCGAGGGCGAGGCGATGCTCGCGTCGGCCTGGCGCAGCATGATCGCCTATCTGACGCTGGTCGCGGTCGTCCTGGTCGCCGTCGCGGTGCTCGGTCGGATGGTGATGCGGATCGTCCGTGATCTGCTCGGCCAGCTCGTCAGCGTGATCGACAGCATGCGCGACGGAAACTTCACCATCGCCATCCCGCACACCGAGCGCACCGACGAGGTGGGCGCCATGGCGCGCGCCATCGACGGGTTCCGGACCAACTTCGTCCGCGCCCAGCAGGCCGAGGCGGAGCGCAAGGCGGCCTCCGCGGCGGAGGAGCGCAAGGCCCTGATGGAGAAGGTCGCGGCCGAGTTCGAGGCGGTGGTCGGCGGCGTCGTCGAGACGGTGTCGTCGTCCTCGTCGCAGCTCGAGTCGGTCGCCACCGCGCTCACCCGCGCGGCCGACACCACGCAGGAGAAGGCCGGCGCGGTCAGCGCCGCCTCCGAGGAGGCTTCGACCAACGTGCAGGCGGTCGCCGCGGCGACCAACGAGATGACCTCGTCGATCGGCGAGATCTCGCGCCAGGTGCAGACGTCGAGCCGCATCGCCGGCGAGGCCGTCAATCAGGCGGCCCGGACCGACGCGCGGGTCAATCAGCTCTCGCAGGCGGCCGCCCGCATCGGCGACGTGGTCAAGCTGATCACGGCGATCGCCGAGCAGACCAACCTTCTGGCGCTGAACGCGACCATCGAGGCGGCCCGGGCCGGCGAGGCCGGCAAGGGCTTCGCCGTGGTGGCCCAGGAGGTCAAGGCGCTGGCCGCCCAGACCGCCAAGGCGACCGGCGACATCTCGACCCAGATCGCCGAGATGCAGTCGGCGACCCAGGACTCGGTCGTCGCCATCAAGGAGATCGGCGGCACCATCGGCAAGATCGCCGAGATCGCGTCCGCCATCGCTGCGGCCGTCGAGGAGCAGGGCGCGGCGACCTCCGAGATCGCCCGCAACATTCAGCAGGCGTCGCAGGGCACGGCCGAGGTTGCCTCCACTATCACCGAGGTGAACCGCGGTGCCGGCGAGACCGGCGCCGCCTCGACCCAGGTCCTCGCCTCGGCGCGGGCGCTCGCGCGCGAGAGCCAGCATCTGCGTGCGGAGGTCGGCAAGTTCCTGCGGACCGTGCGGGCCGCCTGATCTCCGGCGAATTCTCGCGCGCGGTGTGCCACCGCCGTCGCGGGTCGATCTCGAAGCCGCCACCGGAGCCCGCTCCGGTGGCGGTTCTCTTCGTCGCGCACGTCGTTTCGGATCATCAGTTTGGATGACTTGTCCCGCGGTGTTTTCGGACTGCGAGAAACTCCGTTCCTGCTAAGAAATCACCTTGCAAGACATGACTATTTCGGGTTGCGACCCAGTCGGGAATTCAGAACATCTTAAATTTTATCGGCCAGAACAAAGTACCATCGTCGCGCCGGTGCGCGCGTGCGGTGCCGGACGCGATCGATCCGTCGGGGACGCGGCCGAACCGACCGCCGCACTCGCCTCGCACGATCGCCTGAGGATTTCGAAGATGTCTTTCACCATCACGCGCCGCCTGGGACTTTTGGTTGTCCTGGCGGTCGTCGCCTGTCTCGCCGTCATCGCGGTCCAGCTCGTCGCCCTGCGGGCCGCCCTCGAGCAGGAGCGCATGGCCTCGGTCAAGTCGCAGGTCCAGTCCGCCATCTCGATGGCGCGCGGTTTCGCGGCGGCCGCCGCCAACGGCCAGATCAGCGACGCAGAGGCGCAGGAGCGCGCCAAGGCGGCGATGCGGGCCATCCGGTTCGGCCAGAACGACTACATCTTCGTCTATCGGCCGGACGGCGTGAATCTCGTCCTCGGGCCGCGTCCCGAGCTCGAGGGCAAGAACCTCTCCGAGCTGAAGGACCCCAACGGCGTTTTCTACGTCCGCGAGCTGCTCGGCGCGGTGAAGCGCGGCGGCGACTTCGTCCGCTACATGTTCCCGCGGCCCGGCAAGACCGAGCCGGCCGCCAAGCTCGCCTACGCGGCCGGCGTGGAGCCGTGGGGCTGGATCGTCGGCACCGGCGTCTATGTCGACGATCTCGATCAGGTGTTCTACGCCGCCGCCGCGACGGCGCTGATGTGGGCGGCCGGGCTGCTGGCCCTGCTCGTCGCCAGTGCGTGGTATCTCGCCCGCGGCTTGGTGCGGCCCGTGAAGGCGATGACGGCCGCCATGGGCGACCTCGCGGCCGGCAAGCTCGACGCCGAGATTCCGGGCGTCGGCCGCAAGGACGAGGTCGGCGCGATGGCGGACGCCGTCGCGGTGTTCAAGAGCAACGCGATCGAGCGCCGCCGGCTCGAAGACGAGCAGCACGCGGCGGAGGCGCGCGCCACCGCGGCCCGCAAGGCCGACATGGTGCGGCTCGCCGACCAGTTCGAGCAGGCGGTCGGTGGAATCATCGCCATGGTCTCGTCGGCGGCGACCGAGCTGGAGGCGACGGCGACGACGCTCACCCGCACGGCCGACACGACCCAGCAGATGTCGGCGACGGTCAGCGCCGCTTCCGAGGA
>NZ_NHSK01000138.1 GCF_016653355.1 Rhodoplanes elegans | reverse complement strand
CCCGGTGCCGCTCGCCCCCGCCGCCGCGCCGCCGGCCGACGACTGACCGGCTCCCGGGCGCCGCCCGCGCCCTCCGACGGGCGCCTGTCCACAAGCCCGGTCCCGGCCGGCTGGCCGCCGACCGGGCGATGCGCTAGGACCGGCCCATGCCCCTGCATCTCGTCAAGCTCTGTGTCGGCTGCGACAGCATCGCCGACCTCGAGGACTGGATCCGCGAGCGGCTCGCGAAGCGGCCGAAGGGGAGCTCGCGCGAGCACGCCCACGTCACCCGCATGGTGCCGAAGCGCGCCGACGAGCTTCTCGCCGGCGGCTCGCTGTACTGGGTGATCCGCGGCGAGGTGGCCTGCCGCCAGACGCTGCTGCGGGTCGAGCCCTTCGTCGACGGCGAGGGGGTCGGCCGTTGCCGGCTGGTGCTGGCGCCCGAGGTGGTGCCGGTGGTGCCGCGCCCGTACCGGGCGTTCCAGGGCTGGCGTTATCTCGCCGCCGGCGAGGCGCCAGCCGATCTCGATCGCGCCGCGCCCGGCACCCAGGCGATGCCGGAGGAGATGCGCCGCGAGCTGCGCACGCTCGGGCTCCTCTGACCGGCCGGAATCGGGCTAATCCGGTTTCAGATTACCGTTCGATTGTCGACATCTTCGTCTATACGGGAACAACGCTGCCATTCTTCTTAAAATTCGGCGCAAATGCCCGCCGAAATTAACCTGAAGCACAATCTAAGTCTTTCCCTCGTCCAGTCATCTGCTGGAACTTTTGATCAGGGCGGGTTATGATGGCTACGTAGAAGCCTTTAGTCCTGTCTCGCCCGGGTACCCCGCATGCTGCAACGGAACGACCCGCCGCACACCCAGACGACGGCCGAGCGCCGGCAGGACATCCGCGTCGTCGTCAGCCTGCCGGGTCGTTACGTGCTGCCGCGCCGTCGCACCGTCGACGGGACCAAACCCGAATTCGCCTGCCGGCTGGTCAACATCTCGCGCCACGGCATGATGCTGGCCGGCCCCGTCATCGGCAATGTCGAGGAGCCGGTGACGACGTATTTCGACGATTTCGGCAAGCTCGAGGGCAAGGTGCTGCGCCGGCTCTACGGCGGCTTCGCGATGAGCATCGTGGCCGACAACGAGACGCTAGACCGGCTCGAGGCGAAGCTCGACTGGCTCGACAAGCACCAGCGCGACGTCGCCCCCAACACCCGCCAGCACAAGCGCATCGTGCCGGTGAACCCGCACTCGACCCTGATCCTCGCCGACGGCACGGTGATGCCGTGCTTCGTCATCGACATGTCGGCCTCGGGCGTCGCCGTGTCGGCGGATCTCCGGCCGCCGATCGGCATGCCGCTCGCGGTCGGCACCGTGGTCGGCCGGGTGGTGCGCCGCTTCGGCTCGGGCTTCGCCGTGCACTTTACCCACGAACAGGCGCCGCATCACCTCGAGCAGCTCTTGATCAAGCCGCCGTCGCGGGCGCGCATTCCGGCCGCCGAGATGGCCTATCGCGAGATCGTCATGATCGACGACGAGCCGCTGCCGATCTGATCCCAACGCCCCCGACCTCGGACCGTCATCCTAAGGTGCCCGGCGCAGCCGGGCCTCGAAGGATGCGGCCACCCAAGTCGGCGTCGCCGACTTGGGCTTCGATATTGTCGATCTCGGGCAAGCCCGAGATCGATGCCGTCGCCCTTCGAGGCTCGGGCTTCGCCCGAGCACCTCAGGGTGACGGGGAGAGTCGATCGTCAGAAGCTTTGGTATGAGACGGACGGCGTGGCGCGTACGGCATCGCTGATCACTTCGCCGGATTCCGGGCTCGCAGCTTCGCTGCGCCCCGGAATGATGGAGACCGGATCGACCCGAAACGGTCACACCGCCAGATTGTCGATCAGCCGCGTGGTGCCGAGCTTCGCGGCGACCAGCAGGCGGATCGGACCGTCCTTGAGAGAGCGCACCGGCGCCAGCGTCTCGGCGTGGCGGGCCTCCAGATAATCGACGACGAAGCCCTCGCGCGCCAAAACCTTGCGGCCGCTCTCCAGCACGGCGCGGATCGGGCGTCCCGCCTTGATCTTCGCCGCGCAGTCGGCGAGCACGCGATAGAGCGCCGGGGCGCGCTGGCGTTCCTCGGCCGACAGGTAGGCGTTGCGCGACGAGCGGGCGAGGCCGTCCTTTTCTCGCACCGTCGGCACGCCGATGATCTTCACCCGCAGATCGAGATCGGCGGCGAGCCGCGTGACCACTTTCAGCTGCTGATAGTCCTTCTGCCCGAACACCGCGATGTCGGGGCGCACCTGGCCGAACAGCTTCGCCACCACGGTCGCGACGCCGCCGAAGAAGTGCGGGCGGAATGCGTCCTCGAGACCGGCCAGCGCCGGGCCTTCCGGCGCGATGCGGGTCGAAAACCCGTCCGGATACATCACCGCGGTGTCGGGCGCCCAGACGAGATCGACGCCGGCTTCGGCCAGCGCCGCGACGTCGGCGGCGAGCCGGCGCGGATAGCTGGAAAAGTCCTCGGTCGGGGCGAACTGGGCCGGGTTGACGTAAATCGAGACGACGACCCGGTCGGCCTTGCGGCGGGCCTGGCGCACCAGCGTCAGATGGCCGTCGTGCAGCGCCCCCATGGTGGGCACGAGCGCGACGGTCTCGCCCGCCGCGCGGAAGCGCAGGAGGGCGCGATCCAGGACTTTTAACGTGCGGGCGACAGGCGTGCGGGCGACGGGAGGACGGGTCGGCATGATGATCGGTTCCGGCGGGCGGCGGAGGCCTGGAGACGCCAGCCGATCCGCGCCGGGTCGACGGCGCGATCGTGGCGCCGGTTCACCGTGATCTGTTCACGACTCGCCGCGCGGCCGAGAGATAACTTGACCCCCGGGTCCGATCAAAACAAAAATCGGTCGGCACGGAGGCGTTTATGTGGTCGGATCCGGAACATCGTGAGTTGCGTCGGCGGAGCCCGATCTCGGCCCATGTGATCGTCGTCGGCAACGAGAAGGGCGGCTCCGGCAAGTCGACCACGGCCATGCATCTCGCGGTCGCGCTGATGAAGGCGGGCCAGCGGGTCGCCACCATCGACCTCGACTCGCGCCAGTCGACGCTGACCCACTACATCGAGCGGCGCCGGCTGTGGGGCCACCGGATCGGCCAGCCGCTCGAGATCCCGCTGCACTTCTGTATCGCCCGCAGCGAGGGGGCGCGCGTCGACGAGAACGAGACCGCCGAGTTCGGCCGCTTCGCCGAGGCCGTCACCGAGATCGAGCACCGCCACGATTTTCTGGTCGTCGACACGCCGGGCGCCGACACCTACCTGTCGCGGCTCGCCCACTCGATGGCCGACACGCTGGTGACGCCGCTCAACGATTCGTTCCTCGACTTCGACGTGCTGGCGGCCGTCGATCCGCACTCCTTCGAGATCACCGCGACGAGCCACTATTCCGAGCTGGTGCGCGAGGCGCGCCGGCAGCGCCGCATCGTCGACGGCAAGACCACCGACTGGGTGGTGGTGCGCAATCGCCTCTCGACGCTCGGCTCGCGCAACCGCCGCCTGGTCGGCGAAGGGCTCGACCGGCTCGCCGGCCGGCTCGGCTTCCGCTTCGTCGAGGGCTTCGCCGAGCGGGTAATCTATCGCGAGTTTTTTCCGCGCGGCCTCACGGCCGTGGACGAGATCGGCGAGGAGACGCTCGGCACGAGGCCGAGCCTGTCGCACGTCACGGCCCGGCTCGAGGTGCAGGGCCTGCTCTCCCATCTCCACCTGCCGCTCGACGACCGCGGCAAGAAGCGCGCCGAGGCCCGCGCCGAGTGGTTCATGAGCGCCTACCGCCCGCTCGACACCGACGACATCCTCGACGACGGCCCGGCCGAGGAGGGGCCGCTGACCCTGCCGCGGATGCCGACACCGACGCCGGGGTGAGGGGGGAGCCGCGCTTTCACTCGCGGTGAATCGCGACGGATTCCGCTCGTCCCCGCGAAGGCGGGTACCCAGGGCGGCACAGTCCGTGGCCCCTGGATGCCCGCCTGCGCGGGCATGAGCGGAGGGGAGGCGAGTTCCTGACGAAACGAGCTGCGCCGAGCGCCTGGAGCCTGTCCGACGCTGGCCTTGGCGGCAGCGTGTCCCGGACAAGGGGCCTCGGGCCGAAGGTCCGAGGCGCCGCAGAGCCGGGACCCAGGAGCGGCACGACGGGCGGTTCTACGGGCCGTCTGGCAACCGCCTCACCCGATCGCCCCTGGGTCCCGGGTCACGGCGCTACGCGCCGCGCCCGGGACACGGGACGCGGCGGCGTGCCGCCGACGCGGCGGCGTGTCGCCCCGGCGGCTTGACGGGTGCCATTGCGCCGGCGGGCGTTCGCGGCCACTTCTAGGGGCATGAGTCGACACGGGAGTTCCGCTCCGTTCCGCCATCGGCCCCGTCCTCGCCGCCGCCTTCTCGGGTGCTCCGATGTCCAAGCCGCCTGACCGCCCCAATCCCGAGCGCGCCACCTCTGACCGCGCAATGCCTGAGCGCGCCACCTCCGATCGCGCCACGCCCGACCGCGCGCCGGGCGGCGACACCACGCCGGCCACCACCTCGTCGCGCGCCGAGATCGACGCCTTCGTGGCGCAGGTGAAGGCGCTCGGCGCCGCCCGGGCGCCCGGCACGGTGGCGGGCGGGCGCGGGCGCCTCGTCTTCGCCCTCGACGCGACGATGAGCCGGCAGCCGACCTGGGACACGGCCTGCCGGTTGCAGGCCGACATGTTCGCCGAGGCCGGCGCGGTCGGCGGGCTCGACGTGCAGCTCGTCTATTTCCGCGGCCTCTCCGAGTGCCGGGCGTCGAAGTTCGTCTCCGACCCGAAGGCCTTGGCCTCGCTGATGGAGCGGATCGACTGCCGCGGCGGCCACACCCAGATCGGCAAGGTCCTCTCGCATGTCCGCCGGGAGAACGAGACCACCAAGGTGGCGGCGCTGGTCTATGTCGGCGACGCCATGGAGGAGCCGGTCGACGATCTGTGCGCCCGCGCCGGCGAGCTCGGGCTCGCCGCGGTGCCGTGCTTCGTCTTCCAGGAGGGGCACGATCCGGTCGCCGAGCAGGCGTTCCGCGAGATCGCCCGCCTGTCGGGCGGCGCCTGGTGCCGGTTCAGCTCCGGCGCGGCACACGAGCTCGGCGCGCTGTTGCGGGCGGTGGCCGCCTATGCGAGCGGTGGCCGCGACGCGCTGCATCGCCTGGCCGGCCGGAACACCGCCGCGGTGCGCCTCTTGGAGCAGCTTCGATGACGCTTCTGCTCGGCATCGCCGTCCTGGTGATTCTGATCGCCGCCCTCAAGGGCTTTTCCAAAGTCGACCCGCGCGGTTTTGCCAAGGGCGCCCGCATGGCCGGCGGGTTCGCGGCGCTCGGCGGCGGCGCCTTCCTGGTGGCGCGCGGCCAGATCGGCCTCGGCGTGCCGCTCGGCCTCACCGGGCTCGGCCTGCTCGGCTGGCTGCCGTTCGGCGGCGCCACCTTCGGGCAGCGCACGCAGAAGAGCCCGGGGCAGGTGTCCCGGGTGCGCTCGGCCTTTCTGGAGATGGAGCTCGATCACGACAGCGGCACGATGCGGGGCCGCATCGTCGCCGGCCGGTTCGCCGGCGCGCCGCTCGACGGTCTCGACGTCGCCACGCTGGCCGGCCTGTCGGCCGACATGGACGAGGAGAGCCGGACCCTACTGGCCGCGTATCTGGACCGCCGGAGTCCCGGCTGGCGTGAACACGCGCAGGGTGGTGCGGGCGCGGGGCAGGGCGGAGCGCCGAGTTCCGGCAAAATGACGGAACAGGAGGCCTATCAGATCCTTGGCCTTGAGCCGGGGGCGACCGCCGACGACATCGGCCGGGCGCATCGCCTGCTCATGAAGAAACTGCATCCCGACCAGGGGGGGTCGACGTACCTCGCGGCCCGTGTGAACGAGGCCAAGGAGGTCCTGCTTCGCGGACATCGATAAGAACTCCGACGCAACGCAACAACAACAACGATCGACGTTCACGCGCTCCGCGGCCGACAGGGCCGGAGAGCCTGGCCTCCACTGATCCCCGATTCCGGGTGAATCGTTGCCGGTCGCGGCGTCCGGTCTCGCGTCCTGTTCGCGCGGTCGTCCGCTCCGTCGAAGACAATTGTGTCCGTTATTTATTAAATCTCGGTTCCCGTGCGGCGCCGGCCGCGCAGGCGCGGGCTTGCAGACTCCGTCATCCCGGGGCGCGGACCGTCAGGTCCGCGAGCCCGGGATCCATACGCCCGGAGACCGTGGCTCACGGCAGACAGGGGGTATGGGTCCCGGGCTCGTCGCTTGCGCGCCGCCCCGGGACGACCGAGGCCGCCCCCCCCCAAAAAACACCGATGCCCGGCACGAGGCCGGGCATCGGGACGGAACCGGTGAGACGGGAGCGGCCGACGGCCGTCCGTCTCAGTTCTTGATGGTCAGGCAGGCGAAGTCGTTGCGCTTGAGATACTTGCAGGCGGCCTCGGCGGCGTCCTTCTCGAACCCGGCGAAGCGGGCGCGATAGAAGGTCTTGTTGTCGCGGGTCACCGCCTCGGTGAAGGGCTCGGCGTGGCCGAGCAGCGACTTGGCCTTGGCCTGGGCGGAGGAGAGGCGGCCCTTGGCCTCGGTCTCGTCGCCGAAGGCGCCGATCTGGATGATCCAGCCGCTGCGAACGATCGGCTTGCGGGCCGGGTCGGCGGCCGGCCGGCTCGACGCGCTGGCGAGCGCGAAGGTGCTCTCGCCGTCGGCGGCGGCGACCGCCACCTCGCGGACGGGTGCCGCG
>NZ_NHSK01000137.1 GCF_016653355.1 Rhodoplanes elegans | reverse complement strand
GGTCGTCTGGGCCGGAGCGGCGACCGGAGCGGTCGGCGCCGGCGCGGGAGCGGCCACGGGCGGCTGGCCGGTCGGGGCCTTGGCGGTCGGGCGGGCGTTCCACTGCGGCGCCGGCACCGCCGTCACCTCGGTGTCGTCCTCGTCGTCGTCCTTGCCGAAGCCACCGAAGCCGCCGAGCTTGCCCTTGGCGAGGCTCTCGATGTCCTTCCAGCCGACCGCCGGCAGGTCGTACCGCTGCGCCTCGCGGGCACCGCGCTCGCGCCAGGTGACGGTGCCGCACAGCTTGTCGCGGCAGCGCTCGTCGAAATCGATGCGGACCGTGCCGCCGTTCACCGGGACGCTGAACGAGCCGGCCTGGGCGGACGTGCCGAGCACGACCACGGCGGCGGCGAGACCGAAGGTCATTCCAATCGTGCTGCCGAGAGCCTTGCGGAGCGTCGTCATGGGATCCTCCCGTCGGTCGGGCCAGCGGCCCGGTGTCGAGGGTGAGGATGCCCCCTCCCCGGCCCTGCAACCGTGAGCTGGGTCACACAAGGGCCTGCGGCCCGCAGCGAGGCCCGAACCGGGCCGCCCGAAAACGCGACAGGGCGGGCCTGGTGGGGCCCGCCCTGTCGGTGCGCCGCGAGGCGGCGGCTCAGTGGCCGTTGACCGGGAGGGTCGGAGCGGTCCGCACGGCCGGACGTTCGTAATCCGCGACCGAGACCCCCGCGCGCGACACCAGGCTGGCCCAGGTCGGCATGTCGATCTCGAGGAAGGCCGCGAAGGTGTCGAGCGTGGCGCGCACCGGCTCGGCGCCGCTCGCCGTCAGGTTGTCCTTGAAGAAGTGCGAATCGACGGCGCGCGTCACCGCATTGGCGATCTCGCGCTGGACCTCGCCCGGGATGCCGCGGGGCGCCATCAGGCCGAACCACAGGCCGACATCGACGCCGGCGATGCCCTCCTCGGCGAGCGTCGGCAGCTGCGGGGCGACCGGGCTGCGGCGCGCGCCCGTGGTGGCGAGCTGGACGATGCGGCGGTCGGCGGCGATGCCCGCAATGGTCGGCAGCGGCGCGAACAGGACGTCGAGCCGTCCCGCGACGAGGTCGGCGGCGGCCTCGTGGCTGCCGTCGTAGGTGGCCTGCACCATGCTGACGCCGGCCGAAGCCTTGAACAGCTGGGCGGCGACGTGTCCGCCGGTGCCGAGGCCCGACGTGCCGTAGCGCAGGGTTCCGGGCTTCGTCTTGGCGAGCGCGACGAGCTCACGGACCGAGCCGACGCCGAGCGCGCGGTTCACCACCACGACGGTCGGCGCCCGGCCGAGCATCGCGATCGGCGCGAAGGCGTGCGGAAACGCGAAGGGCTGCTCGGGCAGGATCGCGGCGTTGGCCGACTGGGCGTTGCTCGCCACGAACAGCGTGTAGCCGTCCGGATCGGCGATCGCCGCGGCCGCGGCCGCATCGTTGCTCGAATGGCCCGGGATGTTCTCGACGATGAAGCGCTGGTTGAAGTACTCGGTCAGCTTGTCGGCGTAGATGCGGGCCAGGATGTCGGTCGTCGAGCCGGCCGGGAAGCCGACCACGATATGGACCGGGCGGGTGGGATAGATCTGGGCGTCCGCCACGCTCGCGACCGCTCCGACGAGGAGCAGTGCGGCGATCGGGGCCAGCAGTCGGCGTAACACGGTCGTCTCCCGTCGCGGCCCATTCGCGGGCTCGCTGTCGCGGCGCGCGCGGCCACCTCACGCCTGTCGTCGGGGAGAGAAGGTGCGGAAGGTCGTCAGGTTCTCCGGCGACACGCGGGAGCGGTGCACGTACCGTCCTGTGCCTTATTTAACTGCAACTGCCTGCTGAGGAATCGGGCGGATCACGTAGACCCGCATGCGTATGAGCGCGGACTGGCGCGCGTCGCACGCCGAGCTCCGCGAACGGAATGTTTACTGATCATGAACCATAAGGGGCGCCGCATGGATTCGGTGCCGCCGCGCAGCGCTCGCGCTACTCGCGAAACGCTTCTTCGCGCCCCTTGCGGATCGCCGGCAGCGCGACCGCGACCAGGAGGCCCGCAGCGGCGAGCAGGAAGCCGAGGCTGAGCGGCCTCGTGACGAAGATGCTCCAGTCGCCGCCCGACAGCACCATGGCGCGCCGGAAGTTCTCCTCCAGCATCGGGCCGAGGACGAGGCCGAGCAGCAGCGGCGCCGGCTCGCAGTCGAGCTTGCGGAACACGTAGCCGATCACGCCGAAGGCCGTCATGATCAGCACCTCGGCCGGGCTGGAGTTCAGCGTGTAAGTGCCGATGCAGCAGAACACCAGGATGCTCGGGAACAGATAGCCGTAGGGCATCTGCAGGAGCCGCACCCACAGCCCGATCAGCGGCAGGTTCAGCACCACCAGCATGGCGTTGCCGATCCACATCGAGGCGATGAGGCCCCAGAACAGCACCGGCTGCTTGGTGATGATCTCGGGACCCGGGGTGATGCCGTGCACCATCATGGCGCCGATCATCAGGGCCATGAGGGCGTTGGGCGGCACGCCGAGACTGAGCATCGGGATGAAGCAGGCCTGTGCGGCGGCGTTGTTGGCGGTCTCGGGCGCGGCGACCCCTTCGATCGCCCCCTGCCCGAAGCGCTCGGGCGTGCGCGAGACCTTCTTCTCGAGGCTGTAGGCCGAGAAGGCCGCGATGGTCGGTCCGCCGCCCGGCAGGATGCCGAAGGCGGTGCCGACTGCGGTGCCGCGGACCATCGCCGGCAGGCAGCGCAGGAAATCGGCGCGCGACGGCATCAGCTCGCGCACCCGCAGCACGGCGGGGCGCGCCTGAGTCTTCTCCTCCAGGTTGATCATGATCTCGGCAAGGCCGAACAGGCCCATCGACAGCGGCACGAAGCCGATGCCGTCGAACAGCACGTCGAGGCCGCCGGTCATGCGGTAGTCGCCGGTCGAGACGTCGGTGCCGACGAGGCCGAACAGCACGCCGAGCACGATCATGCCGATCGCCTTGAGGATCGAGCCGTGCGCCAGCACCACGGCGGAGACGAGCCCGAGCAGCATCACCGAGACGTAGTCGGCCGACTGGAACATCAGCGCGACGGCGGCGAGCGGCGGCCCGGCGACGGCGATCAGCAGCGTCACCACGGTGCCGGCGAACAGCGAGCCGAGCGCCGCGATGGCGAGCGCCGGCCCGGCGCGGCCCTGCTTCGCCATCGCATGGCCGTCCAGGATCGTCACCACCGAGGAGGTCTCCCCCGGGATCTTCACCAGGATCGCCGTGGTCGAGCCGCCGTACTGGGCGCCGTAGAACACGCCGGCCAGCATGATCAGCGCGCCGACCGGCGACAGCCAGAACGTGACCGGCAGGATCAGCGCCATCGTGGTGAGCGGCCCGATGCCGGGCAACACGCCGATCGCGGTGCCGACCGCGCAGCCGAACAGGCAGAGCCCGAGATTCTGCCACGTCGCCGCGACCGAGAAGCCGAGCGCGATGTTCTGGAAGAGATCGGGCATCACGGGGCTTTCACGACAGCGCCGGCCACAGCCGGATCGGCATGCCGAGCGCCATCACGAAGATGCCGACATTGACCACGACCAGCACCAGGGTGAGCAGCGCGAGCCGCAGCGGCGGCAGCAGCGGCCCGGCTCCGGCGCCGATCAGGATCGTCAGGACCAGGGTCGCGACCAGCCCGAGCGGACGCAGCAGCAGCGCGAAGGCGAGCGCCGCGAGCGTGATGCAGACGAGCGGCCGCCAGTGCCACGCCTCCGGCCGCCCGTCGGGCCGGATCAGCGCAAGAGCGGCGAGCACGCCGCCGCAGCCGATCAGCAGCATCGCGACGAGGCGCGGAAAGTAACCCGAGCCCATCGCGTCGGCCGTCCCGATATCGAGGCCGCGCGAGAGCCAGAGCGCACCGAGCCCAAGGCCGACGAACATCAGTCCGGCGAGGAGATTCTTGGTCGGCCCGATGCGCACCTTCGATCACCTCGCTCCTCATTCTCAGGCGCCCGGCAACGCCGGGCCTCGAAGGATGTGGCCCCGGTAGCAGCCCGGAGAACCCGGGCCGTCGCCCACCCGATCTCGGGCTTGCCCGAGATCGGATTGTAACGTCGGCAAGTCGGCAAGCCGATTTGCCATGGCCCGGCTTCGCCGGGCACCTCAGGGTGACGGTCCTAGGCGTCTCGTCTCCGCCGCCTACTTCTGCCGCGCCTTCACGAGGCCGGCCTCGAGCAGGATCGGATAGAGCTCGGCGTCGTCCTTCTTCCAGCGCGCCGCCGTGAACTTGCCGTCGCCCGGCTGGATCGCGAAGCCGGCCTTCTTGGCCTTGTCGACGAACTCGGGGTCCTTGAGCACCTTCAGGATGCTGGTCTCCAGGACCGTCAGCCGGTCCTGCGGAATGCCCTTCGGCCCGATGATGCAGCGCCACGAGCCGGCGATCAGGTCGACGCCCTGCTCCTTGAAGGTCGGGATCTCGGGCGCCATGAAGTGGCGCTCGGCCGCCGACACGCCGAGCAGCTTCAGCTTGCCGGAGCGGTGCGGCTCGATGGCGTCCGGCACCGGCACGGCGGCCGTGTCGATCTCGCCGCCCATCAGAGCCGTGACGGTCGGGGCGTAGCCGCCGTAGGCCACCTTGGTGACCTTGAAGCCGAGCTGCTTCTCGAAGATCGAGATGGCGATGTAGGACGAGCCGCCGGGCTGGTCGTTGCCGTTGCGCAGCTTGCCCGGATTGGCGCGGGCGCGCTCGATCAGCTCCTTCAACGAACCGATGCCGCTCGCGTTGCTGGCCTGCAGGGCGAACGGATCCTCGCCGAAGAAGGCGATCGGCTCCATCTCGTCGAGTGTGTTGGCCTGCGGGTTGAGATAGGGCAGCGACACGCCGCCCGAGGCCAGCATGCCGATCGTGTAGCCGTCGGGCTTCGCCGTCACCACCTCGCGATGCCCGATCGCGCCCCCTGCCCCGGGCTTGTTCATCACCACGACGGGCACGCCGATCTGCTTCGACAGCGCGTCGGCGAGCAGCCGCATGCTGATGTCGCTGCCGCCGCCCGGCGGCCAGGCGACGACCAGCGTGATCGGTCCGGACGGGAAGGCCTGCGCGCTCGCCCCGGTCCACACCGCGGGCGCGGCGACCGCCATCACTCCGGCACCGGCGAGCTTCAATAGATCCCTGCGCTTCATGGTGGTCTCCTGATCAGATGGACGTCACGGGCGGGGATCGGTCCGGAGACGAGCCCGGAGCGGCCCCCTGCACTTCAAGAAACGTGCCGCGTCGTCGCGCGGACGATCGTCGCGCGTCATTGCGTTTCGGCCGCGAAGCGGCGGATCACGTCGAGGCCGAGCGCACAGTCCTCCGGCGTGCCGAGCAGGCCGAGCACCGGCTCGTCGAGCCCGGCCGCGACGAAGTCGGCGAGCCTTTGCATGCAATGGTCGGGCGTTCCGGCGATGCCGAAGGCGTCGACGGCCTCGTCGGAGACGAGCGCCGTGGCGCCGGCGATGTCGCGGCGCGCGATCGCGGCGATCACGGCCTCGTGGTCGACCGCAATGCCGGACGCCTTGATGTTCTCGGCAAGAAACTTGTTGCGCATCACGAAGGCGAGCCGCTCACGCACGATGTCCCGCGCGGCACTCCCGTCCCGCGAGGCGGCGAAGAAGATGTAGCCGGCGCGCCCGATTTTTCCAGGATCGCGCCCTGCCCCGGTCGCGGCCTCCAGGCAATGGGCGATCGACTGGCGCACCGAGTCGGTCGACAGCCCGGCCGAGAGGACGACGCCGTCGCCGACGCGTCCGGCGAGCTTGAGCATGTCGGGGCCGATCGCCGCGACGTAGACGGGAATCGACGTCTTCGGCACCACGGCGAGGCGGGCGCCGGCGAGGCGCACGAAATCGCCCTCGGTGTGCACGGGCTCGCCGGTCCACAGGGCGCGCAGCGCGGCGACGAACTCGCGCACCGCCGCGACCGGCTTCACCATCGCCTGCCCGGCCTCCTTCAGGAACATCGGATTGCCGGTGCCGACCGCGATGGCGGCGCGGCCGGGCGCCACCTCGTCGAGCGTCGCGAGCGCCATCGCGGTCGGCACCGCGTGGCTCACATAGGGGCTCACCGCGGTCGGCACGAGGGCCGCCTCGCCCGGCACGGCGAACGCGAACGCCATGCAGGTGGCGATCGCCTCGCGATAGCCGAGATGCTCGGCGACCCACAGGCTGCCGGCGCCGGCCGCGACCGCGTCCTTCGCCAGCGCGATCGCCTCGCCGGTGGGCACGAAGCCGTCGAAATTGACACCGATCCGCACCCGCCCCGCCATCGCGTCGCCCCTCAGGTCCCGGTCTCGACGAGCGCGAGCAGCTCGGCCGCCGACTTGCCGGCGAGGCCGAGCTTCTCGAGCGTCAGGCCGTCGCGCCAGTAATCGATGCCGAGCGAGAGGCCGGCGAGCTGGATCAGCGCGTCCATGGTCGGGGTCGGCACGCCGGCGACGCGCCCGAGCGCCGCCATCGGCACGAGCCCGTAGCCGACGTCCTCGTGGACGTAACGATGGTCGAGCGTGCCGGGCGACTTGATCGTCTTGTTCGGCGCGCTCTCGATGCAGGCGCGCGAGATGTCGCCGGAGTCGCGCGCCTCCGCCGTGGTCAGCCCGGCGTCGTGGAAGAGCTGCAGGAACGACACGGCCGGCACACCCAGCGCCTTCGCCACCGCCATGCGCTCGGCGTCGACCGCCGAAGTGACGCGGCCGACCGCGTCGGTGATGCCCTCGCGATAGAACAGGAAGTTCCCGCCGGTGTGCTGGATCCAGCCGGCGTTCATGATCATGCCGGGCGAATGGAACACCGCGTTGATGTTGGCGAGCGCCGTCTCCAGCACGCTCGACGCCTCGATGATCTCGGGATAGAGCGGCTTCATCAGCGCGTAAAGCGCGCCGCGGTCGCGGCCCGGCAACGCCGCGAAGCGCAGCCGCTTGGTGTAGCTGTAGATGTTGACAATCGCCGGTCCTTCAAGGCGCGTGATGTAGGTGAGCGTCACGGTCTCGCAGGTCTTCACCGGGCCGCGATAGCCGGCGCGGCGCAGCTCGTGCACGAAATGCAGGCCGCCGCCGGTGTGCCCGGGATTGACGAACACGGGCTGCGAGCCGTCGAGCAGCGGCGCCAACGCCTGCGCATAGGTCTCGTGCGCGACCGACGGCACCACCAGCATGATCAGGTCGGCACCGCGCACCGCCTCGGCGACGTCGCTGGTGAGGAGGTCGACCGGCACCAGCCCGTCGACGATGCCGCGGGCGACAATGCCGCCCTGGGCGCGGATGGGGGCCAGCCGGTCGGGGTTGCGGGCGTGCAGGCGAACCGAGAAGCCGCGGCGTCCGAGATCGGCGGCGGCCGCGAAGCCGCCATGACCCGCACCGAGGACGGCAATCGACTTGATGCTCATGGTTCGGACAATCCGGTGAGGCGCGGCCGAAGGTCGGGCGTGACGCCGCGCGCGCGGCTGCGCGGCACGACTTCGGCTGGAGAACGGTCGAGGCTGAACGGCATGCGCGCGAAGAACCGTCGCGGTTGAAGGACGCCCAAGTCTGCATACCAGGGCGGCCGAGGCAACGGTCTTTATGCAAAGTGGATGCCGGGCACTGCGGGTCGTCCCGGGGCGGCGCGTGGGCGCCGAGCCCGGGACCCATAACCCCTGTCCGTCGTGAGCCACTGTCGCCGGGCGTATGGATCCCGGGCTCGCGGACCTGCGGTCCACGCCCCGCGATGACGAAGCTCAGATACCGTCGCCCGTGCCGCCCGCTCAGAACCGCACGAGCAGATTGCCCCGGACGCCTTGGTCGGAGATGTCGCTGCCGTATTGGCCGCGCCACGACACGCCGACAGTCGTGTTCGCCGCGACCGCGACGTCGAGGCCGATGTCGCTGACGAAGGCGTCCTTGGCGATCGGCGCACCGGCCACCGCGAACGGGTTGCCGCCGGCGAGCGCCAGCGTCGCGAGCGTATCGGTGTCGCCGAAGGCGTGCCGCCAGCCGACTGTTCCGCGCAGCTTGCCGGCCGCGGCGCCGAGGGCGATGTCGGCGGTGCCGTGCAGGCCGATCGTCGTGAAGGTCACGCCGGTGTCGTCCGATCCGGCCCGCAGCGCCGCGCCGCCGCCCGCTTCGGTGAACGACTCCGTGTGCAGGTTGACGTGGGCGAGCGCCGCGAACGGCTCGAGCACGCTCCGCCCCACCGGCACCTTCCAGCCGAACTCGGCGAAGCCCTGCGCCGTGCCGGCCCCGTAGTCGGCGGTCGGGCGATCGGAGAAGTTGGTCAGCACCACGCTGCGCGACGTCGCGATGTCGTTGTACGTGTAGGCGGCACCGGCGCGCAGGCCGAGCGCGCCCCACTGCTGTCCGCCGTAGAGGCCGACGTGATAGCCGTCGGCCGTCGCGGCGCCGGCGCTGCCCGACGCGGTGGTGCGGCTGTAGCCGGCCAGGAGGCCGAGGCGCCAGCCGTCGCGCAGGGCGCCGTCGCCACCGACCACGAAGCCGCCGGTCGAGCGGTCGAAAGCGCGCGCGTTGCCGTCGCCGCTCGCCGTGCCCCACGTGCCGAAGGCGCGGCTCCACACGGTCGACCGCTCGGCGCCGGGGCCGACCGCGTCGAAGGCGGCCCGCACGCGGTCGAGGGCGGCATCGCGCACCAGCCCGGCGGTCTCGATCAGGGCGCCCTTGGTCGAGGCGTGGACCTCGCCCGAGATCTGGTCGAAGGCGGCGCGCGCCGCCGCGTCGGTCGGCAGGAAGGCGACGGCGTTGTAGAGCGCGCTGGCGTTGGTCAGGCTGCCGAGCCCGGCCGCCGCCGCGGCCTGGTTGGCGGTCGCCGCCGCCGCCGTGAAGGCGCGGGTGAGCCGCACGTCGAGATAGACGTTGTTGGGATCGTAGGCGGCGCTCGCGGAGGCGAAGGCCGAGACGGCGCCGCCATTGGCGACCGCGGCATAGGCGCCGGTGACGCCGCCGGCCGCGGTCAGGATGGTGTAGCGGGTGCCGACCGTCGCGGCACCGAGCGTCGAGACCGCGATGGTGCCGCCCGAGATGGTCGCCGTGCCGGTCACCCGGATCAGGTCGGCGGTGCCGTTCGGGCCGATCTCGACCGCATAGACCGAGCCCGCCGCCTGGACGTAGTTGCCGGCCACCGTGATGGTGCCGATCGAGTTGCCGGGCGCCACGGTGCCGCCCGCTTGCACCTCGGTGTCGCCGATCGTGCCGGAGCCCTTCAGAAGGCCGCCGTTGCGAACCTCGACGTCGCCGGTCGAGGTGCCGTTCACGGTCAGCGTGCCGTCGACCTGCACGGTCGATGCGAACAGGTTGGCGCCGGCCGCGACCGTGACGGTGCCCTCGTTGACGAAGGTCGCACCGGTGAGCGTCAGGCTCGATCCCGCCCCGAGCGCGATCGTGCCGGAGCGCGCGTTGGTGAAGGTGGTGGTGCCGGCCGGTCCCGTGAAGGTGGCGGAGCCGCCGGCCGCCACGGTGAGCAGGCCCGCATTGGTGAAGCGCGTGGTGCCGGCGAGTGTCCAGCTCGCCGTCGCGACGCCGGCCGGCAGCAGGTTCCAGGTGCCCTGGTTGACGATCAGGCTGGTGCCGCCCGCCGTCGTGAAACCGCCGTTGACCGTGCCAGTGTTGGTGAAGCTCGCGGTGCCGGCCGTCGCGGACAGCGCGGTCGCGACCGGGTTGGTCGTCGCGGTCGCCGTGATGGTGCCGGAGTTGGTGACGGTCACGTTGCCGCTGCTGCTCTGCGCCGAGATGCCGCCGCGCGCCGAGATGATGCCGGCATTGGTGACGGTGACGTCGCCGGACGGGGTCAGCGCCTTGATGCCCCAGTCGCTCGGCGCCGTGATGACGCCGGTCGCCGTGTTGGTGACGACGATGGCGCCGCTGACGTCCGCCTGCGCCCAGATGCCGGTATGGCCGACGCCGGAATCGGCGATCGCCGTGTTGTCGTAGGCGGCCAGGGTGCCGCTGTTGGTCACCGTGACGGGGCCGTTGTCGGTCATCGCATGCACGGCATTGTCGTCGTAGGACGTGACGGTGCCGGTGTTGACGATGGCGGTAGAGCCGGTCTGCGCCCAGGCGACGAGGCCCTGGCGGGTCGTCGAGGTGACGGTCCCGGTGTTCGTCAGCTGGGCGTGGCCGTGATAGTCGATGACCCGGATGCCGGCCTTGTAGCCGGAGACCGTCCCGCTGTTGGTGACCGACACGGTGACGGGCGCCACCATGGTGTTGTTGAAGCCGCCGTCGGCGTAGATGCCCCAGTCGTCGTTGGAGGTGACGCGGCCCGAATTGGTGATCGTGACGGCGCCGAGATTGGTCGTCGCCGTGATGCCCGGGGCCCCCGCGCCCGACGACATGATGGTCGCGGCGTTGTCGATCGAGATGTTTCCGGACGTGTCGTTGCGCATCCACACGGCGCCGAAGCCGCCGACCGACGTGATGGTGACGCCGGAACCGAGCGTCACGGCGATGTCGTGGTTCGCCGCGTTGGTCTGCTAGTAGACGGCGCTGTAGCTCGGATTGCTGATCGTCGTCGTTCCGCCGATGATCAGCGTGTGGCTGGTCGGCGTGGTCATGCCCGACGGCGCCATGTCGACCCCGACCGTCGTCATGTCGGTGATGAGCAGCGATGTCGCGCCCGTTCCGGTGCGCAGGCTGACGAAGCTCGCGTCGCACTGGCTCGACACCGGCGCCACGTCGCTGGTGATCGTGCAGCCGGCCTGCGCCGGCGTCGCCGCCGCACCGGCCAGCGCGACCTGCAGGGCCGCGAGCGCGACGCCGCTCGCAAGGGCGTCACGCGTCCGGACGCGGAGCCGGCGGGCAGAGGCGGACCACGGGGCGACGGCGGGCGGAGTCCGGACGTGGCGCACGGATGGAGTCCTTCGGCAGGTCGGGGGGCGACGGCATCGCGGGCGAACGATCGAGGCGAGCCGGGATAGTCGACGGCGGCCAGAGGACCGGCAATCCGGGGGCGGGTTAATTCTTTGGTAAGGAAGGATAGACTTTCGGGGGTGTGTCGGCGCCGCCACACGGAACGGGCGACAGCGCCACCGAGGCGCTGCCGCATGACCCGAAATCCATCTTTGGTTGTGTCGCAAAACGACCGCGACGGCCGGAGCTGCCTCCGACCGCCGCGTGGAACGCAAATCTGTCGCGGCCGATTCGCGGCCGGAGTGCTTGGGCTAGCCCCGACGCTCGGCCGTCCAGGTGCCGGCGCAGGCGCCGCCCGACCACTTGCCGGTGCCGGCCTCGCCCGAGAGGCGGCCCTGGCCGGTCGCGCTCTTGCCGGCGTAGCTCAGCCGGACCACCAGCTTGCCGTCGCGGGCGACCTTGCCTGAGATGTCGAACGACGTGCTGCCCGCGTTGATCAGGCTGCCGTCGTCGTTGATGCGGATCGGATACCGGTAGGCGCGGTCGCAGTCGCCCTGCTCCGTCACCACCACCACGCTCCACACCCCGTCGAAGCCGGTCCTCGCGTTGGCCGGAACCGGGGTCGCCAGAACGGCGCCGATGGACCCAGCCGCGAGCGCCGCCACGGCGCAACGAACGAAAGCAGTCGTCATGTGTCGATGTCTCCCCTCGAAACGATCCGGTGCGCGAGATCGGGTGCGCGACCATGCGCGAAATCAGTGAAAAGCTCGTTGCATTCCACCGATCGTTCCCCCGTTCCGTCGGACGAGCTAACGACAAGGTTCAGCAATGGTTCCCGCGATCGCGGGTCGAAATTAACCATTCCGGCCCGGATGGCCGGATCGGCCGGTCACAACCCTGTGAGGCCGGCGATTGCGAGGCTCGCGTCCCACAGGCGGCGCGCCGCCGCGTCGTCCAGGGCGGCGGCCGAGGGATCGGTGATCCGGCCGCGCACGACGTAGGCACCACTCGTCGTCGAAAACTCAGGTGCAGTGGTGACATGGATCGAGTTCTTCGCACCCTGCTCGAGCGACAAGGCGAACAGCTTGGCGAACCGGATGCCGATGCCCCAGAGGCCGCTGTTGTTGTCGCCGATGCGTGTCGCGACGAATCCGGGGTGCAGGCAGTTCGCCGTGACGCTGGTCATGCCTTTGTCGGCGAGCCGCCGCGCCAGCTCGCGGGTGAACAGGATGTTGGCGAGCTTGGAGCGCCGGTAGGCCGGCCAGCCGGAAAAGCCGCGCTCCCCTTGCAGATCGCCGAAGTCGAGCGTCACGCCCTTGTGGGCCTCGGAGGCGACGTTGACGATCCGGGCCGGGCCGGAGCGGCGAAGCGTGTCGATCAGGCCGAGGGTCAGCACCACATAGGCCATGTGGTTGAGGGCGAAGGTGCGCTCGAGCCCCTCGGCCGTCACCTCGCGGCGGGCGAACATGCCACCGGCATTGTTCAGGAGGACGTCGATGCGCGGCAGCCCCGACAACCGGGCGGCGAGTGCCTTCACCTCGGCGATGGACGCCAGGTCGGCATAGTCGGCCTCGGCGATCGCACCCGGCGCCTCGCGGCGCAGGCGCGCCAGCGCGGCGTCGCCGCGCGTCCGCTCACGGCCGACCAGGACGAGCCCGGCGCCCCGCCGCGCCAGCGCGATCGCGGTCTCGAGCCCGATCCCGCCGGTCGCGCCGGTGATCACGATCGTCTTGCCGAGAAGATCCCGGTTGTCCGCCGACGCCACGCCCTGCTCCGCCAATTCGTGCCGTGCCATGCCCCGCTCCCGTGTCGTTCACGAGACCGGGGACATGACGGGTTCCGGCACGGCCGGCAAGCCCGGCGGCGGATGGTCCTACCGGCGGCTTCTCCGGCTCTTGCGGGGCGAGCCCATGAGGCCCTGCATGGAGCGCCAGTCCATGGCGCTGACCATGCCCATCATGGCGCCCATGTCCATGCCGCCCATTCCCCCCATGCCGCCGAACCCGGCCGAGGAGAAGCCGCCCCCTCCGAAGCCGCCGCCACCCTCGCCATCCATCATGTTGGCCATCATCGGGCCGAAGGTCTGCATGAGCTGGGCGTAGCGCTTCTTGCCCATGCGCTGCTTCATCATCTCCAACATGGGCGCCATCTGGCTCGCCATCTGCTCGCCGCCGAAGCCGCCGCCGCCCATGCCGCCGAAGCCCATCATCTGGGCGTTGGCCGGCGCCGGCGCGGCGACCACCAGGAGCGCGGCCGCGGCCGCCCCCGAAAGCCCGGCCGCGCGCAGCGCGCCCAGCCGGTTCGCGAGGCGACGACCCGAAGCACCACCCGTCGAATGGTCACGCATGCGAAGTCCTCCTCGGACGGCGAGAGCCGTCGCCTGCAGGCGTTGCGCCCCCCGAACGGATCCCCGTTCGGTCCTCGGTGCGCCCGGCCGGGCGGAGGGTTCACGCCGGCGGCCGGGAAATCGTCGCGGCGCGTCCAAGCCTGCGGACGGCCGTTCACGGCGCGGCGAATGCTGCCTTATTCGTGCAATCTGCGGACCGCACAATTCGGTGAGGGCTGGCGACTCGCCGGCCCCGTCGCGGGAGGGAACCCATGCCGGCCAACGCCACCGGATCGCTCGACACGTTCTCGTGGGACAGGATCTCGTGGGAGACGTTCACGCCGTTCGGCACCCTGCATCTCGTCTCGGTGCTGGGCTGCTTCGCGGCGATCGCGATCCTGGTGCTGGTCGCGCGACGGCTCACGGAACCGGCCGAGATGCGCCTGCGCGCCGGGCTCGCCGCGTTCGCCTTCGTGGTCTGGGGCATCTACAACATCGCCTGGAACTGGAGCGGCATCGACATCGTCTCGGGCCTGCCGCTGCACATCTGCGACGTCGGCGGCGTGATCGCCCCGCTCGCGCTGATCTCGCAGAAGCGATTCCTGCGGGCGACGCTCTATTTCTGGGCCTTCGCGCTGACCACCCAGGCGTTCATCCAGCCGACCCTCGTCCAGGGCCCTGCCTCGCCGCTGTTCTGGTGCTTCTGGATCGCCCACACCATCATCTTCGGCTACGCCATCTACGACATCGTGGTGCTCGGCTTCCGGCCCGACTGGAGCGACTTCCGCCGCGCCGCCGTGTTCACGATCGGCTATGTCGGCGCCGTGTTCGTGCTCAACATCGCACTCGGCTCCAACTACGCCTATGTGGGCGACCCGGCTGACACCAAGCTGATCCCACCTTTCGTCGCCATGCTCGGGCCGTGGCCGGGCCGCGTGCTGGTGATGACGGCGCTGGCCGGCCTCGGCTTCCTGCTGGTGTTCCTGCCCTGGCGTTTTTTCGGGCGCGCCGCCGACACCGCAGTGGAGCCGGAGGCGGCGTGACGGGCGGGTGACCGGGCCGCGGCGGCCCCCGGCTTCCCAAGCGCCGCCCGTTGCTCTAGGAAGCGGCCCTTCCGCAACCCGAAGGCCCCCGCTCCGATGCCGACCAACGCCCTGCCCTCGCCCGATAGCCCATCCGGAGAGCCGGGCATCGTGCGAAAAGTCAGCTACGTGTCGCTGGGCTGCCCGAAGGCGCTGGTCGATTCCGAGCGCATCATCACGCGGCTGCGGGCCGAGGGCTACGAGCTGACCCGCACGCATGCCGGCGCCGACCTGGTGCTGGTCAACACCTGCGGGTTCCTCGACAGCGCCAAGGCGGAGTCGCTCGCCGCCATCGGCGAGGCGATGGCCGAGAACGGCAAGGTGGTGGTGACCGGCTGCATGGGCGCCGAGCCCGACGCGATCACCGAGAGGTTTCCGAACGTGCTCGCGGTGACGGGTCCGCAGCAGTACGAGAGTGTGATGGAGGCCGTGCACCGCGCCGCCCCGCCCGCGCACGCGCCGTTCGTCGACCTCGTGCCGCCGCAGGGCATCAAGCTGACGCCGCGCCACTATGCGTATCTGAAGATTTCCGAAGGCTGCAACAACCGCTGCAGCTTCTGCATCATCCCGAAGCTGCGCGGCGACCTCGTCTCGCGCCCGGCCGCCGACGTGCTCCGCGAGGCCGAGAAGCTGGTCGCCGCAGGCGTGAAGGAGCTGCTGGTGATCTCGCAGGACACCTCGGCCTACGGGGTGGACCTGAAATACGCCGCGAGTGTCTGGCGCGACCGCGAGGTGCGGGCGAAGTTCCTGGATCTGTCGAGCGCACTCGGCGAGTTCGGCGTGTGGGTGCGGCTCCACTACGTCTACCCCTACCCGCATGTCGACGAGGTGATCCCGCTGATGGCGGAGGGGCGCGTGCTGCCCTATCTCGACATCCCGTTCCAGCACGGCGCCACCTCGGTGCTGCAGCGCATGCGTCGCCCGGGCGCGCAGGAGAAGACGCTTCAGCGCATCGCGCGCTGGCGCGAGCTGTGCCCCGACATCGCGCTGCGCTCGACCTTCATCGTCGGCTTCCCGGGCGAGACCGAGCAGGAGTTCGAGGAATTGCTCGCCTGGCTCGACGAGGCGTCGCTCGATCGCGTCGGCTGCTTCAAGTACGAGCCCGTGAAGGGCGCGCCGGCCAACGATCTCGGCGCCGCCGTGCCGGACGACGTGAAGGAGGAGCGCTGGCATCGCTTCATGCAGCGCCAGCAGGCGATCTCGGCGCGCCGCCTGAAGCGCAAGATCGGCACCCGCCAGCAGGTGATCATCGACGCGATCGAGGGCGGGATCGCGCGCGGCCGCAGCAAGGCCGACGCGCCGGAGATCGACGGCAGCGTCCACGTCGTCTCGCGCCGGCCGCTGCGCGTCGGCGAGATCGCCACGGTCAAGATCGAGCGCGCCGACGCCTATGATCTGCACGGCACGGCCGTGGGGTTCTGAGGGCAGAGGACGAGAGTAGAACGCCCCGACGTCTCACCGTCACCCTGAGGTGCCCGGCGAAGCCGGGCCTCGAAGGGCGACGGCCGGAGCGGCGGCCGCATCCTTCGAGGCTCGCTGCGCGAGCACCTCAGGATGACGGGTCGATGGTCGAGCGCTCGGCCGCAGCTCCACCCGCCAGCGCCCGCAGCAATGTCAGGATCGCCCGGTTGAACGGGACGGCGAGGCCGTGGCGCTCCGCCGTGCGGACCACCGCGCCGGTGATGAACTCGTGCTCCATCGGCCGGCCGGCGAGGCGGTCGTAGAGCATCGAGGTGCCGGTGGCGGGATTGTAGGTCTTGTGGAGATGCAGCGTATGGGCGACGTCGGCGGCGCCGATCTTTGCTCCCTCGGCCTGCCCCACCGCCACGGCCTCGGCGATCAGCGTCTCGCCGAACGCCGCGACGTCGGCGTCCTGGAAGATGCCGATGCGGCGCAGCGTCAGCGCCGTGATCGGGTTGGCGGCCACATTGGTCAGCACCTTGCGCCACACCGCCGTGACGAAGTCCAGCTCCTGGTGGACGGCGAGCCCAGACGTCCTCATCAGCGCCGCGAAGGCGCTTCCCGGCGCGCCCTCCGGCACCGTGATGCGGCCTTCCGTATGCAGCCTGATGTGCCCAGGTGCGAGGCGCTCGACGCCCGAGTAGATCAATGCCGGCAGCACAGTCGCGGCCCCGACGAAGGGCGCCACGCGCTCGGCATGGCCGATGCCGTTCTGCACCACGACGACGGTCGTCGCGTCCCCGACGAGCCCGCGCAGCCAGGGCCCGGCCGCCGCCGTGTCCTGCGACTTCACGGCGACCAACACCCACGGCACCGGAGCGACGTCATCGGGCGACGTGGCGATGCGCACCGGCACGGTGTCGCCGCAGCCACCGCGCTCGACCACCAGCGCCTCGAACGGCGTGCGCACGCACAGGGTCACGTCGTGTCCGGCGTCGCACAGATGCGCGCTCAACAAGCCGCCGATCGCGCCGCCGCCGATCACGGCGACGCGCACCGCCTCTTCCCTCACCATCACCTCGATCCCAGCACGTTCACGATCGCTCCGGTCAGCCTGGACAGGTCGTCCTCGCCGATCGTGAAGGCCGGCGTGAGATAGACGATTTTTCCGAACGGTCGCACATAGACGCCCTCCTCGACGAACCGCGCCTTCAGGGCCGGAATGTCGATGGAGTCGAGCTCGACCACCCCGATCGCGCCGCGCACCCGCACATCGACGATGTCCGGCAGGTCGCGGCACAACGCGAGCTGATCAGCCATCTGCGCTTCGATCGCCTTCACTTGATCGAGCCGCGGCTCGCGCTCGAACAGATCGAGCGAGGCATTGGCGGCCGCGCAGGCCAGCGGGTTGCCCATGAAGGTCGGCCCGTGCATCAGCGCCGCCATCGGATCGTCCGACCAGAACGCCTGAAAGACCCGCTCGCTGGCCACCGTCGCCGCCAGCGGCAGCGTGCCGCCCGACAGCGCCTTGCCCAGCGTCACGATGTCCGGCACCACGCCAGCGCCGCCCTGCCCGGCCGGCGCGCAGGCGAACATCGCGCCGGTGCGGCCGAAGCCGGTGAACACCTCGTCGAAGATCAACAGCGTGCCGTGCGTGTCGGCCAACTCCCGCAGGCGCGCCAGCACGGCGGCGTCGTGGAACAGCATGCCGCCGGCGCCCTGCACCAGCGGCTCGACCAGAATCCCGGCGATCTCCTCGGCACGCTCCCCGAGCAGCCGATCGAGCGCCGCGGTCGTCGCCTCGTCGCGCGGCAGGTCGGTGATCAGGTGCTCGGGCAGAAGTCCCTTGAACAGCCGGTGCATGCCGTCGTCCGGGTCGCACACCGCCATGGTGGCGGTGGTGTCGCCGTGATAGCCGCCCCGGAAGGCGACGAATTTCGTCCGGCCGCGGACGCCGGAGTTGATCCAGAACTGGACCGCCATCTTCATCGCGACCTCGACGGCGACCGAGCCCGAGTCGGAGAAGAACACGCGGCCGAGATCGCCGGGCAGCAGCGCGGCGAGTCGCGTCGCCAATCGCGCCGCCGGCTCGTGCAGAAGGCCGCCCAGCATCACGTGCGGCATCGTCTCGAGCTGGCGGGCGGCCGCCATGCGAATATGTGGATGATTGTAACCGTGGCAGGCCGTCCACCACGAGGCGACGCCGTCGACCAGCTCGCGGCCGTCGGCCAGCACGATGCGGCTGCCGCGGGTCGCGGCGACCGGCAGCGGCGGCGCGGCGGTTTTCATCTGTGCATAGGGAAGCCACACCCGATCACGACCGCGTGTCCACCAGGATGGCGGCTCTGCGACCCCAGCATGACCCATTTCGCCTTTGCGAACAGCATCATGCAGGCCGTGCATGGCGTGTCCCTCGGCATCGTCGGTTGCTCTTGTCATCGCGGGCGGCCACCCTTGCGGTTCGGCCGGCGGGACGACCCGGCCCGGCCGACGGTCCAGTACCGTACCCCGATCCGAGACGAAACCCGCTTTCGTCGCGGCGTCCGGCCTTCGCTTCCGAGACCCTGATTCGATGACCTCCCTCGATGCCTTCGCCACCGCCAAGCTGGACGCCCTCGCGGCGCAGAGCCTGCGGCGTGATCTCGTCCATACGGCCCGCGCGGCCGGCACGGTCGTGGAGCGCGGCGGCCGCCGCTACCTGTCCTTCTCCTGCAACGACTATCTGAACCTCTCGCATCACCCGGCCGTACTGGCGGCGGCGCGCGAGGCGCTCGACCGCTACGGCATCGGCTCCGGCGCGTCGCGCCTCGTCACCGGCAATCATCCGCTCTACGGCGCGCTGGAGGAGCGCCTCGCCCGGCTGAAGGGCGCCGAGGCGGCTTGCGTGTTCGGCTCCGGCTATCTCACCAACACGGGCGTCATCCCGGCCCTGGCGGGGCGCGGCGACCTGATCGTCGTCGACGAGTGGGCGCATGCCTGCATCATGGCGGGCAGCCGGATGAGCGGCGCCGCCGTGCACGTCTTCCGCCACAACGACGTCGCCCATGCGGACGAGCTGCTGACCACCCACCGGGCGGCCCACCGGCACGCGCTGCTGCTCACCGACGGCGTGTTCTCGATGGACGGCGATCTGGCGCCGCTGCCGGCGCTCGGCCGGCTCGCCCGCGCCCACGACGCCTGGCTGATGGCCGACGACGCCCACGGCATCGGTGTTCTGGGGGGCGGCCGCGGCTCGAGCTACGCGTTCGACGAGCCCGCCGACGTGCCGCTGCAGATGGGCACACTGTCGAAGGCGATCGGCGCCTATGGCGGCTATCTGTGCGCATCGCGCCCCGTCGTCGAGCTGATGAAGAGCCGGGCCCGCACGCTCGTCTACTCGACCGGGCTGCCGCCGCCCGTGGTCGCCGCCGCGATCGCGGCACTCGATCTGATCGCCGCCGATCCGGGCCTCGCCGAAGCCCCGATCGCCAAGGCGCGGCTGTTCACGCGGCGCGTCGGGCTTCCGGACCCCCAGAGCCCGATCGTGCCGGTGCTGGTCGGCGAGGCGGAGGCGGCGCTCGCCGCCTCGCGCATGCTCGCCGAGGAGGGGTACCTGGTGGTGGCGATCCGGCCGCCGACCGTGCCGGCCGGCACGGCCCGGCTGCGGCTGACCTTCACGCCCGCCCACCCGGACCAGGATGTCGAACGTCTCGCGGATCTCGTCCGCGAGCGCGTAGTGGGGAACGTGTCATGACTGTCGTATTCGTCAGCGCCACCGGCACCGAGGTGGGCAAGACGTTCGTGTCCCGCGGGCTGATCAAGGCCCTCAAGGCGAAGGGCCGCACCGTCGAGGCGCTGAAGCCGGTGCAGAGCGGCTACGACCCGCGCGAGGCCGACGGCAGCGATGCCGGCCTGCTGGTCGCCGCCGCGGGCCAGGAGCCGACCGAGGAGACCATCGCGGCCGTCGCGCCGTGGCGATTCGAGGCGCCGCTGTCGCCGCATCTCGCCGCCCGCCGGGAAGGCCGCAGCATCGACGCCGACGCCGTGATCGCCTTCTGCCGCGAGCGCATCGCGGCCCGCAAGGACGTGATGGTGATCGAGGGGGTCGGCGGCATCATGGCGCCGCTCGACCGCTCGCGCACCGTGCTCGACCTGATGGTCGCGGTCGGCGCCCCCGTCGTGCTGGTGGTCGGCAGCTATCTCGGCACGATCAGCCACACCCTGACGGCGCTCGAGGTGCTGCGGCAGCGCGGCCTGTCGGTCTCGGCGATCGTGGTCAGCCAGAGCGACGACGGCACCGTGGTTCCGCTCGACGACACGATCGGGGCGCTCGAGGCCTTCGGCAAGGGCCTGCCGGTGCTCGCCGTGCCGCGGCTGCCGCCGGAGAGCGCGCCCGAGCACCCGGTGTTCGACGAACTCGCCGCGCTGGTGTGAGTCGCAGGCCCGCCGATCGCCACCGGCCGGCGGACATGTCCGCCGGCCCATCCCGGATCGACCGAACTTGATCTCCGTCCGTCCGGGCGTATGCGTGGACGAGGCGCGTCGTGTGCGGCGGACCGTTCTCCGCACCCGGGCGCGAGGCGAGATCGCATGACGCAGCCGCACGCAGCGGACGACCGGCATCGGCACCTGTTCGGGCGATACTGGCGGAGCGCGTCCGGCTTCTGGCGGGAGCGATCGGCGCGGGTGAGCTGGCCGCTCACCCTCGGGCTCGTCTGCATCGTGCTGTCGCAGATCGCGGTGCAGTACCAGCTCAACTACTGGAACCGCGACTTCTTCAACGCCCTCGAGCGCCGCGACGCGGCGGCGCTGTGGACCCAGGTCGGCTGGTTCGTGCCGCTCGCGATCCTCAGCGTCAGCCTGTCGATCACCTCGGTCTGGGGCCGGATGACCACGCAGCGCAAATGGCGCGAATGGCTGACCCGGCATCTGCTGGCGCTCTGGCTCGACGAGCGCCGCTACCAGCGGCTCGGCTCGGTCGACGGCGAGCACCAGAACGCCGAGTACCGAATCTCCTTCGATGCCCGCATCGCCACCGACGCGCCCGTCGACATGGCGATCGGCCTTCTGAACGCCGTGGTGACGGCGCTGGTGTTCATCAACGTGCTGTGGACGGTCGGCGGCGACTTCCGCTTCCAGGTCGGCGGCCACACACTGACCATCCACGCCTATCTGGTCGTCGCGGCGGTCGTCTACACGCTGATGTTCACCACTGCGATGGCCTTCGTCGGCCGCAATCTCACGTCGGTGATCCAGGCCGAGAATCAGGCCGAGGCGGAGCTGCGCGCAGCCACCAACGAGATCCGCGAGCTCGGCGAGCGCGTCCCCCCCGCCCCGGTGGAGGTCGCCGACCTGCTCGGCGTGCGCGTCGCCCTGACCCAGGTGCTGCGACGCTGGCGCCAGCTCTGCCATCAGCTGATGGGCACCACCATGGTGTCGCAGACCGACATCCTCCTGGCACCGGTGTCGGCCTGGATCATGTGCGCCCCGAAGTTCCTGTCCGGCGAGATGTCGCTCGGCGAGCTCACCCAGGCGTCGGCCGCCTTCGTGTCGGTGCAGCTCGCCTTCAACTGGTTCGTCGACAACTACCACCGGGTCGCCGAATGGCGCTCCTCGGTGAACCGCGTCGCCACCCTGCTCCACGCCCTCGACGACGCCGACGGCATCCCCGATCCGGTGCCGACCCCGACGCCGGATCAGCAGGACCACGTGATGATCTGAGCGGCGTCGCCGGGTCACTCGAACGCGGCGATCACGGTCTCGATCGGGAGATACAGGGTCCGGCTGTCGGCCGGGTGCTCGATGAACTCGGCGCAGGCGAGATAGAAGCGCCGGGCGCGGTCATCCTTGGCCTGGACCAGCACGGCTGCGATGCCGATGCTGCGCGAGATCGCCGCAATGCGCCGCAACGCATCGCCGAGCAGATCCGCGCCCAGCCCCCGGCCGGCGACGGTCAGGTCGACCGCCAGCCGGCCGATCACCGCGATCGGGATGGCGTCGGGCGCATTGCGGCGGAGCTTTCCCGGCGATGCGGCGCGTTCCACGGCGCCGGCCGAGACGCAGTAGTAGCCGACGACGCGCGCGCCCGCGGGGACCACATAGGTCCGCGAGAACCGGCTCTCGTTCTTCGCGGCGCGCTGGCGCAGCCACTCGTTCAGAACCGGTTCGCCGCAGTCGAAGGCCGAGAGATCGTGCGCGCCGGTCAGCGGAACCGGCGCCGAGAGACCTTCGAAGGCACGTCGCGGCTCGTCGGTCAGGTGTCCCATGCCGGCTTGCGTCCCAAAAGGGCGCGCAGCTTCGGGCCCGGCGGCGGCGGATCGTCGAGCGCCCGGACGAACGCCGCGTAGCGGTCCGGCGCGAGAACGTAGAGCCGCTGGTCGAGCAGCACGTCGACGGCGCGGGCGCGGGCCGTCTCGATCATGAACTCGGTGCGGGTCTTGCCGAGCGCCGCCGCGGCGCTGTCGATCATCCGCCGGGTGTCCGGCTCGATGCGCAGGTTGATGGCCGCCTTGGATTCGGTCCCGGATTTCGCAGCCGTCCCCGACCGCGCGGCGGTGCCCTTCACGCCGGCCGCGGCAGACCGCCTCTTCGTCACTGGTCCCTGCTTCGCCATCCCCGGACGATGGCGGCCCGTATCTACATTGTCAATACAGAGACCATCACGCCCGCACCCGCGCCGCGATCGCATGAAGCCCCAGGAAGGCGACGTCGGGATGGGTGATGACGGCGGTCGGGATCGCGGCCAGGTACTCCTGGAAGCGGCCCTTCGCCTCGAAGCGGGCGCGGAACTCGGATGCGGCGAAGGCCGCGCCGAACCGCGGCACGATCCCGCCGGCGACGAAGACGCCGCCGCGCGCCCGGAACAACAGCGCGACATCGCCGGCGACGCTGCCCAGCATGGCGCAGAACATCGCGACGGCGTCGCGGCAGACCGGGCATGTCCCCTCGCCCGCGAAGCGGCTGATCTCGGCCGCCTTCCGCGCGGGCACGGCGATGCCGTCGACGGCCGCGATGGCGGCGTGGAGCGCCTCGAGCCCGGGTCCCGAGATCGCCCGCTCGTTGGACACATGGCCGTAGCGGCGGCGCAGCACCGCGACGACCGCCGCCTCGCGATCGGTCGTCGCGGCGAGGCTCGCGTGGCCGCCCTCGGTCGGCACCACGACCGGACCGGCGGGACCGGGCACCAGGGCCGCGACGCCGAGACCGGTGCCGGGGCCGAGCACCGCCCGGGGGCCGCCCGGCACGGCCGTGCCGGCGCCGACCGGCCGCACATCCTCGGGACCGAGTGCGGTCAGGGCCCACGCCACCGCCTCGAAGTCGTTGACCAGAACGACATACTCGATCCCGAAGGCGGCGCGCAGCTCGGCCGCCTCGATCACCCAGGGACTGTTGGTGAAGCGGACCGTCTCGCCCTCCACGGGCGCCGCGACGGCGAGCACGGCCGCCGTCGGCCGGATGCCCGGCGCCTCGGCCCGGAGGAACGTCGCGACGGCGTCCTTCGGCGACGGATACTCGGCGACCGGCAGGTGACGGATCGCCCCGAGGCGGTCCGTCAGCATGGCGAAACGGGCATTGGTCCCGCCGATGTCGGCGAGCAGCACGGCACGCGTCACGATCCTGTCCCGCCTCTCGTCATCGCGCCGCGGCGGACGGCGATGCCGTCGCCCGGATCAGCTCGGCGAACCAGCGATAGGACGCCTTCGGGATGCGCTTGCCGGTCGCGTAATCGACATACACGATGCCGAAGCGCTGGCTGTAGCCCGAGCTCCACTCGAAATTGTCGAGCAGCGACCAGACGAAGTAGCCGCGCACGTCGGCGCCGGCGGCTCGCGCCTCGTTCATCGCGCCGATATAGGCGTCCAGGAACGCGATGCGATCCGGATCGTTCACCTCGCCCTTGTCGTCGACGACGTCCGGGTTCGACCGGCCGTTCTCCAGCACGTAGATGGGCAGCCGGTAGCGTTTCGACAGATCGACCAGCGTGTCGCGGAACGCGTCCGGCTCGATCGGCCAGCCGAAGCTGGTGCGCGGAACCGAGTCGGGCGCCGCGCCCCAGCCGACGCCGATCGGGTTGTCGTCCGACGCCCGCATGTAGAGCGGCGAATAGTGGTTGAGGCCGAACCAGTCGATCGGCCGGCAGATCCGGGCGATGTCGCCGGCCGCGATCCACGGCTCCATCAGGTCGGCGATCAGGGCCGGATAGTGACCGAGGAGTTGCGGATCCGCGAAGGCGCCGTTCCAGTAGGCGTCGAACAGCGCCGCCGCCGTCACGTCATCGGGCGCCGGCGTCGCCGCCCGGCACGGCTGGACGTTGTGGACGATGCCCAGCGACGCGTCCTTCACCAGCGCACGCAGCACGTCGGTGGCGCCGCCATGCGCGAGATTCACGTGATGGATCGCCCGGTGGAACAGGTTGCGATCGGCGAGGCCGGGCGCCTGCCCGCCCATCACGTAGCCGAACAGCGTGAACACCGAGGACTCGTTGAAGGTGGCGAAGCGCTTCACCCGGTCGCCGTAGCGGCGCGCGATCAGGGCGGCGTAGTCGGCGAACCAGAACGCGCAGTCGCGGTTCGCCCAGCCGCCGAGATCGCCGAGCGCCTGCGGCAGATCCCAATGATAGAGACACAGCCACGGCTCGATCTCGGCCTCGAGCAGCGCGTCGATCAGCCGATCGTAGAACGCGAGGCCGGCCTCGTTGACGGCGCCGCGTCCCTTCGGCTGCACGCGCGGCCAGGCGACCGAAAACCGGTAGGCGCCGACGCCGAGCGCCTTCATCAGCGCGACGTCCTCGGCATAGCGATGGTAATGGTCGCAGGCGACGTCGCCGGTGTCGTTGCCGACGATGCGGCCGGGCTGGTGGCTGTAGGTGTCCCAGATGCTCGGCCCCTTGCCGTCCTCGGACGCGGCGCCTTCGATCTGATAGCTCGAGGTGGACACGCCCCACAGGAACGGGACGTCGGATGCGGCGGCGGCCGTCGCGGGCGCGCGCGTGCTCATGATTGTCCTTCCCTTCGCAGTCTGGCCTGCGCGGGCGCGCCCGCGCAGGCGTCACGACAAGGGAACGCTACGCCGCCGGCGTTTCCGATGTGTTGACAGTGGTCAAGCGACCCCGTCGTGGCAAGGCGACGCGACTGCCGCACCCGGCGTCGCCGTCGCGGCGGCGGCATCGGAGCAGCCCTTACGGAACTTAGCGGAGTGCGCCGCCGACCCGATCGGCAGACACTGGCTTCGCGGACCGCCGCTCCGAACGACGCTGGCCCGTCCTTTTCTCCCGCGCGACGCGTGCGTTCGCGAATGCCGCGTCGCGTGCGGGCCCGCTCCCCTCTCGCACGCCGATCGCGCGACGGTCCGGCGTCGAGGTGGTCATGCCCAAATCAATCAAGATCGTCTTCATCGGGGCCGGCAGCATGTCGTTCGGCCTCACGCTGTTCCGTGATCTCTTCTTCTCCGAGGATCTCGCCGGCGCCACCATCGTGCTGGTCGACACCGACGCCGCCGCGCTCGACCGCATGGCGGCGATCGGCCGCCTGCTCGCCGACAAGGCCCGCGTCGCCGTGACGATCGAGACGACCACGGACCGGCGCGCCGCGCTGCCGGGCGCCGACTTCGTCCTCAACGCCACGGCGATCGACCGGATGCGGCTGTGGCGGCACGATTACGAGGTGCCGAAGCGGCACGGCATCCGCCAGACGCTCGGCGAGAACGGCGGGCCGGGCGGCCTGTTCTTCACGCTGCGCACGCTGCCGATGGTCTTCGACTTCGCCCGCGACATCGAGGACCTGTGCCCGGACGCACTGTTCATCAATCTCTCGAATCCCGAGAGCCGCATCGTCATGGCGCTCGGCAAGTACTCGAAGGTGCGGGTGCTCGGTCTCTGCGAAGGCATCTTCGGCGCGCGCAGCCAGGTCGCGCAGATCCTCGCGCGGCCGGCCGAGACGATCGACGTCTGGGGCGCCGGGCTCAACCACTTCCAGTGGCTGATGGCGATCCGCGACCGCGAGACCGGGGCCGACCTCTACCCGGTGCTGCGCGAAAAGGAGGCGACGCACGACCCGGCGTTCATCCCGCTCGACCGCACGCTGTTCCGCGCCTTCGGCCTGTGGCCGACCTGCGGCGACGGCCACACCGGCGAGTTTTTGCCGTACGGCTGGGAGGCCGACGGCGGCGACGACACGGGCTACGACTTCGACGGCGACCTGCGGACCCGGGCCGAGTTCCGCGCCAGCGTCGACGCCGTGCTGGCCGGCACGGCCGCGGTGCCGGACTGGTGGACGATGCCGTCGGGCGAGCGCGGCGCCGCCGTGATCGCCGCCGTCACCCACAACGAGAAGCGCTTCATCGAGTCGGGGGTCGTCTACAACCGCGGCGTGATCCCCAACCTGCCGGCCGATCTCGCCGTCGAGGTGCCGATCGTGGCGGATGCGGCCGGCATCCATCCGGTGTCGCTCGGCCCCCTGCCCGATCCGATCGCCAAGCTGCTCGCCGTGCAGGCCGGTGTGCAGCAGCTCGCCGTCGAGGCGGCGGTGCGCGGCTCGAAGGAGCTCGCGCTCGAGGCCCTGCTGATCGACCCGGTGGTCGCCTCGACCACGGCGGCGCGCGTCGTGCTCGACGAGTTGTGGGAGATCAACAAGCCCTACATCCGGCCTTGCTTATGATGGGAGCCGGCCGTCGCCGGCGACGGCTCGACGGCCGTGCACGCGTTGCACTAAGGTGAGCGGGCACATCGCCGCGGGCCGACGAGTCGGCGCGGCCGGGATCGGAGAGGTCCGGTGCGGGTCAGGGATTTCATGTCGTCCCCGGTGGTGACGATCGGGCCGGATCGGCCGATCTGCGAGGCCGCGCGGCTCATGCTCGACCACCGCGTCAGCGGCCTTCCCGTGGTCGACGCCGGCGGCCGGCTGGTCGGCATCGTCAGCGAGCGCGACCTGTTGCGCCGCCGCTCGAACGGCGACCCGCCGCGGCGGCCGCACTGGCTGCAGCTGATGACCGAGCGCAGCGCGCTCGAGCAGGAGCCCGAGCGCTTCCAGAGGCTCACGGTCGGCGACGTGATGACGACCGATCTCGTCACGGTCGGCGAGAGCACGCCGCTCGAGGAGGCCGGCCGGCTCCTGGAGAGCCGCCGCATCAAGCGGCTGCCGGTGGTGCGCGGCCAACGTGTGGTGGGCGTGATCGCCCGCGCCGACCTGCTTCGCGCCCTGCCGCGCGCCATCGGCAAGGCCGAGGCGGCGTCGAAGCACGACCCGTCGATGACCGACGAGCGCCTGATCGAGCTCGAGCGCCAGTACTGGCTGCAGCGCACCCGCGGGCCGAAGTAGTTTCTCAACCACTCCACCAATTCCGCTCGTCCCCGCGAAGGCGGGGACCCAGGGCGACACGACGGATGGCTCTGGATGCCCGCCTTCGCGGGCATGAGCGGCGTGTGGGGCAGCTTCCCGGGACCGACGGGGCCTCTACTGGCTCGTCGCCTTGCGGTTGGCGCGGAGCTGCAGATAGAGGTCGTAGGTCTTCTTCGCGACGCTGCGCCAGGAGTAGTTCTGCTCGACGCGGGCGCGGCCGGCTTCCGCCATGCGGGCGCGCAGCGCCGGATCGCGGGCGATGCGGTTGACGCCGTCGGCGAGGCCGCGTTCGAAGCGCGCCGGCGCCATCGGATCGTGCGGCGGCTCGGGCGACAGGTTCGGGTCGACCAGGATGCCGGTGACGTCGTCGACCACCACCTCCTTGATGCCGCCGACCGCGCTGCCGACCACCGGCGTGCCGCAGGCCATGGCCTCCAGGTTGATGATGCCGAACGGCTCGTAGATCGACGGGCAGCAGAACACGGTGGCGTGCGAGTAGAGCGCGATGGTGTCGGCGCGCGGCAGCATCTTGGACAGCCAGATCACGCCTTCGCGGTTCCGCTGCAGCTCGGCGACGATCTCCTCGGTCTCGCGCTGCAGCGCGAGCGTGTCGGCGTCGCCGGCGCACAGCACCACCTGCAGCGACGGATCGAGCTGCGGGATCGCCTGGAGCAGATAATAGAGGCCCTTCTGCCGGGTGATGCGGCCGACGAACAGCACGTAGGGACGGTCCGGATCGACGCCGAGGCGGGTCAGCACCTCGGGCGCGTGGATCTTCTTGTACTCGTCGGTGTCGATGCCGTTCGGGATGATGTGGACGCGCTCGGCCGGCACGTCGAACAGCCGCAGGATGTCCTCCTGGGTGCTCTTCGACACCGCGATCACGGCGTCGGCCGTCTCCAGCGCGTTCTTCTCGATCCAGCGCGACAGGTCGTAGCCGTGTCCGAGCTGATCACGTTTCCACGGCCGCAGCGGCTCCAGCGAATGGACCGTGATCACCATCGGGATGTTGTAGAGGATCTTCGCCAACAGACCGGAGAAGTGCGTGTACCAGGTGTGGCAGTGGATGATCTCGACATTGCCCTCGAGCTCGTTGCCGATCCCCTGCCCCATGAAGGCGAGACAGGTGGAGAGGGCCTTCAGCGGCGACACGTAGGTCTGCGGGCAGCCGGCGAACAGCGTGGTGTCGACCTTGATGCCCCGGACGTGGAGCTGGCCGTCGTCCAGCGTCTGATCGTGGAAGGTGCGCACCTCCACGGGTGTCAGCTTGGCCAGCTCGCGCGACAGGTACTCCACATGCACGCCGGCGCCGCCGTAGACATAGGGCGGGTATTCGTTGGTGGTGAGCAGGACTCGCATCTCGGGCACTCCAGTCGCCGCACAATACGCGGCGGAAACATCGGCGCGCGCCGCTAGGCGACGCAGCGCAGCAGGACGGCCGGGTCCTGATCGGGGTCGATGGAGAGCCGCACCCCGCCCCATTCGACCAGCCGCCACTCGCCGGTGACGAGGTTCTCGACCGCCCGCACCGGTCGGCGCGATCCTTCCGGGCCGATCCGCATGTCGCCGAAATGCAGCCACACGTCGTGCCGCCCGGGCGCGAGCGCGATCGCCGCGGCCACCACGTTGTCGCGCGCCACCGACTCCTTGACGAAGCCGAGCACGGCCGGGCTGTCGACCTGCACGAAACCGAAATTGGAGGTCTGCTGCAAGGCCGGATTGGCGCGCCGGATGGCGTTGAGCTGGGTGATGTAGCCCTTGATGTTGCCGGGCGCGTTCCAGTCACGCACCTTGATCTCGTACTTCTCGGAGTCGAGATACTCCTCCTTGCCCGGGACGGGCACGTGCTCGAGCAGCTCGAAGCCGTTGTAGACGCCGTAATTGCCGGCGAGCGTCGCGGCGAGCGCGACGCGCGACTTGAACATCCACGGCTCGCCGCCCTGGAGGTGGACGGGCAGGATGTCGGGCGTGTTGACGAAGAAGTTCGGCCGGTAGAACTCGCGCTCCGGGTGGCGGGTGAGCTCGGCCATGTAGGCGGACAGCTCGTCCTTGCCGGTGCGCCATGTGAAGTAGGTGTAGGACTGCGAGAAGCCGAGCTTGGCGAGCGCCTTCATCACCTTCGGCCGGGTGAAGGCCTCTGACAGGAAGATGGCGTCCGGGAAGCGGATCTGGACCTCGCGGATCATCCACTCCCAGAACGGGAACGGTTTCGTGTGCGGGTTGTCGACCCGGAAGATCCGCACCCCCTGCTCGGCCCAGAACAGCACGACGTCGCGCAGCGCCTGCCACAGCACGACGCGGTCGGCGCAGTAGAAGTCGGGATTGGTGATGTCCTCGTACTTCTTCGGCGGGTTCTCGGCGTATTTCATCGAGCCGTCGGGCCGCCACTTGAACCACTCGGGATGCTGCTTGATCCAGGGATGGTCGGGCGAGCACTGGGTGGCGAAGTCGAGCGCGATCTCGAGCCCGTGGCTCTTGGCGGCGGCGACCAGACGGCGGAAGTCCTGGATGGTGCCGAGCTGCGGATGGACGGCGTCGTGGCCGCCCTCGGCGGCGCCGATCGCGTAAGGCGAGCCGGGGTCGCCGGGCTCGGCCTTGAGCGAGTTGTTCTTGCCCTTGCGGTTCTTGATGCCGATCGGGTGGATCGGCGGGAAGTAGAGGACGTCGAAGCCCATCGCCGAGACGTCCGGCAGGCGGGCGATGACGTCGTCGAAGGTGCCGTGGCGGTTCGGATCGGGCGTCTGGCTGCGCGGGAACACCTCGTACCAGGCGCTGCAGCGGGCGCGCGGCCGCTCGATCATCATCGGATAGGCCTGGCTCCAGGTCAGGTCCGGCCGCGCCTCGACCACCGCCATGGCGGCCGCCAGATCCTCGGCCAGCAAGGGACGCGCCCCGCCGGCCGTGCCGAACATGTTGAGCGCCGCCTGCAGGCGCCCGGCCATGTCGCCGGCGCGCGGCAGCGCCGCCGCGACCAGCTCGCGGCCTTCCTTCAGCTCCAGGGTGACGTCCTGCCCGGCCTTCTGCTTGGCCAGCGTGTCGCGCCGCCAGGTGGCGAAGCCGGCCGTCCAGGCCTCGATGACGAACACGTGACGGCCGATCTCGATCGGCACGAAGGTGCCGTGCCAGCGGTCGTTCTCGACCGGCACCAGCGGCGCGGTCCGCCAGCCGCGCTCGCCCTCCCGGCGCCAGCGGAGCGCCGCCGCCGTCACCTCGTGGCCGTCGCGGAAGAGATCGACCCACACGTCGACCGGCTCGCCGACGATGCGCTTCACCGGGTAACGCCCGGCGTCGACGGTCGGGTAGACGTCCTCGATGACGAAGCGCCGCTGATAGGCCTCGGCCTCGAGCGGCGCGCTCTCGGCGGTGGCGGGCAGGTGCGACTCGTACGTCACGGTCGAGCGGGGCGTGCGCGGGAAGTTCATCTTCGACCTTATGAGAGATCAGAGTTCGTTATGAGCGGCCCGCCGGTCGCTCGCAGCGCCGCGCCGAGGAAACGCGCAGGCGCCCGGCAACCCTCGCGGGGAGACGGCTCCAGACCACAATGTTGCCTTTTCGGCCCGGCGGCAAGGCCGTATCGCAGTGCGACAATCGCTGCGGTGCCACAGCCCGGCCCGTGCGGCGGCGCAATCGAACGTTCGAACGGATGCGTACGCAAAAAAAGACGCCCGCGACGGGGACCGTCGCGGGCGTCGATGGTGGAGCATGTCGGCGCCGGGCGGACCCGGCTCCGGATCAGGCGGAGGCGAGCGCCGCCGGCGAGCCGGCGAGGCCCGCCACCCGCACGGTGTGCTGGGCGATCATCGCCTCCTCGTCGGTCTGCATGACGTAGACCTTCACGGGCGAGCCGGAGGTCGAGATGACCTCGGCACCGGCCTCGTTGGCGGCCCGGTCGATGACGAGACCGGCCCACTCCATGCCGTCGAGCACGGCGCCACGGACGAACTTGGAGTTCGCCCCGATGCCGCCCGTGAACACGATCGCGTCGGCGCCGCCCGTGATCGCCATCAGGCTGCCGAGCTCGCGGCGGATGCGGTTGACGAAATAGGCGAGCGCCTGCTTGGCGGAGGGCGCGTCGGAGGCCTCGAGGTCGCGCATGTCGCTCGACACGCCCGACATGCCCTTGAGGCCCGACTTCTTGTTGAGCAGATCGGAGATCTGCGCCGCCGACATCTCCTTCTGCTGCATCAGGTAGAGCAGCACGCCGGGATCGATCTGGCCGCAGCGGGTGCCCATCAGCAGGCCGTCGAGCGGCGAGAAGCCCATGGTCGAACCGACGCCCTTGCCGTCCTTGATGGCGCACATCGAGGCGCCATTGCCGAGATGCAGCACGACGAGGCGGCGCAGCGCCGACGGGTCGCGATCCATCAGCCGGCTGGTGATGTACTCGTAGGACAGGCCGTGGAAGCCGTAACGACGCACGCCCTCCTCGTAGTACTCGGGCGGCAGGCCGTAGGCGTCGTTGACGAACGGCTGGGTGCGATGGAAGGCGGTGTCGAAGCAGCCGACCTGGGGAATGCCCGGGAAGGCGCGGCCCGCCGCGGCGATGCCGGCGAGATTGTGCGGCTGGTGCAGCGGCGCCAGCGGCGCGAAGGTCTTCAGCACCTCGAAGGCGGCGTCGTCGATCAGCATCGGCGCCGAGTAGACCGGCCCGCCATGGACGACGCGGTGGCCGATCGCGGCGATCTTGGCGTCGGGGAAACGCTCGCCGAGCCAGCCGATGATGATCTTCAGCGCGTCGTCGTGGTTCTTGGGCGTGTCGGCGCCGGTCAGGGTCCGCTTGGTCTTCTGACCGTCGACCTTGGCCTCGAACTCCGGCGTGACGCCGATCCCTTCCACCTGGCCGATCGCGACCATGCGGGGCCATTCGCCGCCGTCCAGCACGAACAGCGCGAACTTGATCGAGGACGACCCCGCATTGAGGGTGATGATGTGGTCGCTCATGTCTGCGATTCCGTTTCTTCTTCGTTGCGCGCCGCGATCTACTCGGCGGCGACCTTGGCCGTGTCGGTGCCCGGCACCGGAACCGCACGACCGGTGCGGCGACGATACTCGTAGAGCTGGGCGAGCGCGGCGGAGACCAGACGGGCGCGATCGTTGTCGGCGCGGCTGGTCAGCATGATCGGCGCCGCGGCACCGACGACGAGGCCGGCGGCCTCGGCCCGCGCCACGAAGGTGAGCTCCTTGGCGAGCATGTTGCCCGCCTCGAGGTTCGGCACGATCAGCACGTCGGCGCGGCCCGCGACCAGCGACGTGATGCCCTTGGTGCGGGCCGCCGCGACGTCCATGGCGTTGTCCATGGCGAGCGGGCCGTCGACGAGGCCGCCCTTGATCTGGCCGCGCTCGGCCATCTTGGAGAGCGCCGCCGCGTCGAGCGTCGAGGGGATGCTCGGATTGACGGTCTCGACCGCCGACAGGATGCCGACGCGCGGCTTCTCGATGCCGCAGGCGATGGCGAGGTCGATGGCGCTCTGAGTGATGTCGACCTTGGTGATCAGATCAGGCGCGATATTGATCGCCGCGTCGGAGATGAACAGGAGGTGGTCCATGGTCGGCACGTCCATGACGAAGACGTGGCTGATGCGGCGCCCGGAGCGCAGCCCGCCGTCCTTCTTGACCACCTGACCGAGCAGCTCGTCGGTGTGCAGGTTGCCCTTCATCACCGAGGCCGCCTCGCCGCGGCGCACGAGCTCGACCGCCTTGGCGGACGCCTCGACGCCGTTCGCGGCGTCGATCAGCTTGTACGGCGTGATGTCGAGACCGCCCGCCTCCGCCGCCTTCTGGATGGCGGCGCGCGAGCCGATCAGGATCGGCTCGATCAGGCCTTCGCGCGCGGCCAGCACGGCGCCGCCGAGCGAGTTGTGATCGTCCGGGCAGACCACCGCGGTCGCCATCGGGCCGAGGCTCTTGGCGCGCTGGATCAGCGGCGTGAACTGGTCGCAATCGTCGAGGATCAGGGTCGGCAGCTCGCGCGCCGCGACCGTCATGCGCTCGGTCGGCACGTCGACGAGGGCGCGGCCCTCGGCGACCACGGTGCCGTCGAGCTTCTCGATGCGGGTCTCGAACACGGCGACGGGCGCGGCCTGCTTCTCGACGCAGCGGACGCTGGCCCGCACCTTGTCGCCGACCTTCACGCGGCTCACCGCGCGCAGATCCTGCGAGCGATAGAGCGTGCCCGGCCCGGGCAGCAGATTGCCGAGCACGGCCGAGATCAGCGAGCCCGCCCACATGAACGGCGCCGTGACGGCGCGGTTCTCGGTCGAGGCCTGGTCCGGCACCACGGCCGGGTTGGTGTTGCCCGAGACGTGAGCGAACAAATACAGGTCCTGCACCGAGCAGACCCGCTCGATGCTCGCGGTGTCGCCGACCTTGAGCTCGGCGAATGTCGTGTTCTTGATCACGTCTGCCATCGTCGTATCCATCTGCGGTGGTGCATCGAGGCGTGGTGCGCCGAGCACACCGACCGCTTCTCCGTCAGGGGTCGTCTTGTCAGGGGTCCGGAGCAAGTCCTGTTCCAGAAGCGCGGCGGCAGGAAAGACATCCCGACCCGGCGAGGGTCAATCGAATTCGGCGGTTGGCTGGGTGAGCGTTCGCGCATGGCCTCCGATGAACGCGAGACGTCGCGAGTATCACGCACGTAACGCGAAGCACGCGATCCGAAACCGGGCGGTCCGAAGCGGGACGAACCGCGGGTTTCACTCTACGAACGAACTTATAAGAAACACATAAACGGTCGAAGACACGACGGAAAAACCACGTACGCACGAGCCGCGCAACGCCGGACGAGACGCTCCGGACACATCGTCGCAACCGTTCGCGACGCGGCCGCCGTGGCGATCACGACGACAGCCTGAACGTGATCAGGGACGGTCCGTCGATCCGAAAAGATACTGTCCGGGGTTTTCCGTATGCGGCCCAGAACCGTCGCTCGATCTCGCCGAACTCGACCGTGCGATGCCACCGCTGTCGTCGGGATTCGCCCGTCGCTCGGTCGGCGTGCGACGGGTTCGCGCAATCCCTTGCGCGTCCACTGCGCAAGCGGCTGCGCAGGCCGCCTTCGGGCTGCCCCGGCCCGGGTGTCGCGCACGGTGCCGGCGTGCTATCAAGGCGCGTGACGAGACGACGCCCCCACGCCGCGCCACCGACCGCCCCGGCCCTCTCGTGGCCGCGGGCCGTGTCTTGCGTGGTCGTCGCCACCGCCCTGCTTCTCCAGATCCTGCTGCCCGCCCTCGCGTCGCCGCGCCTCGGGGACGGCATGTCCCGGGACGGCGCCTGGTGGTCGTCGGCCGCCGGCGTGGCCGGCATCCTCTGCATCGGACGACCGGACCTGCCCGGGGCGCCGGACCTCCCGGCCGACGGCCGGACCGACGCCGCGCACGGCTGCTGTGTTCTCTGCACGACGCCCGGTCTCTCGACCGTCACGATCCCGGTGGTCGGTCCTGCCCCGGCCTGGCACCGGATCGCCGCCGAGGTGCCGCGCCGCTACGCCGTCGCGATCGTGCCCGAGCGCAGCCCGATCCGGCCGCGCGCGCCGCCGGCGGCCTGAGCCCCTCGACTTCCCCCTTCCCAACTCCCTGGTCCGGCCGTCCGGCGCCCGCATGGCGCGACGGCCCTGTTCGGAGACGATCGATGATCCGCACGCTCTCGTTCGCCGCTTTCGCCGGTGCCCTCGTGGGCGCTCTCGTCGCCCAGCCGCTCGCCGCCGCGGCGCAGACGCCGGCCACCACCGAGATCAAGGCCGGTGGCCTGAAGATCGAGATGCCGTGGACCCGCGCCACCCCGGGCGGCGCCAAGGTCGCCGGCGGCTACATGACCATCACCAACACCGGGACGGCGCCGGACCGCCTGGTCGGCGGCAGCCTGCCGCAGGCCGGCCGCTTCGAGGTCCACGAGATGAAGACCGAGAACGGCATCATGACCATGCGGCCGATCACGGGCGGCCTGGAGATCAAGCCGGGCGAGACCGTCAAGCTGGCGCCCGGCGGCTACCACGTGATGTTCATGGAGCTGAAGGAGCCGCTCAAGGAGGGCGCGACGCTCCCCGGCGAGCTGCGCTTCGAGAAGGCCGGCACGGTCGCCGTCCAGTACAAGGTGCAGGCGATCGGCGCGACGACACCGAGCGGCACGGCCCCGGCGGGCGGCTCGGCCGGCGGCGGCCACCAGCACGGCCATTGAAGCGGGCGCCCCTTCCTCTCCGTCGCGCTCACTCGGTCATTGGACCGAGGTGTGGCCCCCGAGGCTGGCGCCCACGGTCACCTCTCCCCAGCGGGGAGAGGTCGGGGCTCGCGCGATAGCGCGAGCTCCGGGTGAGGGGGTGCCGACCTCTCGACGATCCAACTGGCGTCGGCACCCCCTTGTAACTCTGATTGTCGCGACTCGCGTAGTCTGCGGGCCGCGGTGACGGGCGGGAGCCCGGGAGCCCCTGGGCCAGGTCAGGCCGTGGGTGAGCATGGTGCCCCGCCCGTCGTTCCATCGAACC
>NZ_NHSK01000136.1 GCF_016653355.1 Rhodoplanes elegans | reverse complement strand
CGCGGAAACCATCTTGGCCAGCGGCCGCGAGTGGCCGCACCGACAGGCCGAACATATGGACGCAAGCGATCCGATCCGTTCTGAAAATCTCTTGCTGCACGGGGGCCGTCCACATATGGGTCCCGGGCCCGGCGCTGACACGCCGCCCCGGGACGACGAGCCGGAGAACTTCGCATGCAAACTATGCCACGCCCGCGCGGCGCGTGTTGACCGCGCGGCCGCGGCCGCTACCATGACGGGACGATCGTCGTGACGCGCCTCCATGTTGCGGCGCGGCGATCGGACGGCATCAAGCCGGGCTCGACACCGAGCCGGACATGAAAACGGCGATCAACGCCGGTTCAGGGAGGAACGTCATGAGCGACACCGGTCACATCGACCGGCGGGACCTGATGCTCGGCGCCGCCGTTTCGACTACCGCAATGGGACTTGGCGCAGGCCTAGGCGCGGTCCTGGGCTCGGGTCTCGGCCCGGCGCTGGCGGAGACCTATCCCATCCGCGCCGTCACGGTGATCAACCCGTTCCCGCCCGGCGGCGCCGCCGACGTGGTGGCACGGCCGTTCGCCGCCGTGGTCGAGACCGTCACCAAGCAGCCGATGGTGATCGAGACCAAGGCCGGGGCGGCCGGCGCGGTCGGCGCCCAGTTCGCCGCCGCCGCCAAGCCGGACGGATACACGCTGCTGATGCACATCGTCTCGATCTCCGGCTTCGCCGAGGTCGACCGGCTGTTCGGCCGCAAGCCGAAGTTCACCCGCGACGACTTCGTGCCCATCGCCCGGCTGATCGCCGACCCTTGCGTGCTCGTCGTCAACGACCAGCAGCCCTACAAGACCCTGCAGGAGTTCATGGCCGACGCGAAGGCGCGGCCGAACGCGCTGATCTTCTCGTCGTCGGGGCTCTACGGCGCGCTTCATCTGCCGATGGCGCTGTTCCTCAAGGCGGCCGGCCTGCAGGTGCGCCATCTGCCGACCGCCGGCGGCGGCCCCGCCGTCACGGCGCTCATCGGCAACAACGCGCAGGCGCTGGTGTCGTCGATCGCCGCGGCGAGCGGCCAGATGAAGGCCGGCAAGGTGCGCCCGCTCGCGTGCTTCGGCGCGACGCGCGCGGCCTCGCTGCCCGACGTGCCGACCATGAAGGAGCTCGGCTTCGACATCGAGTATTACCTCTGGGTCGGGCTGTTCGCGCCGAAGGGCACGCCCGAGCCGGTGGTGACGCGGTTGCGCGAGATCACCCGCGAGGCGGTCGCCACCGACGCCTTCAAGCAGGCGATGAAGAACATCGGCCAGGATGTCGCCTATCAGGACCAGGCGGAGTTCAAGGCGTTCTGGGACGCCGACGCGCGCCGCATCGAGGACGCGGTGCGCAGCATCGGCAAGGTGGAGGGATGAGGGGCCGCCTGATGACGGCCGCCCCGTCGCCCTTGCCGATCGTCACGCACGGCGCTGGCGCTCCTTCTCCCCGCGCGCGGGGAGAAGGGTGGGATGAGGGGGCACCTCGGCAATACAAAGAGACAGCGACTCGCGGAGACGCCCCCTCCCCCGACAGTCGCGCCGGGCGCGCGACTGTCGACCTCTCCCCGCGCACGGGGAGAGGTGACGAACGTGCCGCGCCCAGGCGCATCTTCATCCACGGAGCCCCGCGATGACCCTCCGCCGCGACACTGTCGCCGGCGCCGCGTTCGTCGTGCTCGCCGGGCTCCTGTGGTGGCTCAGCGACGACCTGCCGGTCGGCTCGCTCGCCATGCCGGGCGCCGGCATGATGCCGATGATCGCGATCGGCCTCGTGGCGCTGTTCGGTGCCGTGCTGCTGGTCCGCGGCGCGAGCACGCCTCCGATCACGGCGGCGCACTGGAGCGACGCCGACCACGCGGTGCGCGTGATCGTCTTCGCCGAACTCGCCACCGCGCTCTACACCCGGCTCGGCGTCCTGATCACGATGTCGCTTCTGCTGTTCGGTCTCGTGGCGCTGGTCGAGCGACGGGGCATCCTTCGGGCGGCCGTGTTCGCGGTCGGAGTCACGGTGACGCTGTGGGCGGTGTTCGGCATGCTCCTGAAGTCTCCGCTCCCCACTGGCTCGATCTGGAGCTGAGACCCGACGCGACACGAGACACACAGCAAGACGCCACTCCGGCGCCGGCACGGGACTTCACGTGGACGCAACCTTCGACAGCCTGCTGATCGGCTTCTCGGTCGCCCTGCAGCCGGACGTGCTGCTCTACGCCTTTCTCGGCTGCCTGGTCGGCACGCTGGTCGGCATGCTGCCCGGCATCGGCCCGCTCGCCGGCATCTCGATCCTGCTGCCGGTGACGTTCGGGCTCGACGCCACCAAGGCGATCGTGATGCTGGCCGGCATCTATTACGGCTCGCAGTACGGCGGCTCGACCACCTCGATCCTGATGCGCATCCCGGGCGAGGCCGCCTCGGTGATGACCTGCATCGACGGCTACGCGATGACGCAGCGCGGGCGCGGCGGCGCGGCCCTGTGCATCGCCGCGGTCGGCTCGTTCGTGGCCGGCACGTTCGGCGTGATCATGCTGACGCTGGTCGCACCGCCGCTCGGCGCCTTCGCGCTGCGCTTCGGCCCGCCCGAGTACACGGTGCTCCTCGTGCTCGGCCTCGTCTTCCTCGCCTACATGTCGTCGACCTCGCTGGTGCGCACGCTCCTGATGGCGAGCGTCGGGCTGATGCTCGGCATGGTCGGCATCGACGTGATGACCGGGCATTTCCGCTGGGCCTTCGACATCCCGGAGCTCGGCGACGGCATCGGCATCGTGCCGGTGGCGGTCGGCCTGTTCGGGCTCGGCGAAATACTTTCGACCCCGAGCCGCAACGTCACCACGGCCGTGGTGGCGCCGAAGCTCGCCGAGCTGATGCCGACCCGCGCCGAGTGGCGCGAGGCGGCGGCGCCGATCGGCCGTGGCAGCGTGCTCGGTTTCCTGGTCGGGATCATTCCGGGCTCCGCCCACATCATCTCCAGCTTCCTCTCCTACGCGCTGGAGCGGCGGCTCTCGAAGACGCCGGAGCAGTTCGGCAAGGGCGCCGTCGCCGGCGTCGCCGGACCGGAGTCGGCCAACAACGCCGCGTCGACGGGCGCCTTCGTGCCGATGCTGGCGCTCGGCCTGCCGACCGGCCCGGTGACGGCCGTGCTGATGGCGGCGCTGCTGATCCACGGCGTGCCGCCGGGGCCACAGCTCGTCAGCGAGCACCCGAACGTGTTCTGGGGCTTCGTCGCCTCGATGTATGTCGGCAACCTGATGCTGCTCGCCCTCAACCTGCCGCTGGTCGGCCTGTTCGTCAGCGTGCTGCGCATCCCCTACGCCTATCTCTATCCGCTGATCGTGATGTTCTGCATCGTCGGCGTCTACGAGGTGAACCACTCGGTCGTCGACGTATGGATCATGCTGGCGATGGGCGTGCTCGGCTACGTGCTGCGCAAGTTCGACTTCGACCCGGCACCGCTGGTGCTCGGCCTCGTCATCGCCCCGATCCTGGAGATGAGCCTGCGCCAGTCGCTGGTCATGTCGAACGGGCACTGGAGCATCTTCGTCGAGCGGCCGATCGCCGCCGTGCTCCTCGCCGTCGTCGCCGGCCTGCTCGTCCTCTCGGCGGCCTCGCTGCTGCGTCGACGCCGCGACTGGCGGGCCCGCCTCGCCGCCGAGGAGGCCGGCGACACCGCCTGACACGGCGTCCTGCCCTGCCGCCGCGACATGACGGACGCGGAACGAAGCGGCGGCTCGCGCGTTGATTCATCCCGCCGAAACTCGGCGGAGCGGAGCAGTGCAGAGGACCCCCCATGCGCAAATCATCCACCGTGGCCGTCGCCGTGGTCGCGGCCGCCGCGATCGCGATCGGCGGCTTCGGTCCGACGCCGGCCGTCGCGGCTTCGACCGGCAAGGCCGGACCCGACCTCACCAGCGGAACGGTCGAGGCCGGTGCCCAGCGTCGCTACTATCGCGGCGGGCGCTATTATCGCGGCGCGCCGCGCGGCGTCCCCTATGCGGTCGGCGCCGCCGCCGCGACCATCATCGGCATCGCGGCCGCCAACGCCGCCGCGCGGCGCAGCTATTACTACGCGCCCTACGGCTATTACGGCGGACCGCCGCCGGCCTACGGCTATTACGGCCCCGGTTACGCGCCTTACGGCTACGCGCCCTACGGTTATTACGACCGCTGGTGAACCGGAGCCGAGCCGGGGCCGGCATGCCCGGGATGGCCGGCCAGGAGCGAATAGGCCGGCACCGCCGGCCTGAGCGCGACGGCGTCGCCACGCGACGCCGTTTTTTGTGTGCGATGCGGTCGAATCCGTTTTTCGCACGGCATAGTCCGCTATCGTTCGACCATGGCTGATTCGATCGATCGGTTGTTTCGGGCCGTCCTGGCCGCCAAGGATGCCAAGCCGTCGAGCTCGCGGACGGCGCGGCTCGTCCATTCCGGGCGCGCCAAGATCGCCAAGAAGGTGGCCGAGGAGGCCGCCGAGGTGATCATCGAGGCGATGGACGACCACCACGACAACGTCGTGCGGGAAAGCGCCGACCTCGTCTACAACCTCGCCGTGCTGTGGGCGGCGGTCGGCGTCAAGCCGGCCGAGGTGTGGAAGGAGATGCACCGACGCGAGCAGCTCTACGGCATCGCCGAGAAGCTGTCCAAGCGGCCTGCCAAGGCGCGCCGCAAGCGCCCGGCCGCCGCGGCGCTGCGCAAGCGCGGCTGAGCCGCGCTCGGTTTCAACCTATATCGGCCCGTCGCTCCGGGGTGACGGGCTCCGGCCCACACCGGATCGCCGTCCGAGGCGAGCAACCTCGGGTTTCCCCGGGGCTGCCTCGTCCGACGTGCCAAGCGCCACGACATCGCCTATAACGCAAGGTCTATGACGGTGCCGGCCGCCGCACGCCGGGCCCCCGAGACGAGCGCCGATGGATTCGCTGGACAAATACGTCTTCAAGACCGGCTTCAGCATGTTCCTGCTGGTCCTGTTCAGCCTGACCGGGGTGATCTGGGTGACCCAGATCCTGCGCCAGATCGACCTGATCACCGGTCAGGGCCAGACGGTGCTGACCTTCATCGGCATCACCAGCATGATCATCCCGACCCTGATGCTCATCCTGGCGCCGATCGCGATGCTGATCGCGGTCGTCTACACGCTGACCAAGCTGAACGGCGATTCCGAGCTCGTGGTGATGAGCGCCGCCGGAGTGTCGCCGCGGCGGTTGTTCCGGCCCTTCGCCATGCTGGCCGCCGTGGTCTCGATGCTGGTGATGATCATCGCGGTCTTCCTGTCGCCGTTCCTGCAGCGCGAGATGAACGACCGGCTCGCCAAGGTGCGGGCCGACGTGGTCGCCAACATCGTGCGGCCCGGTACCTTCACGTCGATCGAGCGCGGCCTCACCTTCCACATCCGCGAGAAGAAGACCGACAGCCAGTTCGGCGGCATCCTGATCGACGACTTCCGCGATCCGAAGGAGCGCGCCTCCATCCTGGCCGAGCAGGGCAACATCGTTCAGACCGGACGCGGCACCTATCTGGTGATGACGGACGGCTGGGTGCAGCGCCGCCGCGCCTCCGACCGCGACCCCACGATGGTCAAGTTCGAGCGCTACGCCTTCGACCTGTCGCCCTACACGGTGGCGAACCGGGTCTCCTACGGTCTGCGCGAGCGCTATCTGTGGGAGCTCCTGTTCCCCGATCCCGACGACAAGCTGCTCAAGACCTCGCCCAACCAGTTCCGGGTCGAGCTCAACGACCGACTCGTCGCGCCTCTCTATCCGATCGCCTTCGTGGTGCTCGCCTACATGCTGATGTGCACGCCGCGCTCGACCCGCCAGGGCCGCGTCGGCTCGACCGCCGTGGTGATCGTCGGCGTGTTCGCGTTGCGCATCCTGGGCTTCGCCTGCATGGCGATCGGCCAGAGCTCGCCGATCGCCCTCTATCTGCTCTATCCGGTCCTGCTCGGCGCCATCGGGCTCGGCCTGTTCGCCATCTACACGGGCCGCGGTCTCGAGCGCGACCTCACGCTCGACCTCGCCATGCTGCGCAGTCGCCTGCTCGCCCGGCTGCCGCGTCCGGCCTGGCGGTGAGCCTCGACATCGCCAACCGCGCCGGCGGCGGCCAGGCGCTCGTCGCGGCGGAGCGCGCGCGGCTGCGCATCGCGCTCGCCGTGGTGAAGCTGTTTCCCGGCGGCGGCCTGCAGCGCGACTGCCTCGCCATCGCGCGCGCCCTGCGGGACCGCGGCGCCGGCGTGACGATCCTCATCGCCGAGCGGGCGGCCGGGACCTTCGCCGACGATCTCCCGGTCGAGATCCTGAAGGCACCGGGGCGGACCAATCACGGCGTCCAGGCGGCCTTCGCGGCCGCGGTCGCGGCGGCCGCGCCGAGATTCCACGCGGTGGTCGGCTTCAACAAGATGCCGGGGCTCGACCTCCTCTACTGCGCCGACCCGTCGATCGCGGCCCGGATCCGGCGCGTGTCTTGGCGCGCGCTGCTGCCGCGCTACCGCGCCTTTCGGCGGCTGGAGGCCGGCGCCTTCGCGCCCGGCGCGCCGACCCGCCTGCTGCTGCTCGCCCGCCCGCAGGCGGCGGCCTACCGGGCCGCCTGGGGCACCGAGCCCGACCGCATCACGG